>CANQSU010000029.1 GCA_947626585.1 uncultured Oscillospiraceae bacterium
GGCGAAGGTGGCGCGGTCCATGCAGTAGGCGATGGCCTGACGGACCTCGGGGAAGCGGGCGGGACCCAGGTCGCCGCGGAAGCCCAGCTTACCGTAGCCGGCGCGGCCGTAGTGGGTGGCCACGTACTTGTCGGGACTTTCGGCCACGAGAGCCAGAGCCTCGTCGGTCTCAGTGCCGCCGGTGACGCCGGCGAGAACGTCAACGCCGCCGGACTTGAAGTCCTGAAGCTGAGTCTCGGAGATGATGCGCTTGTAGATGATCTTCTCGATCTGGGGCTTTTTGCCTTCATAGTTGCCCTTGAAGTTGGGGTTGATCACCAGAGTGGCGATGGCGGCGGCCTGATCGTAGTTGTCGATCATGTAGGGGCCGGAAACGGGATAGGTCTGATCGGTGCAGCGGACAGCGTCGGTGATAACGGTAGCATGGGTGTAGGTGTCGCCGCTCTTGGTATAGAAGGCGTCGGTCAGGTAGCAGCCCTCGCCGTCGTCCTTGATGTCCACATCATCGCCCAGCCAGAGTTCCATGGACTCGGGAGAGAAGCCGGCGTAGGTGATGGCGTAGTAGTAGGGATAGTAGTCGGAAGTGACGGTGATGGAGAAGGTGTAGTCGTCCAGCAGGCGGACGCCGGAGAAGGTCCGGGCCACGCCCTCGGCGCCGGCGTTGGTGCCGTCAAAAGCGTGATAGGCTTCATAGCCAACGAGGGACTGGCCAGCCGTGCCTTGTCCGCCGGCAGCCACAGCCACAGGGCCGCAGTTCATCAGCAGGGTGACCAGGTAGTTCTTGGCGGTGATGGGGCTGCCGTCGGAGAACTTCAGATCGTCCTTGATCTTGATGGTGTAGGTGTGGGAGCCGTCGTCGTGGTCCTCCTCGGTGAGGCTGTCAACGACAGTGGGGTTCACCACATAGCTGCCGTCGCTGGTGAGGCTGACGGTCTCAAGGCCGCTGATCAGGGTGTTGATGTCGCTATCGGAGGCCGGGGGAGAGGCAACGCCCCAGGAGGGATAGCGGAAACGGCCGTTCAGCTCGGTGGAGTTACCAATGATGATGTCGTTGTCCGCCTTCTCGCTGGTCCAGTCGATCAGAGCGTTGACGGGACTCCAGAAGGGGTTGGTGGGATACTCGCTGACGCCCTTGATCTGCGCGTTGTAGACGTCATAGTATTCGTTGGAGTACAGGGGCACCTCGGGCATCAGGTAGTTCCAGCGGGTCATATAGTACTTGAACCAGGTGACATAGACGTCATCCTCGGTCTTCCACTGGCCGCCCTCGGGGACCTGGGTGTTGTACACCATGGCATAGGACAGGAAGTTCATGCCCAGCTCATAGTCCACGCCGTCAAAGGTGGCGTGAGCAAGGCCGGTCTCGGGATCCTCGGTGACCTGGTCGATGGTGAATCCCTTGCCGTAGGTCTCGTACATGTCAATGTAATCGACGCCGTACTCATACTGGCTCAGGACGAAGCGCCTGTCGTCGACAGGCTCGACCCACTCATCGGAGCCGGAGGAGTCGTCGTTGTTGTCGGTGCTGCCGCCGGCGGTGTCGGGGCCCTCGGTGTCGCCGCTGGCGGTATCGTCGCCGTTACCGCCGCAGGCCGCCAGGCTCAGGACCATCAGCAGAGCAAGCACCAGGCAGAGAAGCTTGGACTTTTTCATTTGGTTTTTTCCTCCTATAAAATTTTATTTTAAAATGTACCGTCGAAAGATATGTAACGAAGGTCGCACTTTAAAAACTGAATAATCGAAAAGGGAAACTTGCAAAATTTATACCATAAAAATTATTTATCGTATGACCGCCCTTTTTGAATAAATGCATTATAGCACATGCAATCCAAACATACAAGGAAAAATTTTTAACCAAATTTGAAAAAAATTTGCATGACGAGCGTTTTTTTCGGTCTAATTGCCCAAAATTGCCTGATTTACCGTCACCTTGGCAAAACCGCGCCGCTCCGGAGCGTGAAATTTTGTGAAATCCCACAATGGGGCGGGTTTTGTTGACTTTTTGTTCCATCGGACGTATAATTTTTGGTGCGGATCCCCTTTGCGGCGCAAGATGTGGGATTATTCGCGAAAATCCGCACAACATCTGCTTTTTTCTAAAGGAGTACAGCTCATGAGGACGTGTCCCAACTGCCAGAATTCCGTGCCCGACGGGGCATATTGCCCAACCTGCGGGTACATGTTCCCGGACTTTGCGGGGGCGTCCCGGTCAAAGGTCAAAAGGCGCCGGGTCCGGGCCCTTTTGGCGGTCTTTTTTGCGGCGGCCGCCCTGTGCCTTTTCATTTTCCTGCCCCGGCCGGGGTTTGAGTCGATCCAGCGGAGCCAGCTTCTGGACCCGGCGCTTAAGCTCCTTGGCGGGGCGGCGGACCGGGGGGAGCTAAGCGCGGATCTGGAGCTGACCGCCGGCTGTGACGATTTTCTGATCTCCCGGCTCCTGCGCGGCTCGGCGGCGGTCCTGAAGCTCCAGCTTGAGGACGGCGGCGCCCTCATAAACGCCGGTCTTACCGTCATGGGCAGCGAGGTCTTGACCGGGTATGCCACATACCGGGACGGCGCCCTGGGCTTTGCCCTGCCCCAGGCCGACGGGAAATACTACGAGGGGGCAAAGCTCCCGCTGCCGAAGCCGGACGCCTCGTCCTTCCGCGAAAAGACGAGGGCGTGTTTGGACATCCTTTTTGACGCCGTGAATGACGAAAATCTCACGGTCACAAAGGAAAACGGCCTGACCCGGTACGTGTTCGCCCCCTCGGAGGCGGAGCTTGAGGCCATGGTTTTGGCGCTGGGGGATGAGCTGGGCATAGGCCTCGTCCCGCCGGAGAGCCTTACCTGGACGCTGGAGGCCAGCTGGATCCGGTTGAAGGCCGTAACGGTTGAGGCCGGCGGCGTGACCGTCCGGATCGAGCCCGACGGGCTGAGCCTCCCCGGTACCGTCACGGGACCGGGATTTGATGCCTCCTTTGAGCTGAACGGCGAGCTGCCGCTGAGCGCGTCCCTGACCCTGGACGGCGACCCGTTGGGGGTGGGGATCGATGGTCTTACCCTGGATCTGACCGCCACGACGCCCTCCACGGCCAAAGAGCCGGAGGGGGAGCTTGTGGACATTTCCGGGTACAATATCCTTGAGGTGATCAAGCTGGCGGAGGGGCTTGTCTCGAAGCTGACCGGCGATATTTTGGGCGAGTTCGGAGGGATCTTCTGATGGAATACCGCGTAAAGGCGACAAATATCGAAAAAAGCTACGGTGGGAAGCGTGTGCT
Organism: uncultured Oscillospiraceae bacterium; assembly: GCA_947626585.1. GTDB lineage: Bacteria > Bacillota > Clostridia > Oscillospirales > Oscillospiraceae > RUG626. The sequence continues at coordinate 3,258 of CANQSU010000029.1, forward strand.
GGGACCCGTGAGCCTGACGGTGGGCGCGGGGGAGCTTCTGGCCGTCCGAGGCCCCAACGGGGCGGGTAAGTCCACCCTGCTGGCCATCCTGGCCGGCGTCCTGCGCCCGGATCAGGGCGCGGTGGAGCTTTCTCCGGAGGCCCGAGGCGCGGTGGGGTACGTTCCCCAGGAGCTGAGCCTGTACGAATCCCTGACGGCGGCGGAAAACCTGCGCTTTTGGGGCATCGCCGCCGGGATGCCGGGCGGCGCCGTAAAGGCGCGGACGGGCTGGCTTTTGGGGCAGTTGGGCCTGGAGGAAAAGGCGGGCTCCCCCGTCCTCACCCTGTCCGGCGGCATGAAGCGGCGGCTCCATCTGGCCTCCGCCCTGATGACCACGCCGGGACTCCTCGTCCTGGACGAGCCCACGGTGGGCGCGGACCCGGAGTCGGCGGAGCTGATCCTGAAGCTCCTGCGCCATATGTGCGCGCTGGGTACGCCGGTGGTCATGGCCACCCACGAGGCCCGGGACATGCGCTTCTCCGACCGGGTCATGGCGCTGGACGGCGGGCTGATCGCCGGCGAGGTGTACCAATGAGAACGCTGTGGGCGCTTTTATATAAGGATATAAAGCTTTTCCTCCGCTCCGTGGGTATTCTTGCGCTGGTCCTGCCGCTCCTGATGCTCCCGGCTCTGCGGGCCTTTGTCTCCGACTCGGGCGCGGGGCTTGTTCCGAGGTTTGATATCGCCGTCCGGGACCTGGACAGCACCGTCATGAGCCGGTCGCTGATCAGTCAATTGCGTCAGGTGGAGCTTTTCTCCGAGGTACGCGTACTGACGGATGAGACCGACGTCGAGGCGCTGAACGACGGCGCGGCGGCGGTGGCTACCATCCCGAAGGGGCTCTTCTACGACCTCTACGACATGACCGCCGCCCCCGTGGAGGTGACCCTGAACGCGGACACACCCACCCAAAGCGCGCTGTTTGAGGGCATTTTCACCTCCGTCATGAGCATCGTCCGGGCCAACCACGCCGCCGCTCTGGCGGTCTACAGGTTTGCGTATCCCGAGGGCGACGAGGACGCCTGGCGGGAGATCCGGAACAACGCCGGGGACAGGCTTGCGCTGGACGCCCTGGGGCGCCAGGAGGTTTTCGCCGCCGATACGGCGTCCGACGCGGCCGGTGCGCTGACGCGGCGTCTGGCGGCCGGTGTACTGTCGCTGCTGGCCATGTTTTTCGCTCTGGCGGCCGTCAAGACCGTGCCCGAGGAGCGGTCTCTCGGCGTACTGCCGAGACTTCGAGCCGCCGGCGGCGCGTCGTGGGCGTTCTGGGTATCAAAAATCCTGGCGGCTCTGGCGCTCTCGGCCCCAGCGGTGGTGATGACCGCGATCCTGGCGGGACTGGGCTTGATTTCCACACTGTTTCTGTATCTTGGCCTGCTGTTGGCCGCCTTTTCGGTGATGGGCTTTCTGGCGTCCCGGACGGCCGATCCGGCGCGGGTCCAGCGGGTGGGGAATCTGGTGATGCTGGCCTCCCTGGCCCTGGGTGGGACGCTGTATCCGGTCCGGGCGCTTCCCGTGGCCGCGCGGGCGTTGTCCCGGTTCACCCTTCCGAATCTGGCCCGCACGGCCCTGGACGCCAGGGCGTCGGGATTTGCCCTCGCTGAGACCGCAGGGCTTCTGTGGCCGCTGTACATCATCATGGCGCTGTTTTTCGCGCTGTCTCTCCTGCCCACCGGGGCGCGGAAATCCGGAAAACGGTTCGCGCTGTCCGGAGGTTCCGCCGAGTCCGGCAAAAATATGCGGAAAAGCGGCTTTTTTAGACGGCTCATGGAGCTTTCGTCGTTCAGGCTTGCCCAGCTCGCCGGCGGTGCGCGCGGCGGGGCGATCATTCTTGCCGCCGCGCTTCTCTGCGCCATGGCCGCCGGCGCCCACGGCGGGGCGGCGGCGCTTAAAATCGCCGTCTGCGACAGGGATAACAGCGCCGGGGCCAGGGATCTGGTGTCCGCCCTGGCGGGCGTCTCCGGCGTGGAGGTCTCGGAAATGAGCGAAAGCGAGGGGAAACGGGCGCTTTTGAACGGGAATTATGAGGGACTGCTTCTCATCGGCCGTGGCTTCGGCGACGCCCTTGCGGACGGCGGCCAGCTCCCCTTGACCTACCGCGCCGCCTCCGCCGCCGGCTCGGAGCGCGGCGCGCGGGAGATCGTAGCCGGACTGGCCGTTTCTCAGCTCCGGCGCGTCGGGTGCGTCCAAGACGCCCGGGAGCTTCTGGGCCGGGAGCTTGACGACGCCGAAGCCGCCCGTCTCTACAGCCTTTTCGACGCTGCGGCGGCGGACATGCGGGGACTCTACCGCGTCGAATGGTCCGACGGCAGGACCGCGCCGGAACCCTTTGCCCCCACGCCTCTCGCCTTTGGACTTTTGGCGGCACTGTTTACCCTGCTGAGCTGCGCCGGGGTCCTCTCCGCCCGCGATGCCCGTGCCGCGTCCCGGCGGATGAGGAGCCTGCCGGGCGGGCGGACGTTGGAGCTTTTGTCCGCGCTCCTGTCGCTGTGGGGCATCGGTTTTTTGGTGATCTTCATCGTGATTCTGCCCGGCGGCCCCGGTGTGTTGACGGTTTTTGCCGCGCTTTTGGGCGCGCTCAGCTTCGCCGCGCTGTCCCTCCTGCTGTCCCGGCTGACCGGCCCGAACCGGGTGGACGCCCTCGTGGGGCTTTTGGCTCTGCTCGTGTGTCTCGCGGGCGGCTGCTTCGCCGATTTCGGTTCCCTCACTCCGGCGCTCTCGCGCCTGACGCTTCTCTCCCCCGCCGGCCTTGTCACGGCGGCCGAGGGAAACGCCTGGGCGGCACTCGCCGTCCTTGGCGAAGCGGCGGTCTTCGCGGGTGCGGCCCTTGTTTTTGACAGGAGATAAAAGCGGACATAAAAATCCGCCGGAGGCTGAGCTTCCGGCGGATTTTCATGGCTTCATACTCTAATACTACAATAAATCTGTATCAAAATCTGTATCAGAGGGTCGCGAGCTTTGTATCAAGGCTGCTCTTCTTGTGAGCGGCGTTGTTCTTGTGGATAAGACCCTTCGCGGCCGCCTTGTCCACAGCCTTGACTGCGACTTTATAGGCGCTCTCGGCCTCATCGCGGCTGCCTCCGGCCACTGCTGCGTCAAACTTCTTGAGAACGGTCTTCAATTCGGATTTGTCGGCCTTGTTGCGGGCGTTGTTCGCCTTGCCGACCAGAACGCGCTTCTTCGCTGACTTGATATTGGGCATACTCTGGCCACCTCCTCCTATAAAGTCACGGAAAACTTCATCACATCTGTGTCACTTACCGTGCGGAATGGTATTTTATCATTCTTTTTGAAAAATTTCAAGCCCTTTTTTAAAATTTTTATGTTAAGCGTGTACTTTTTGAAATTTGTGCAAATACTATCCTCAACATACAACATATGGGGGTTTTTTATGCTGTCACGCAGATCTGATCTGGCGATGGAGGCCAAGCGCATCTGGAATGAGGACAATCTTGCCGAGCTTGAGGGGGCGGAGGAGTCCGTGGAGTCCCGACAGGGCTTTGAGGTCACCACCGTCACTATCACCGGCGACCGAGCCTCCGAGGAGTTATGTAAACCGAAGGGCAAATACGTCACCGTGGAGCTTGGCCGGTTCCTCCGCCGCGAGGACGACTCCTTTGAGGCCGGGGTTCAGGTGATCGCCGAGATCCTGCAGGATCTGCTGGGCCGCGTGTCCGGGGGCGTCCTCGTGGCGGGGCTGGGCAATCCCGCCATCACCCCTGACGCCGTGGGGCACCTGGTCGTGAAAAACACTCTGGTAACCCGGCACCTGAAGAGACAGATGCCCGACGCCTTTTCCGGGTTCGGGGATCTGGCCGCTCTGGAGCCGGGCGTTATGGGCACCACCGGTGTGGAGAGCGTTGACGTGGTGGGCGCCGTGGTACGCGAGATCAAGCCCACCGCTCTTATCGCCGTAGACGCTCTTGCCTCCCGGGGGATGGACCGGGTCTGCCGCACGGTGCAGATTGCCGACTCCGGAATTGTCCCCGGCTCCGGCGTGGGCAACGCCAGAGCCGCGCTCTCAAAGGATACCCTTGGCATCCCCGTCATCGCCCTGGGCGTACCTACGGTGGTCGACGCCGCCACCCTGACGCTGGACGTAGCTCGAGAGGCCGGCGTTGAACTGGACGCCGGGCAGCTCCGGGAAAAAAGTGGTGGCATGATCGTGACCCCCAGGGAAATCGACTCCAACGTGCAGACCATCTCCCGGCTCATGGCCTACGGTATCAATCTGGCCCTGCACCCCGGACTGACGGTTCGGGATGTGGACATGTTTCTCGGGTAAACCGACTCATGCGGCAGCGATGTTTCACGTGAAACATTACCCGCGCTCACGCGATTTGGGACAACCCGGCGGCAAAAAGCCTCGACGGCATCCGTGCGACGAAGTTTCACGTGAAACATGGATAAACACTTGAAATTACGAAACACATCGTATATAATAAACTCCGACACAGAAAAGCGGAGGATGAAATGGGCAAAGTCATTGGGGTGGCAAACCAGAAGGGTGGGGTGGGAAAAACCACCACGGCGGTGAATCTGACCTGCGCCCTGCGTCTATTAAAGAAAAAGGTCCTGCTGGTGGACGCAGACCCCCAGGGGAACGCCACGTCCGCTATGGGGGTTGAGAAGAACCGGGTCAAAACCGGCACCTACGAGGTGCTGATCGGTGCGGATCCCATCAACGCGGTGGTGAAAACCCGGTACGGCGATCTGATGCCGTCAAACAGGGCACTGGCCGGCGCGCTGATAGAGCTTGTGGATCTCCCCGACAGGGAATACATATTGCGGAAGGCGCTGGAAAAAATCAAGGATAACTTTGACTTTATAGTCATCGACTGTCCGCCGTCTCTGGAGCTGTTGACACTCAACGCCTTAGTGGCGTCGGATTCGGTGCTGGTCCCGGTCCAGTGCGAATACTTCGCGCTGGAGGGGCTGTCGGACCTGACGGGGACGGTGCGGCTCATCAGGCGGAAGCTCAACCCGGCATTGGATATCGAGGCCGTGGTGCTGACCATGTACGACACAAGAACGAATCTGAGTATGCAGGTCGCCGCGGAGGTCAAAAAATATTTCAAGGACAAGGTGGCGCGCACAGTGATCCCACGGAACGTAAGGCTGTCCGAGGCGCCGAGCCATGGAAAGCCGGTCATGGCATACGACTATGCCTCGAAGGGGTCACAGGCCTATATGACACTGGCACGGGAGATACTCGAGAGAAACGGGAGCGGGGTGAAGTAATGGCAAAGGGTCTTGGAAAAGGCATGGGCGCCCTTTTGGGCGAGGAGACCATGCAGGAGGAGACATCGCCGGCACAGAAGCTGCCAATCTCGCGGATAGAGCCACGGCGCGGCCAGCCAAGGGAGCGCTTCGACCCGGAAAAGCTTGAGGAGCTGGCACAGTCGATCCGGGACCACGGGATGATCCAGCCGATCACCGTGCGGCCCATGGAGGCCGGTTTTTATCAGATCATCGCAGGCGAGCGACGCTGGCGTGCCGCCAGAATGGCGGGACTTACCGAGGTGCCGGTGCGCGTCATGGAGGCAGACGACCTTAAAGCGGCGGAGCTTGCCATGATAGAAAATCTCCAGCGGGAGGATCTGAATCCCATTGAGGAGGCACGAGGCTACAAAAAGCTCATGGAGAGCTTTTCGCTGACCCAGGAGCAGGTGGCCGAGCGCGTGGGAAAATCACGGCCTGTGGTGACAAACGCCCTGCGGCTTTTGAAGCTGTCGGACGCGGCCGTGGTGCTGGTGGAGTCCGGGGAGCTGTCATTGAGCCACGCCAGGGCCATATTGGAGCTGTCCGACGAGAAAGCACAGACGGAGCTGGCGCTGAAGGCCGCCAGGGAGGGACTTTCCGTCCGCGAGGTCACGGAGCTTGTAAAGAAGCTGTCGGCAAAGCCGAAAAAGCCCCGGGAGCGGAAAAATCCGCGTCTGGGAGCAGACGGCATAGATTACATGAGCGAGATAGAAACGGAGCTGGGGAAAAAGCTCGGGCGAAAGGTGACCATCGAAGCCGGGGCAACCCGGGGGACGGTCAAGATAGATTATTACGACAGAGAGGACTTTGAGCGGCTGATCGGGGCGCTCAATTCCGTCAAAGAGGTGCGGGAATGGAACTGAAAAGGCGCGATTCAACGGACGGCGTTCCGGAGGACTCCGGACAGGAGCCCAAGCCGGAGCCGGAGAAAAAGAATCCGGGAATCATCAGAAAGCGTGAGATATCGGTCATCATCTATACAACCGTGCTGTTTTTCGTGGCGCTGGTGCTGATACTGATATCCTATTTCATTCAGGAGCGGACAAATTCGACCCTGTCAAATCTGAGTGCCCAGCACGGGGAGCTGACAGCTCAGGCTCTTCAAAACATCGAGGAGCTGCAAAAGCGGAACCAGGAGCTGTCCGACGAGCTGGACAACGCCGAGGACGAGCTAAGCGACGCGGAGGCAAGGCTCGAGGCCGCCAACCGGGAAATGGAGTCCCTTCTGGCCGAGCAGGCGGGGCTGGAACAGGCCAACGAGGCCGCGGAGCTTGAAAAGCAGAGCCTGGAGGCGGAGCTGCAGGCCCAGCGGGGAAAGACCGAGGCCCTCGGCCTTTTGACGGCGCTCCTGTCGTCCCCGGAGGGGACGGACGTGAGCGCGATCCTCACCCAGCTGGAGGCCAAGAAGGGAAATCTGGACCCGGCATTCCTGGAGATTTACAACACATATATTGAGAATATGAACAAAGAGGGCGGTAGGAAATGATCGATATACGTCTCATACGGGAAAATCCCGATCTGGTGCGGGAGAACATCAAAAAGAAATTTCAGGACCAGAAGCTGCCGCTGGTGGACGAGGCGATAAGGCTCGACAAAGCAAACCGGGCGGCTATAAACGAGGCCAGCGACCTGCGGGCCCGCCGCAATCAGCTTTCCAAGCAGATCGGAATGCTCATGGGTCAGGCGAAAAAGGACCCGGTCAAGGCCGATGAGGCGGAGAAAATAAAGGCCCAGGTCAAGGCCGACGGGGAGAGGCTTGCGGAGCTTGAGGCCCTCGAGGACAAATACAAGACCGAGCTTCGGGCGGTGATGATGCGGATCCCCCAGATCATCGACCCCTCGGTGCCCATCGGCCCCGACGACAGCCACAACGTGGAGGTCCAGCGGTTCGGGGATCCAGCGGTACCCGATTTCGAGGTGCCCTACCACACAGAGCTGATGGAGCGTTTGGGCGGCATAGACCTGGATTCAGCACGGGATGTGGCCGGAAGCGGGTTCTACTACCTCATCGGCGACGTAGCCAGACTGCACGAGGCCGTTCTGGCTTACGCAAGGGATTTCATGATCGGCAAAGGCTTCACCTACATGATCCCGCCCTTCATGATGCACGGCGCCATCGTCGAGGGCGTCATGAGTCAGACGGATATGGACGCCATGATGTACAAGATCGAGGGCGAGGACCTGTACCTCATCGGAACCTCCGAACACTCCATGATCGGGCGGTATATCAACAGGATCGTTCCCGCCGAGACACTGCCCCACACGCTCACCAGCTATTCCCCCTGCTTCCGCAAGGAAAAAGGGTCCCACGGGCTTGAGGAGCGCGGCGTCTACAGGATCCATCAATTTGAAAAGCAGGAAATGATCGTCGTCTGCCGGCCCGAGGAGTCCATGGACTGGTACGAAAAGCTCTGGCGGTACTCCGTGGAGCTTTTCAGAAGCCTGGACATCCCCGTCCGGCAGCTGGAGTGCTGTTCCGGGGACCTGGCGGATCTGAAGGTCAAATCCTGTGATGTCGAGGCCTGGAGCCCCAGACAGAAGAAATATTTTGAGGTCTGCTCCTGCTCCAATCTGGGCGACGCCCAGGCGCGAAGGCTCAATATCCGCTTCAAGGACGCCGACGGGAAGATCACCCTGGCACACACACTCAACAACACCGTGGTGGCGCCCCCCCGGATGCTGATCGCGCTGCTGGAAAACAACCTGCGGGCCGACGGCACCGTGACCATCCCCCAGGTCCTGCGGCCCTATATGGGCGGAAAAGACAGGCTGGAAAAGGCGCGGCCGGTATAAAAGAAGGTAAAATTAAATTAATATAAGGAGGCAATCAAATGAAAGCAATTTGGAAGGTACTCATCGGCGCGGCGGCGCTGGCGGCGGTAACGCCCTATCAGGTGACGAAGGACGAGGAGACCGGAGACATTACCCTCAAGGCCGCCACCTGGGCCGGAAAATACGCCAAAAACGGAGACGACAGGAATCTGACCATCAAGCTTCTCCCCGGCATCATCAAGGACAAGTCCGTGTGCGGCGATGAATGCTGCTGTGAGGACGAGGACACAATCGAGGCCGGCGGAACCGAGTCCGAGGAGGATGAGGACGGGATCACCATCGAGCTGGATATCGAAAAGGACGAGCCCGAGAAGGAACCCGCGTCCGAGGACGCGCCCAAGTCCGAGGAAGCCTGAGGACGCTCCGTCGACGGGACGTCACGTCTGTCACAGCCATGCGCAAGGCGCCTGTGACCGCACCCCCAACGGGGGACAAAAAGGAAAGGAAACTACATATCCATGAAAAAATTCTTTGAAGAATTCAGGGCCTTTATCAACAAGGGCAACGTGCTGGGGCTGGCTGTCGGCGTCATCATCGGCGGCGCGTTCAGCACCATCACCACGTCCCTGACCAACGATATCATCATGCCCATCGTGTCTATCTTCCTGGGCGGCGTGGACTTCTCCGCCATGTCCATAAAACTCCCTACTTTCTATAAGGTGGCCGCGGACGCCGCGCCCAACACACTCAACTACGGCAACTTCATCTCCGCCGTCATCAACTTCCTCATTCTGGCGCTGGTGGTGTTCTGCATCATGAAGGCATTCAACACCGCCTCCGACAAGCTCAAGCGCAAGAAGGAGGCCGAGGAGGCCGCGGCCCCCGCCGCTCCCCCCGAGCCCTCCGCCGAGGAGAAGCTTCTCACCGAGATACGCGACCTGCTGGCCGAGAAAAAGTAAGATGCTGGAAGAGATCCTTACCGGGGGCGCAAAAGCCCTCGGCATCTCCCTGCCCGAAGGGGCAATAAAAAAATACAGGATATATCTGGACGCCCTGCTCTCGGTGAACACGGATCTCAATCTGACGGCCATCGAGGACGAGGACCAGGCGGCGCGTCTCCACTTTCTGGACGCGCTGGGGCTGGTGTCCCGCTTTGACTTGGGGGCAAGCTCCGTCATAGACGTGGGCGCGGGCGGAGGGATACCCGGTCTTGCGCTGAAGCTCGCGTCTCCGGATATCGAGCTTACGCTTTTGGACGCCACAGGCAAGAAGGTGCGCTTTCTTACCGAGGTCACGGAGCTTCTTGGACTATCCGCCGGATGCGTCTGCGGCAGGGCGGAGGAGCTGGGCCGGGAGCCGGAGTACCGGGAGCGGTTCGACGCGGCCGTGTCCCGCGCCGTGGCAAGGCTGAACTCGCTGGCGGAGCTGTGTATGCCCTTTGTAAGGGTGGGCGGGCATTTTCTCGCCATGAAGGCCGCGGATTCGGATGAGGAGATCCTCGAGGCCGGATCCGCCATTGAAAAGCTGGGCGGAAGGCTTTGCGACACGCGCGAATACACAATACCGGGGACGGATATCGTCCGCCGGGTAGTAATCATCGAAAAGACCGCCCCCACGTCGGAGAGATACCCAAGAAGATGGGCGGCGATCCAGAAAAGGGCACTGTAAAAACACGGCAAGTCCGCGTTACAAATACCGTCGAATACCCCCGATGCGCGCATCGGGGCCTTTCGGCGTGGAGTGAAGAGCATGGAAATATTAACCAAGTCCATCGTCAATGAAGAGCCGGTACAGCGCGTTCTGAGCGCGCTGGAGGCCGGGAGATGCCCGGCGCTTTTGAGCGGCGCGGGCGCTCTGCCCCGCGCCCACGCGGCGGCGGCGGTGTATCTGGAGACGGGCAGGCCTCTGGTGGCGTTATGCGCCGACGAAGGGGAGGCCAAGCGGATGGCCGAGGATCTTCTTGGCTTTACGGGCATCAGTCCGGCGGTACTGACCGGGCGGGATCTTGTCTTTTACAACGCCGAAGGCGTGTCCCGGGACGGTGAGCGGGCGAGGATCTCCACCCTTCACCGGCTCATGAGCGAGGAAAACGTCATTGTGATAGCCACGCCCGACGCGCTGATGCTCCGGACCATGCCGCCGGATGTGCTGGGCTCTCTGACCGTGGAGCTGAAGGCGGGCGGCGGCGCCGATCTCGCCAAGCTGACGGAGACGCTCATCAAGGCCGGCTATGAGCGGACCACCCAGGTGGAGGGCGCGGGTCAGTTTGCCCTCCGGGGCGGGATACTGGATATCTATTCCCCGGCCTATGACTACCCCATCCGGTGCGAGTTCTGGGGCGACGAGATCGACTCCATGGGATATTTTGACGTGTCCAGCCAGCGCCGCGTTGAGAACGTCGAATCCTGCCTCATCCTCCCCGCCAGGGAGGCGCCGGTGACGGCGGCCAAGGGCGGCCCGGAGGGACTGGCCCAGCGCATGGACGCCTACGGGAAGCGCCTCATGAAGAAAAAGAGCGTCACGCGGGAGCTTTTGGAGGCGGTGCTGGCGGACCTCAACCGGGTCAAGGAGGGCCGGGGCCTTCCGGCGTCGGACAGGTATCTGGATCTGATGTACGAGCCGGCCACCGCCCTGGATTACATCCCTCAGGACGCGGTGGTGGTGATGTGCGAGCCGTCGCGGCTCTCCGAGCGGGCGAAGAATTTCACCTGGCAGCTGGGACAGGATCTGACAAGTCTCAAGGACGCCAACGTCATGGACGGCGGGCCGGAGAGGCTCATTGAAGAATGGGAATCCGTCACCGAGCGGCTTTCGGACTTTCCCGTGGTGATGATGGCCAGCTTCACCGCCTCGCAGTACCCGCTCCGACCCAAAACGCTTGCCACCCTCACCGCCAAGCAGCTGCCCAGCTACGGCGGGAGTCTTGAGACGGCGGCCAGCGACATCGCTCATTATAAGAATACCGGCTACTCCGTCCTCGTCCTGACGCGGGACCGGCGCCGGGGGGAGATCCTGCACGAGTTTCTTGAGAAAAAGGGCGTCGGCTCCGCCTATGACTTCGACCTGACCGCCCTGCCCGAAAAGGGCCAGTGTGTCATTGCCGTGGGGGCGCTCAGCGCGGGATTGGAGTACCCCGGCATGAAGCTGGCGGTCATCACCGAGGGCCAGCTGGCCCAAGGGCTTTTCAGGAGAAGGGCCAGGAAGAGGCTCCCCTCCAACCGGCAGAAGCTGGACAGCTTTACGGATCTGTCGCCGGGGGACCTGGTGGTACACGAGGCCTACGGCATCGGCCGCTTTGCCGGGATGGTGAAGCGGGAGATCGACGGGGCCATGAAGGACTATATCAAGATCGCTTACGCGGGCACGGACAGCCTCTATATCCCCGCCACGCAGCTGGACTCGGTGTCGAAATACATTGGCGCCGGCGAGGACGCGCCGGTAAAGCTCAGTAAGCTGGGCGGCACCGACTGGGCGCGGGCCAAGACAAAGGCCAAGGCGGCGGTGAAGGACCTGGCCGACGGGCTTCTGGCCCTGCAGGCCGAGCGGCAGAAGGCCACCGGCTACGCCTTCTCTCCGGACACCCCCTGGCAGAGGGAGTTTGAGGATAATTTTGAATATCAGGAGACGGACGACCAGCTGAGGGCCATCCGCGAGATCAAGGCCGACATGGAAAACCCCGTGCCCATGGACAGGCTGCTGTGCGGGGACGTGGGCTACGGAAAGACCGAGGTGGCCCTGCGGGCCGTGATGAAGTGCGTCATGGACGGCAGACAGGCGGCGATCCTGGTGCCCACCACGGTTTTAGCACAGCAGCACTACCAGACCGCGGCCCGGAGATTTGACGGGTTCCCCGTCAGTATCGAGCTTCTCAGCCGCTTCCGCTCACCCTCCCAGGTGAAGAAGGCCCTTCAGGGCTTGGAGGACGGGACGGTGGATATCGTCATTGGCACACACAAGCTTCTGCAGCGGGACGTACACTTCAAAAGGCTGGGTCTGCTCGTCGTCGACGAGGAACAGCGGTTCGGCGTCCAGCACAAGGAGCGATTAAAGGAGATCGCCCGGAAGGTGGACGTGCTGACCCTGTCGGCCACGCCTATCCCCAGGACGCTGAACATGGCGCTCTCGGGTGTGCGGGACATGTCCACCATCGAGGAGCCGCCGTCGGACCGTCAGCCGGTGCAGACCTATGTGATGGAGCATGACTGGGGCGTGCTGGCCGACGCCATGCGGCGGGAGATCTCACGCGGCGGGCAGGTCTACTATCTCCACAACCGGGTGGACAACATCGAGCGCACGGCCATGAAGATCCGGGAGCTTATCGAGGGCGTCAACATCGCCGTGGCCCACGGAAAGATGGACGAGGAACAGCTGGGCGCGGTGATGGAGGCCATGCAGGCCGGGGATATCCAGGTGCTTGTCTGCACCACCATCATTGAGACGGGCATCGACATCCCCAATGTCAACACACTGATCATCGAGGACGCGGACAAGATGGGCCTGGCGCAGCTGCACCAGATCCGCGGACGGGTGGGCAGATCCAGCCGCCGCGCCTTTGCCTACTTCACCTTCAAGAGAGACAAGGTACTGACGGAGGTGGCCGAAAAGCGCCTCTCCGCCATCCGGGAGTTTGCCGAATTCAACTCCGGGTTCAAAATCGCCATGCGGGACCTGGAGATCCGGGGCGCGGGGAACCTTTTGGGCGCGGAGCAGTCCGGCCACATGATGAGCGTGGGGTACGACATGTACCTGAAGCTCTTGGATGAGGCCGTACACGAGGAGAAGGGCGAGAAGGTCCCCGAGAAGCCCGAATGTTCGGCGGACCTGGCGGTTTCGGCCAACATTCCGGAGTCCTACGTCTCATCCGCCGAACAGCGCATGGACCTGTACCGCCGCATCGCCCACATCCGCTCCGAGGCGGACGCGGACGACATGACCGACGAGCTGATCGACCGGTTCGGGGACCCGCCTCCGGAGGTCAATTCCCTCATCTACATCGCCCTTTTGCGCGGCGAGGCGGCGGACACCGGCATATCCGAGATCAGCCAGAAGCAGGGCCGGCTCATATTCTCGATAAAAGAGTTCGAGATGGAGCGGGTCAGCAAGCTCTACGCCCTGCCCTTCTACAAGGGCCGGATAAAAATCGAGGCGGGTCTGAAGCCCGCCATCTCCCTGAAGCTCCGGGACGGCGAACGGCCGCTCGGCGCGGCGGTGACGTTCGTCAGGGATTACAAGAGTACGTGAGGACAGATAACGGGGCTGCGGCAAAGGTTGTGCCGCAGCCCCGTTGCTTTTCATACCGATATCGGTTTGAAGGCTTCCCAAAAGGAGGGGGGATTTTTCATTTCAGGCGTGGAAGTTGACACGTGGAATACTGTATGTATTGACAAGCCATCTGACGAACCATCCGGGGAGAGGGCGAGGTAATGCGGTCCCCCGCGAGGACGAAAAGAGACCGGCGTGACGGGAAGTCTTGAATCTGACATTAGAATCAGTATCACTTTTCCGACACGCGCGCTTCCGGGGGATGGGGAGCGGCGGGGTTGTAGAGGATGGTTTCCGTGCCGGGGGCGGAGCCGCCCTCGCGCAGGGGGATCTCGGAGGAGGCAAAAGGCTGAAAGCCCAGCTTTTCGTGCAGGGCGGCGGAGGGAGTGTTGAAATCGAAGTATCCGCTTGTGATATAGTCCACGCCCCGGCTCTCGAACAAATAGTCGATCAGAGCCGTCAGAGCCTCGAGGGCGTACCCACGGCGGCGGTAATATTTTGAAACGCAAAAGCTCAGGGACCTGCCCGTCTTGCCCGTAAGCTCCGGCCGGTCCGACTCGGAGGGGTAATTCTGGACCTCGATATGGCCAATGACCTTGTTTTCGCTTTTCAACACGATGGCGTAAAACCGCTTTTCGTTGAACAAAAGCCACTCGAAGGCCGCCAAAGTCTCCTCGCGGCCGCGAAGCGGGTCCGTTCCCATCATGCGGCAGCGCTCCGGATCGGGGGCGTACTCCAGAAAGTCCCCGAAGTCGTCCGCGGTCATCCTTCGCAAAATGAGCCTCCCGGTCTCAAGGTACATCCAAGATCTCCCCCTTTCCGTCCCGTCCGGGACAAATATTACTCCGGCGTTAAATCATTAAATCTTCATTTCGCCGATTGAATAATGCATCTTTCGCATGATTTTATCATCCCTCATCCTCCGTGTCAAGGACGAGGATTGACACGCAAGAAAAATTTACAAAATTAATTGTTTCGCTCCCCGGCAAAAATAGAGATGAAAAGAAAGCTTTGCTGAGAGGCGGGTGAAAGTTATGATGAGAAAAAACACGCAGCCCGCGCCGCCGGATGTGACGAGCGACGCGCCGGTGACGGCGGCGGCGTTGGACGCGGTTTTCGCGGAGTGCTACGATTATTCGTCCCGGGACGTACACATCGGCGGGGACATAAGGAGAAAGGCGCGGCTTTGCTTCATCGACGGGCTGGTGTCCGGCTCGGACGTGGCGGAGCAGCTCATCAAGCCCTTGACGGACCCGGAGCGCTTCGGGGCGGTGACGGATATCAAGGCCGTTATCGCCATGCTCCTGGGCGGGTCGGTGTACGTGTACACCGCCAAGAGCAGGACGAAGCTGGGCGAGCTGGCGGGCGACCTTCTCAACGGCTTCTGCGCCGTTATCTTCGACGCGGAAAAGACCGCCGTGACCTTCGAGGTCAAGAGCCAGCAGCGCCGGAGCGTGGACGCCCCCAAGGAGGAGAAGGTCATTAAGGGGGCCAAGGACGCCTTCGTGGAGACCATGAAAACAAACACCACCTTAGTGCGCCGGAAGGTGCGCAACGCACATCTCAAAATAAAGGAGTTCAACCTGGGGCAGCGGGCGGACACGGCGGCGACGCTCCTATATATCGAGGGCTTCACCAACGAGGGGATCGTGGCCGAGGCCTCCCGAAGGCTGGAGCGGATAAAAACCGAGGGGGCGCTGACAAGCGCCGTCATTGAGGAAAACATCGTGGACAACTACCGCTCCCCCTTTCCCCAGGTCATCAGCACCGAGCGGTCGGACAAGTTCTGCCTGAACCTCCTGGAGGGACGGGTGGGCATCCTGGTGGACGGCCTGCCCCTGGGCTTTTTGGTGCCCGGGACCTTCTCCCAGTTCATGAAGGTGCCGGAGGACCACGCGGGTCACTTCATCGTGGCCTCCGCCCTGACGCTCCTTCGGTATCTGGCCGTGTTCCTGACGCTCCTGGCCCCGGCCTTTTACGTGGCGGTGGCCATGTACCACCAGGAGATGATCCCCACCCGCCTGATGCAGTCCATGATCGAGGCCCGCTCCTCGGTGCCCTTCCCCACGGCATTGGAGGTCATTCTGATGCTCCTGGCCTTCGAGCTTCTGCAGGAGGCCGGGATACGCCTGCCAAGCCCCATCGGCGAGACGGTGAGCATCATCGGCGCGCTGATCGTGGGCCAGTCGGCGGTGGAGGCCAGCGTCGTGTCGCCGGTGGTGGTGGTCGTCATTGCCCTGGCCGGTATCGCCGGGTACACCATGCCCAATCAGGATATGGGCTCGGCCTTGCGCCTGTGCAGATTTTTGCTGGTCCTGGCGGCCATCGCCCTGGGGATGTTCGGCGTGGCCACGGCCTCGGCGATCCTCGTCTACCACCTGGCCAGCCTTGAGAGCTACGGCGTGCCCTATATGTCGCCCTTTGCCGGGAGCGAGGGCCGGCACCTGAGCCGGGCCCTTTTCCGCAGGAGCATGACGGTGAAGCGCGACCGGGAGCCGGAGCTGAAGACTGGCGGCGGAGGGGAGGCAAAGCTGTGAAAAAAATCCTGTGTTTAGGTCTGGCCCTGGGCCTTGCCCTGACGACCGCCGGCTGCGCGCGGCTCACTATTTTTTCAAATTACCGGAGTCTCGAGAACATCGAGCTTGTGCGCACGGTAACGGTGGACAAGGAGGACGAGGGCGTGAACGTGTCCGTCTACGGCACCGCCGGGGAGCAGTCCGAGGCCCGGATGTACGAAAGATCCGGCCCCTCCGTGGGCGTGGCCATGGGAAAGCTCATCCTCATGCCCCTGGGGCGGGAGGCCATCCTCTCCCACACCGAGGCCATGCTCATCGGCGAGGACCTGGCCAAAATAAGCATTCTGGAGTGCCTTGACTACGTGGAGCGTTTTTCCGAGATGCGCCTGGATACCGGCGTACTCGTGGTCCGGGACGGCACGGCCCGGGATCTTCTGGCGGGCCTGTCGGGGTCCGACACGCCGGCCTCGGACACCATCGCCGGCCTTGGCCGGAATATCGCCCGGGTGGGAGAAGGGTATTTTTTCAGCGCCCGGGAGATAGCCTCGTCCATGGCGGACAACGGCTGCGCCCTGGTCCAGTGTGTCCGGGGGGTGAAGGAGGAGAAGCTCTTCGAGGCCCGTGGAGACCTGAACCTGGAGCCAGCGGGCTTCGCCGTGGTGAAGGACGGGGCGGTATGCCAGTACCTTTCGGACGAGGAGACTCTGGGCGTCATACTGCTTTTGGGAAAATACAAGTCTCGCAACGTGGATCTTGCGCTCCCCGACGCCGCCGTGACCGTGTCGGTGGACCTTGCGAAAACGGACATGAAGCCGGTCTTTGACCGGGACGGGCGCCTTGCGGAGCTGCGCGTCAAGCTCAGTCTCCGGGCCAACGTCATCAATATCGCCGGAATGGTGGATATCACGGACGAGGCTGTGAGGCGGACATGTGAGCGGGAGCTTACGGAGATAATGACCGGCGCCGTCCGGGCCGCCATCCGGCGCAGTCAGGAGCTGAAGCTGGACTATCTGGATCTGGAGGGCGTGGTCCGGCGCTCATCTCCCCTGCGGCTGGAGGACATGCCGGGCACCTGGGAGGACATCTTCCCCCAGCTTTCCGTGACCGTGGAGGGGAGCGGCGTCCTGGCCCGGACCTACGACATCGCCGATCCGCCGGAGCTTTCCGGGAAGGAGGACAAAAACCCGTGGGAAAAACTGATCGAATCACTGAAAGGCAACTGAGCGTACTCATATTCGTGAGCCTCCTGTCGCCCATGATCCGCATACTGCCCGCCTCGGCGGTGCTGTTCGCGGGCCGGTCCGCGTGGCTCTCGACGGCTCTCGCCCTCCCGGCGGGGGCGGCCCTTGTGGGCTTCACCCGCTGGGCCCGGAAAAACGCCCCGGAGGACATGGGCCTTGCGGACATGGCCGTGGCGGGGCTGGGCCCGGTGGCAGGGCGGATATTCGACATCCTCTGCGCGCTGTGGCTCACCTTTTACGGCGGCTTCATCGCCCGCTCCGCCGCGGAGCGGCTCCTGGCAACCGTTTACCCCAACGGCAACACGCCCATTTTCATTGTCGTCATGCTGGCGGTGGCGCTTTTTACCGCCTCGGGCCTGACAAAGACCCTGTCCAGGACGGCGGAGATACTGATGCCCATTTTGGTGGCGGTGATCGCCGTGGTACTCATCTCGGCCCTGCCGGACGTGTCCGCCGTACACCTGCTCCCGGTGACCTACCGGGACATAAAGGATATAGCCTACGGGGCCCTGCCGATCTTCGACGTGATGGCGGCCTTCGCCTACTTCCTCTTCCTGGCGGGGCACGTCCGGCGACCAAAGTCCCAGCGGCCCAACAGATTTCCCTGGCTCATCATGCTGGCCGTGGTGGCCTTCAGCGTGACTTTCTTCACCCTGGGGACCCTGGGGGAGAAGCTGGCCGTCTCCATGGAAAACGCCTTTTTCATGGTCATCCGCAACATCAAGGTCCTGGGCGTTGTGGAGCGGGTGGAGGCTGTGGTGGTGACCATATGGATCGTGACCGATTTTATATTCCTGGCGGCGGTACTCATGATCGTGGCGGAGATATGGAAAACGGTCACCGGTGTTAAAAAACGGGCCGTATTCGTGATCCCCAGCGCGGCCCTTTCCGGCGCGGCGGCCTTCCTCGTCGCCGGAAACGCCTTTGCCTTTCAGCGCTGGTCGGATTTTATCGTCCCCGCCGTAAATCTCTTGCTTGCCGCGATACTCATCCCCGCTGTCATGGCGGTGGGGAAGCTGAGAAGGAGGTACTGATATGGAAAAAAGAAAACTCATAGGGGCGCTGGCCGTGATCTTCGCCCTGAATATCGCCATCATCGGAATTCTGAAAACCGCCCCGGACGCCTATGCCGAGAGCTGGAAGCGCGGCTCCTCCGGAGAGACGGTGAAAAAGATCCAGCAGCGCCTTTCCGATTGGGGCTACTACTCCGGCGCCGTGGACGGAATTTACGGCTCCGGCACCGAGGCGGCGGTGAAAAAATTCCAGAAATCAAACGGCCTGACGCCAGACGGCGTGGCCGGTCCCGCCACACTGGCGGCCATCGGCCTCCCCTCCGGCTCCTCGGGCTCCGCCGGCGGCAGCGCCGACGTGAATCTGCTGGCACGCCTCATATCCGCCGAGGCCAGAGGCGAGCCCTACAGCGGACAGGTGGCGGTGGGCGCGGTGGTCTTGAACCGCATGGAGCATCCCTCCTTCCCCTCCACCATGTCCGGTGTCATTTATCAAAAGGGCGCGTTTTCCTGTCTGGACGACGGCCAGTTCGACAAGCCCGTGGCGGAGAGCGCGTACCGGGCCGCCCGGGACGCCCTGAACGGCTGGGATCCCTCCGGCGGGGCCATCTACTACTTTAACCCCGCAACCGCCACCAGCAAGTGGATCTGGTCACGGCCGCAGCTGGTGACCATCGGGAAGCATCGGTTTTGCATGTGAAAAAACGCCGCCCGTGGGCGGCGTTTCAGTCTGTAGACAAAGCCTCGCGGAGCTTCGCGCCCGCAGGCGCGAAAAAATAAATGCATATTTCTTCCGTTGGCAAAGGCTTTGCCTTAGTCAACGGGTTAACCTCCCCTTCATAAGGGGAGGTGGCCCCGCGGGGCCGGTAGGGTCGAGGGTGAAGGGTTTTGCCGGTGCCTGAATTCGCGGTAATCGGAACTCTCGACCCCTCAGTCACGGCTGCGCCGTGACAGCTCCCCTTACGAAGGGGAGCTTAGACTGTAGACAAAGCCTCGCGGAGCTTCGCGCCCGCAGGCGCGAAAAAATATAATGCAAATTCCTTCCGTTGGCAAAGGCTTTGCCTTTGTCAACGGGTTAACCTCCCCTTCATAAGGGGAGGTGGCCCCGCGGGGCCGGTAGGGTCGAGGGTGAAGGATTTTGCCGGTGCCTGAATTCGCGGTAATCGGAACCCTCGACCCCTCAGTCACGGCTGCGCCGTGACAGCTCCCCTTACGAAGGGGAG
>CANQSU010000030.1 GCA_947626585.1 uncultured Oscillospiraceae bacterium
GGCCTTGGCCGCGTCCATGGCGGCGATATACTCGGGATTTTCAAAAAAGCTGCCGTCACGGATGGCGACGGTGATACGGGGCAGATCCTGGAACACGACGCGTCCCGCGCCGATGTTGGTATGGCCCACCTCGGAATTGCCCATCTGGCCGTCGGGCAGGCCCACGTCCTCGCCGCTGGCCTGGAGCTGGCAGATGGGGCTTGAGGCGATGAGCCTGTCCAGATTGGGCCGCCTCGCGGCGGCAATGGCGTTGATTTTCGGGTCCGGCTTGTCGATGCCGAAGCCGTCCATAATGATCAGGGTCACGGGTCTTTTCATAAAGTTACCTCCATTCCAATTTATAGAGGAGGGGCCGCCGCGGGCGGCGGCCCCAAAAAAGCGTTATTCCTGGTTAGCGGCGTTGATGATGGCCGCGAACTTTTCGGGGACGAGGGAGGCGCCGCCGATGAGGCCGCCGTCGATGTCGGGCTGGGCCAGAAGCTCGTAGGCGTTTTTCTCGTTCATGGAGCCGCCGTAGAGGATGGTGGTGGCGCGGGCGGTGCGGGCGCCGTAGAGGCCGCGGATGATGGAGCGGATGAAGCGGTTGACCTCATTGGCCTGCTCGGCGGTGGCGGTGTTGCCGGTGCCGATGGCCCAGATGGGCTCGTAGGCTATGACGACCTTCCTGATGTGTTCCTCGGTGACCCCGGCCAGGGCGGCCCTGACCTGATAGTTGATAAGGGACTCGGTAAGGCCCAGATTCCTCTGCTGTTCGCTCTCGCCCACGCAGACGATGGGCTGGAGGCCCAGCTCAAGGGCGGCCTTGACCTTCTCGTTGACTGTAAGATCTGTCTCGCCAAAATA
This sequence comes from uncultured Oscillospiraceae bacterium, assembly GCA_947626585.1. Taxonomy (GTDB): domain Bacteria; phylum Bacillota; class Clostridia; order Oscillospirales; family Oscillospiraceae; genus RUG626. Next base: position 844 of record CANQSU010000030.1, read on the forward strand.
CTGACGGCGCTCGGAGTGGCCGATAATGACATACTTGACCTTCAGGTCCCGGAGCATCTCGCCGGACACCTCGCCGGTGAAAGCTCCCTTGGGATGCTCGCTCATGTTCTGGGCGCCCACGGAGATGCGGGCCTCCTTGAGGTACTTCATCCCCAGGGGCAGATCCACGAAGGGGGCGCAGATGACGGTCTCGCACCAGCGGGCGCGGGGGACCAGGGTCTTCATCTCCTCCGCGAAATCACGGATCTCGGAGGGGAGCTTGTTCATTTTGAAGTTGCCGGCGATGACGGTCTTGCGGTATTTTCTGTTCATGACGCTCTGCCCTCTCCTTATTTGTCGAGTAAGCAGGCTACGCCGGGAAGCTCCTTGCCCTCGAGGAACTCAAGGGAGGCGCCGCCGCCGGTGGAGATGTGGGTGATCTTGTCGGCAAAGCCCAGCTGCTCGCAGGCCGCCGCGCTGTCGCCGCCGCCCACGATGGAGATGCAGTCGGACTCGGCCAGGGCCTTCGCCACGGCGATGGTGCCGGCGGCCAGGGTGGGATTCTCAAAGACGCCCATGGGGCCGTTCCAGACGACGGTCTTGGCCTCCATGACGGCCTTGGCGAAGATCTCGCGGGTCTTTTCGCCGATGTCCAGGCCCATCTTGTCGGCGGGGATGGCCTCGCTGGCGACGGTCTCGATCTCAACAGGCCCGTCGATGGGGTCGGGGAAGGAGGCGGCGACCACGGTGTCCACGGGCAGGAGGAGCTTGACGCCCTTTTCCTCGGCCTTGGCCAGCATTTCCTTGCAGTAATCCAGCTTGTCGCTGTCCAGAAGGGAGGTGCCGACGGAATAACCCTTGGCGGCCAGGAAGGTGTAGGCCATACCGCCGCCGATGATGAGGGTGTCCACCTTCTCAAGAAGATTGGAGATGACATTGAGCTTATCGGAGACCTTGGCGCCGCCCAGGATGGCGACGAAGGGACGGTCGGGATCGGCAAGGGCCTTGCCCATGACGCTCAGCTCCTTCTCAATGAGGAAGCCGGAGACGGCGGGCAGATAGGCGGCGACGCCGGCGGTGGAGGCGTGAGCGCGATGGACAGCGCCGAAGGCGTCGGACACATAGACGCCGTTCTCACCGGCGAGGGCGGCCAGCTTCTTGGTGAACTCGGGGTCGTTTTTGGTCTCGCCCTTCTCAAAACGGGTGTTCTGAAGGAGCATGATTTCCCCGCCCTTCAGCGCGGCGGCCTTGGCCTGGGCGTCGGGGCCCACCACGTCGCCGGCAAGGATCACGTCCTGGCCCAGAAGCTCGGAGAGGCGCTTGGCCACGGGCTCCATGCACAGGGCCTCCAGGGACTTGCGCCACTTGGCCTCGGTCAGGTCCTCGGGGGCCTTGCCCTTCTCGGCCTGCTTCTTGGACCACTTGTCGAAGCTGGGCTCGGGCTTGCCCAGGTGAGAGCAGGCGATGACGGCGCAGCCCTGCTCAAGGAGATACTTGATGGTGGGCACGGCGGCCACAATGCGCTTGTCGCTGGTGATGACGCCGCCCTTGAGGGGCACGTTGAAGTCACAGCGAAGTAGGACCTTCTTGCCGGCAAGGTCGATGTCACGAACTGATTTCTTGTTGTAATTCATGTCAATACTCCAATCCTTAAAAATTTTATTGATAAACCCCACAAGGGGAAAATGCGCGAATTCGCCGTCGCGAAACACGCTCTACCTCGCCGCGAAGCACCCGCTCAACGCGTCCTCTTTACGGCTCAGGCGCTGTGTTCGCTCCTCCTCTCCCCACAAAACCTACGATTTTGCGGGGGCCCCGACGATCATTTCCCGGCCATGCCGCCGACGCCGGAAAGCTCCGGGAAGCCCTGCTGGCGCAGGGCCTCGTAGCAGAGGATCGCCACGGAATTGGCAAGATTCAAACTTCTGGCGTCCTCACGCATGGGGATGCGGATACATTTGTCATAATACCGTTCCCGGAAAAACGCGGGCAGTCCCGCGGTCTCCTTGCCAAAGACCAGCCAGCATCCGTCCCGGAATTCCGCCTTGTCGTAGCTTCGGGGCGCCTTCGTCGTGGCAAGCCAGAGGTCCTCGCCGCCGTGCTTTTGGAGGAAACCGTCAAGGCTCTCATAAACCGTGATGTCCACCATGGGCCAGTAGTCCAGCCCGGCCCTCTTTACCGCCCTGTCGGAGATGTCAAAGCCCAGGGGCCTGACCAGATGGAGTCTCGACCTGGTGGCGGCGCAGGTGCGGGCGATGTTTCCCGTATTCATCGGGATCTCCGGCTCCACCAGCACGATATTGACCAAAGCTATCACCTCTTGCCAGTATCCCTATTTTATAACTTCCCGCTCAACTTTTCAATATAAATCGTTAAAAAATCCTCAAAGTTTTTTACTTTTGGCCATTTGTTGAAAGTTACGGCGCATTAGCCGAAAAGATTTGGAGAATTGTCACGCATTTCTCTCTTTTGTTGGGAACGGAAATGGGAAAAGAAAAAGCTCCACCCGCCGGTCAGGCGGGTGGAGCGCCGCGCGTTGAAAAAAACCTCTTTTACAGGAAAAGGCCCCGGACTTTTCCCGCGATTATTCCTGCTTGTTATTGATGGCGTCGACGGCGGCGTCGAATTCCTTCTTGGCCTCGCTGGCGGCCTCGTCTGCGGCCTCGGCGGCCATGTCGGCCTCATGCTCCACGGTCTCCTCGATCTCGTCCACCACGTGGTCGGTCTCAGTCCCGGTCTCGGCCTCCTCGGCTGTGACCTCGGTCTCCGGCTCCTCCTGTTCGGACAGGGCCTCGATCTCGGCCTGCTTAGCCTCGATGACGTCAAGGTCCGCCTCGATGGCGGCGGCGGTCTCGGCAAAGTCGGGGTCGGTGTGACCGGCGTACTTCTCGTAGTAGAGCTTGCCCAGCTCGGTGTACTTGTCCTTGAGGGCGGAGCGCGCGGAGGCGATCTCCACGTTGAGCTTGGCCTTCCTGCCGGCGTTCTGGGCCTTTCCGGCCACGTTCTTCGCGGCGTCGGTGGACTTCCCGGCCACGTCCTTCGCGATGGCGGCGGTCTTGTCGGCGATGGCTCCGGCCGTCTTGGTGATCTTCTGCTTCAGGTCCTCGAAATTAAAGCTTGCCATTAGTTTTACCTCCACTTGATTTTCATTTTTTGTTTTAAATGTGATGTCCTTGTCAAACGAGACGGCCCTGCGTCCGGCAAGAAGCTCCCGGAGGGGCTCCAGCGCCCTGTCGATCTCGTGGTCATCCATTGTCCTCACCATCCCCGGCATCCTCGGTTCCCGGCGCACCGGTGTCCCGCGCGGACGGCCCGTTCTCCGGCGCGTCCCCGGCTTTCGACCCGTTTTCCGTCTCCGGCGCGGTCTCCGCCTCGGCGGCCGCGGCCGCTTTCCGGCGGTTCACGAACATTCTCTCCGGGTCCGGGCGGCGGATGAATCTATTATACAGCAAAAGCCCCCCGGAAACAAGCACCAGGATGAAGGAGACAAGCTGGCTCACGCGGATGCCCGTGTCAAAGAGATAGAGGCTGTCCGTGCGAAGACCCTCGATGAGCATCCTTCCGAAGCCGTACCAGCCCAGATACCAGAGAAATACCTGTCCGTCGTACCGGCGGTGCTTTCTGGACAGGAAGTGCATGAGCGTAAAGCCCACGAGGTTCCACAGGGACTCGTATAGGAAGGTGGGGTGGACGCTGTAGGCCGTCCCGTCGGGAAGCGTCAGCACCATGCGGCAGAAGATGTCCGTCTCATAGCCGAAGGCCTCCCGGTTCATAAAGTTGCCCCAGCGGCCCAGGGTCTGACCGATGATAAAGCCGAAGCAGACCATGTCGAGGAAGGCCAGAAGCGACAGCTTCTTTTTGGCGCAGTAGATGACCGTGGCCAGTACCGCGCCGGTGATGACGCCGTACATGCCCAGGCCCCCCTGCCAGATGTACAGGACGGAGATGGGGTCGTCCGCGAAGAGGTCCCAGTGGAACACGCAGAAATAGATCCGCGCCCCGATGATGGCCATGGGCACGCCCAGGATGATCACGTCAAAGACGTTGTCCGAGGTCAGCCCGAACTCATGGGCCCGCTTGGAACAGTACAGCACCGCCAGCAGGAAGCCCGTGGCGATGATAACGCCGTACCAGTGGATGGTCAGCGGCCCGAGCTTGAAATAGGGCGAGGGGTCGATGGACCAGTCCCCCAGCATGGGGAAGGAGATCGACGCCTCCGGGAAGGATCTGTCGACAGGAATTTCCATGGGCATTTAACCTTTCTTGTTGATGATGGAGATAGCGCATTTTTCGACGGTCATGTACTCGGCCAGAAAGGCGCGGACATCCTCGGCGGTCACCGTGTTCAGAATATCCACGGTGCCGAAGTAGTCATAGCCCGAAAAGCCGCCGGCCGCCACGTTGTAGCATATGTTCTCGAAGGACCCGGCGGACCTGAGGGCCGCGCCCAGAGCCGTCTTTTTCCTGCGGGCGAAGAAGGCCGGGTCGATGCCCTTCGCCGCCAAATTGGCGGCCTCCTCCAGGACCCGCATACACACGTACTCGGGCTTCTGGGTCTCGCCGCCAAAGGAGAGCTGTGAGTATCCGGCGGTGTTCTCAAAGTCACAGCCGAAGGTCTCATTGATGAGGCCGGCGTCGTACAGCTCCCTGTAGAGCGGAGAGGCGACGCCAAGAACGGTCGACAGCGCCAGGGTGGCGGTCAGCTCAAATTTCACGCTGTCCCGCCCCAAAAGCCCGCTTTTTGTCTTGGCTCCCGCCAGAAACATGGGCGCTCCCACGTCCATTTCCCGCTCGGTCCTCATCTTCAGGGGCTTCGGCCCCTCGGGCTTCGGGGGCTTGCGGACGGGCATGGGAGCGAGTGTCTCCGGCATCAGCTCCCCGGCCATGTCCAGTACCTTTTTCGGATCCTGGCCGCCCACCACTACGAGGGCCATGTTCCGGGGACTGTAAAATGCCCTGTGGGCGGTGTAAAGGGTCTCCGCCGTGATCTCGTCAATGCTCTCCACCGTCCCGGCCACGCTCTCCCGCAGGGGCGCGGCGGCGTAGAGGCACCGCAGCCACGCGTAGTACATGGCGTCCTCCGGGTCGTCCTCCGTCATGCGGATCTCCTGGGCGATAATGGCCCGCTCCCGGTCCACCCCCTCCTCCGTGAAATAGGGCGTGGAGACGAATTTCAAAAGAAGCCGGAGATTTTCAAAAAAAGAGTCCGTACACTCAAAATAATATGCCGTCATGTCCGGAGAGGTGAAGGCGTTGGCGTTGGCCCCGCGCCGGGAAAGGGTGGTCATGGCGTTGGCCTCCCCCTCCACCTCAAAGAGCCTGTGTTCCACAAAGTGGGCCGTACCGGAGGGCGTTCTGAACGGCTCCCCCGCCAGGGTGAACTCCCGGTCCGCGCCGCCGTAGTTGACGGCGAGGAACGCCATGGACTTGCGAAAGCCCGGCTTGGACACCACCGTCACACGCAGCCCCGCCTCCGTTTCGGCGGTATAGGCCGTCTCGCCGATGGCGGCGTATTCGCGCTTCTTCAACATACCGCTACTCCGCCTCCGACGTGAGAAAATATGTGTGTGTGAGAACGGCGTCCGCCGCCAGGTTGGCCACATCCTCCGCCGTCACCAGCTCGCACAGGGCCGCGAACTCCTCGGGCCGGACCCGGGAGCCCAATATCGCCCGGTCAAGATACAGCCCCTCCAGCCCCAGCGGGTCGTCCAGGGCGGAGAGCAGCGAGCTTACGACGCCCCGCTTGGCCGCCTCCAGCTCCCAGGGCTCGATAAAGCCGTTTGCCAGGGACCGAAGCTGTGCCAGGACCTCCCCGTGGACCTGGTCGAGCTTGTCGGGGTCGATCCCCGCGGAGACGAACAGGACGCCCTTGTTTCGGTCGATGGCGGAGTCGGCATAATAGCACAGGGCCAGCCGCTCCCGGACGTTAAGGAAGAGCCGGGAGGTGGCGGAGCCCCCGAAAAGGGCGTTGAACACCGCCATGGCGGCGTAATCGGGGCTTTCCATGGCGCTTGCGAACCGAAAGCCCATCACCAGCCTGCACTGGGTCACATCCATGGTCTCCCGGATGACCTTCTCCTTCACGCCCTCGAAGCCGGTCTTTACCAGCGTGGCGGGCATCGTAAAATCCCCGATGCGGGGAAGGGAGGCCAGCGCCTCGCGAAGCACCCTGACCACATGTTCCGGCTCCTCGGCCCCGCAGTAGAAAAGCTCCATGGGCGCCGTGGCGATAAGCTCCTTATAATATCTGGTCAGCGTCTGGGCGGATATCCTGGCGGCGTCGGCCAGGGTCCCCAGCTTGCTGACTCCGTAGCTCTCGCCCCGGAACATGGCCTCCACAAGCTTCAAAGAGGCGTAGGCGCGTTTGTCGTTGATCTCCGCGTTTATGTCGTCGACGAGGTTTTGCCGCTCGGTCGCCACATAGTCGCCCCGGAGACGGCCCCCCCGCGTGGCCGGCGAGAGCAGAAGCTCCCCCAGCAGATATGCCGTGCCGGCAAGGATGTCGGTCCTCTCCGGCAGGAAGGCCCCGTCGGGGAAGTCCGCGCAGAAGCCCACCGCCGCCACCTCGCCCTTCTGGCGAATGGCAGGCTCGACGCGGGCCCCGTAAAGCTCGTCCAGAGCCGCGGCCAGGGACTCGCTGTCCGGGTACCGGGCGGTCCCCCGACGCAGGACGTAGGGCAGGACGGCGTTCAGCGGCGCCGTCCTTTTCGTGTGGGGCGCCAGGAGCGTGGCGGAGAGGCAGCCGGTCTTGAACCGGTCGTCCCGCACCGCCGTGAGCCTTACGCCCCGCGTAAGCTCCGTCTCGGTTACTCTGCCCAACGCCTCACCCCCCTGTAATGCCGACATTTTATATATTGTACCACACTTTTCCCCGAAAAACAACGGGTAAACGCAAAAAAGAGGGAGGGTTTGAGACCCTCCCCGGACCAAGGCCGGCAAAGCCTTTCTCACACCTTGACCTCTCCCGTCCCCAGTTCAAGCGCCACCCCGTCCTTGGGGGCGGGCTCGCCGTCTATCAGCACGCCCTCGGGGTAGATGCGGATGTCCATGGTCCTGCCGCCGGCGGTATAGAGGACCCGGGCGGGATACATGCCTTCCGGCAGGGCCGGCTCCACGAAGAGCCGTCCGTCACGGATCTTCAGGCCCAGAAGCGTCTCGGTCACCGCCCGGAAGTACCAGCCGGCCGAGCCGGTGTACCAGCTCCAACCGGCGCGGCCCGCAAGGCCCTGGGCGGAGGTGACGTCGCCGGCGATGACATAGGGCTCGGCGGCATAGCGGCGCTCCTCCCGTCCGTCGGGCGACAGGGCGGAAAGTATGGCCGCGCCGCGCTGGGTCTGACCGCTCTCCAAAAGCGCCATTGCCAGCCACACGGCGGCGTGGGTGTACTGTCCCCCGTTTTCCCGGAAGCCGGGCGCGTAGGAGCGGATATACCCGATCCTGGCCGTCCCGTTGTCAAACGGCGGGTCAAACAGGCGGACAAGGCGGTTCTTCTCGTCAAAAAGCCTGGTGTAAGCGGAATTCAACGCCTGCCTCACCCGCGATCTGTCGGCGCCGGCGAAGCGCGCGAAGCTCTGGGAAACGGAGTCTATCTCACACTCGGGCGGCTCCGCCGGCCCGTTCCCCGCTCCGGAGGCGGAGCTTTCCTGCGTGCCAAAGGGCTTGCCGTCGTCATACCAGCCGCGCGGGTACCACTCCCCGTCAAAGGAGTTTTCGGCGGCGCGGAGCAGGGCGTCGGCGGCTTTCCTGTACTTTTCGCCCCCGGCTTCCCCCTGCTTTTCGCAAAGCTCAGCCAAACGGCGAAGAACGAGGCTTCCAAATAAAGTAAGCCACACGCTCTCGCCCCGCCCCTCGCTTCCGGCCTCGTTCATGCCGTCGTTCCAGTCGCCGCCCAGCATCAGGGCAAGTCCGTGGGCACCCACACCGCGTGCCATAAACTGGTCGGCCGAAAGTTTCGAATGTTCCAAAATCGAGGCGGTTTCAGTGGAGATTTGAGGGATTTCGTACCGGTCCCGGTCGGTGGGCTTGAGAGGCTCGGAGGAAAGGAACGGCGCGGGCTCGTGGAGGACGGAGCGGTCGCCGGTCCGGTTTACATAATCGCAAAGCGCCCAGGGCAGCCACAGAAGGTCGTCGGAACAGTGGGTGCGCACCCCCATCACCCCACGCGGGGTGTCGTGCCACCAGTGCATCACGTCCCCCTCCCTATACTGGCGGGAGGCGGCCAAAAGCAGCTGTTTTCGGGCGATCCGAGGATCTGTGAGCGTCATCGAGCAGGCGTCCTGAAGCTGGTCGCGGAAGCCTGTGGCTCCGCCGTTCTGGTAGATACTTGTACGCGCCAGAAGCCGGCAGGCCACGGTCTGGTAGATCGCCCAGCGATTTACATAATTGTCTATCCTCTTATCGGGCGTCTCGATCCTGACACGCTCCGTCAGCTCCTTCCAGTGGTTTTTTACAATATTTAGGTGCCTTTCAGCCCCCTCCGACACCCCCCTGAGAGCCTCCTCGGACCCGCATCCGGTGGTGATGACCACCCTCTCGCAGGCCCGCGCCGACCAGGCGATACAGGGGTCCTCTCCGGCGCCCGTAAAGCCGTCCCACTCCCCCATCAGGGCACTCCGCTTCCGGCAGGTGAAGCGCGCCGGCGTTACCGTCGCGCGCCAGGAGATCTCGGTATTCCGGAATATCCCCGAGGGGTTCCGGGCCCTGAAGGCCTCGCCGTCAAAGCTTGTGACGATGGCCCGGGTCCCGGCGGCGGACTCGCCCAGGACGAGGTCGGTAAAATACCCCACCTCGGCCCCGTCAAGGCCGCCGGTCAGCTCCAGGATCAGCACCCGGGCCGGGACGTCCACGGGGACGAAAGCGGTGAGGCGGGATCTGATCCCGCCGAAGTCCCGCTCCCAGGCGGCCCAGCCCATGCCGTACTCGACCATGGTGGGCACGCCCGAGCCGTCGGCAAAGAGCGACCGGGTCTGCCCGTCGAAGGTCAGGGTAAGTCGCTCGGGCCCCACGGCGGCCATGGGGTCGTTGAGCCAGGAGTTTATCGCGAAAAGCCGGGAGTTTTTGGCCCACATGTGGCCGGCGCCGCACTCGGTGGCCAGAAAGCCGAAATCTTCGTTTGCCAGCACATGGCTCCAGGCCGTCTCGGGAAGCCTGTCGGTCAGGGCGAACCTGAAGGCGCCGTCGGGCTCCCGCCGGCACCGGACCTCCCCCGCGCCCCGGATATAACGGGGGACCGTCACCGGCGTCCGCTCCCTGTGGGCGGGGGCGGCGGGGATGGCGTCGAGCCTGACCGTCAGGTCCGCGTGGGCCTCGGCGGCGGAGCTTGCCGGCTCCGCCGCGTCCGCCAGATACACCCCTCCTGGGGCGTTCAGGGTCCCCTCCCGGCCAAGGCGGCGAAGCTCCTCCGTGAGGGCCGTCCTCTGGGCCTTGCGGTAGTCGCCGCCGTCGGTGAGGAGGAAAACAAGGTCGGAGTCCACGCCGTTTTCGGTAAGCAGCGCGTGGCGGCGGAGGAGCCTTCCGGCCTCCTCCAGCTCCGTCTCGTTCTCGATCTTCGCGCACAGCACCGGCCTGTCGCCGGAGACGCCCAGCCGCCAAAGCTCCTCACGGGGGACGCCTCCGGAGGCGAGCAGCTCGCGGCGCCGTTCGGAGGGCTCCGGGCCGAATACAAGCTGAGGGATAAGCTCCAGGGCGGCCCTGGTGTCGGTCACGGTCATGCCGAGCATCAGCGCGGCGGCGGATATCCGGGACACCGCCTGAGTCTCCCGCCGCGCCAGGCTTCGGCGGGCGGTGTCGGCGGCCTCCGAGGCGTCAAAGCCCACCCCCAGGGCGAAGCTGACACGGCCTCGGCCGGAGGAGAGCTTCACGGGCACGGCGAGGGACACATGGAAGTCCGGGCAGGAGCGCAAAAGCTCCCCCGCGCCGAGGGGCTCCCCGCGAAGGGAGTGGGTGGCGGCGATAAAGGGTCTGTCCGACGTGACGCACAGATACACGTCCCGCTCCCCCGGCCTGGGGCGGCGGCGGACGGTCAGCACGCCGCCGGACAGTCCGGCCTCCAGAGACAGCAGGGAGAAGGCCGGATGGGCGTTGAAATCCGTCCGCCGCTGCAAGACGGGGGTGAAGCCGCACAGCACCTCACATTCGGAAAGCTCCGGGGGCGCGGAGATCTCCACGCTCCTGATTTCCCCGGCCCCGGAGGGCGGGACGGAGACGGCGAGGGCGGCGGAGAGATCGCCCCGTTTGGCCCGTATCCTGCCCGCGGCGTCGGAAAATTCGGAGGTATACCTCACCGAGCCGTCAAAGTCCGGGGCGGGGGTCAGGGGGAGAAGCTCCCGGTCCGTCCTCACGTAGAATACCATCCCCGGCTCCCCGCCGGGCGAGGGATCGAAGCGGGTGACCTCCAGCTCCCGGAATCGGGAACGGGAGGCGCCGGTCTCGGCGAAAAGCACCGAATACTGGCCGTTGGACAGCGGCACGGCGGCGGGGGTCAGGGCGTCCACGCCCTCGTGCCGCTCGAAATACCCGCCGGAGCCCGCGCGTTTGGGCTTTTCCGGCACGTCGCGGGGCGGCTGGCGAAGGATCACGCGGCCCGTGGGAACCCGCTCCTCCAAAAGCTCCCGGTAGGCCCCCATGCGCTCGTCGGCCATGAACCGCCGCTGAAAAACGCCGCCGCAGAGGGTGTTGGCGATGGCGACGAGGCTCATCCCCAGATGGTGGGCCATGAAGCATCGGACGATCTGCGGTTTTCCGCCGGCCCTCCGGGCGGGGGTGAAGTCGACGGCCTCGTAGAAGCCGTACCTGCCCGAAAGGCCCAGGCCGTCCAGGCGCTTTAAGTTCCTCACCGCGCCCCTCGGGTCCAGGGGCAGGGCCAGACAGGTGGAATAGGGGGAGATCACCGTCTCGGCGTCCATCCCCCGCTTGAGGGCAAGGCGCTGGACGCCGTGGGCCTTGTAGCGGTAGGACAGGCCGGGGTCGAAGGCGTAGAAGGCGCTCTCGGAGATGCCCCAGGGCACGCCGGGGCGGGCGCGCTTCTGGGCGTAGAGGCAGAATTCCGAGCTTTCATAGATGAGCGAGTCCTCCGGGCAGGGCAGGAGCAGGTTCGGCATCAGGTACTCGAACATGGTACCCGTCCAGCTGGCCATGCCGGAGTAGTTGTCCTGGGAGACCAGGGCGCGGCCCAGCCTGCGCCAGTGCTTACGGGGGACCTGGCCCAGGGCCACGGCGACGAAGCTGGTCTGCCGCGCCTCGCTGGCCAGCAGGTCGTACCACCCCTCCGTGGGCGCGTCCTTTGTCAGGTCCCAGCCGATGTGGAAAAGCTTCCGGCGCTCGTCGAAGAGGGGACGCAGGTCGGTGTCGTTTATGAGCCTTTCGCACCTCTCCGCCCCCTCCCGTTCGCCGCCGGCGATGAACCACTGGCGCAGGGCGATGAGGCTGCCCAGCAGGTTCCCGCTGTCCACCGTGGAGACGTAGCGGGGCTCCAACGGCTCCAGGGTGCGCGTGTCGTACCAGTTGAGCAGATCGCCGTGCCATTTCGTGAGCTTTTCAACGGCGGTCAGAGTCCTGCCCGCCAGCTCCACGGCCTCGCTCTGGCTTATGAAGCCAAGGTCCGACGCCGCCGCCGTGGAGAGCAGGGCAAGGCCGATATTGGTGGGCGAGGTCCGGTGGGCCGGGCCGAGGTCCGGCTCGGTCTGGACGTTGTCGGGGGGCAGGAAGTTGTCGCTCTCCGTCAGGTTTTCCTCAAAAAACCGCCAGGTCTCCCGGGCCTTTGAAAGCAGCCAGGTCCTGTCGGATTGGGGGATGAGGCGGTCACGCCGCCGCTCCCTGGACAGGGCCCAGGCGTAGGCCGGGGCGAAGAGCCAGACGATGCCCACGGCGGCGGCCAGCGGGCGGCGGGCGGCGAACAGGAGCAAAAGGCCCAGGACCGGGCAGGCCGAAAGCGCCCGGTAATTGACGAGTACGGTGTTGCCGTGCTTTCTCTCCGCCTCCGAGGAGGTGACCCAGGCCAGAAGTCCCCGGCGGCTGACGCACATGCGGTAGAGCGCCGTCACGGCGGCCTTCAGCTGGATATACCCCTGGGCGGGCAGGAGCATCAGGGAGATGAGCGAGCGCATGATGGCCCCGCCGACGCCGGGGACGACCGCGGAGTGGTACCGGGCGAGGCCGGAGCCGTCGTGGCGCAGGAAGCTCCGGGTAAGGTCGATGATCAGGGGACTCAGAAAGCCCGCCAGGGCCGTGAGGGCCGCCCCGGTCAGGGATCCGGCGCCCGACAGCAGGGCGGCCAACAGGGCGGCCAGCACCGCCGGGGGGATAAGGCTCCGGCGCAGGTTGTCGACGAGCTTCCAGCGGTCGATGTCAGGCAGGGTGTTTTTTATAAGCGCCCCGTCGCGGGTCTTGACACGCCCCGTACACCAGCGGAGGTTCTGCCAGTCGCCTCTCGTCCACCGCTCCTGCCTCGCGAAATAAGAGGTGACCTTGAAGGGGCAGCCGTCGGAAAGCTCAAGATCCGACACGAAGGCGCACCGCATATACGCGCCCTCCAGAATGTCGTGGGACAGTATCGTGTTGTCCGGGAAGGCGCCGGAGAGGAGCTTTTGGTACACGGGCACGTTGACGAGGCCCTTGCCCATGAAGGTACCCTCCTCAAAGAGGTCCTGGTAGAGGTCGGAAACCGCCCCGGAATAGGGGTCGAGGCCTCCCACCCCGGCAAAGAGACGGGAAAAGTCGCTTTTTCCCGCGCTCCGGAGGTCCACCGCCACGCGCGGCTCGAAGATGCCGTAGCCGGACACCACCCGGCGCCTGGCCTCGTCGACGACCGGCACGTTCAGCGGGTGAAGGGCCGCGCCCACAAGCTCCCGGGCCGCCCCGGCGGTGAGGCGCGTGTCCGCGTCCAGTGTCAGGATGAAGCTTGTGCCCGCGAGCTTGCCCTCGTCCCCGGCCACGGCCCGAAGGCCGCTTTTTTCGCCGGACAGGAGCTTTACCAGCTCCTCGATGGCGCCGCGCTTGCGCTCCCGGCCCATCCATATGTTGTCGGCGCTGTTTTTCTCCCGCTCCCGGTAGAGGAGATAAAACCCGCCGCCGTATTTCTCGTTCAGCGCCTCTACCGCCGACCGGGCGGCCTCCAGGATCGGGCCGTCCTCCCGCGTCCGCTTCTGAGGGGCCTCTCTCAGATCCGCCAGGATCCCGAACAGCAGGTTTTCCCCGGCGTCCCGGTTTGAAAGCCGGTACTCCTCCATGAGCCGCGCGAATTTCGGTCCGTCCTTCTCGCTTGTGAGGAGGGCCGAGATGACGCAGACGGTCTTGCCCGCCCGTGGGATCCCGCCGGAAAGCTCCATTCTGGGAAGCCGCCGGGGCCGGACCACGCGCAGAGCCACGGCGTCCACCGTGTTTTTCACGATCTCGGAGATCGGCAGGAGCGTCAGCGCGGCCACGAGGACGGAATTCGCGGCGATCCCGGCAAGAAGCGTGAAAAACAGCGTGGCCAGGACGACCAGGGCGATGTACCAGGAGGCCGTGTCCTCCCGGCGCGGCTCCCCCAGGGGGCGGGTAAAGATGTAGGTCCCCACATGTTTGTCCTCGCCCTCCCGGGCAAGCTCCAGTACCTTTTTCACCGCGTCAAACTCCGTCATCCCGGCGCGGCGGGCGACTCTGGCCAGACGTGCCCGGTAGGACCGCCGGGTGTCCTCGTCCATCAGGGTGTAGATACCGGCGGGGTCGGCCCGGAGGGCGGACTCCACACGGTTGACCTCCTCCAGGATGTCGCTTATGTCGATGATGGAGAGGGCGCGCAGGGAGGTGAAAATGTTTTTGAAGAGCATGGCCCGCTCGTTCTCGTCCCTGGTTTCCGTCTCCGGCAGGACGGCCTTCAGGAACGCGCAAAGCTCCGCCGTCAGCGCCGGGACAAAGACGGAAAGCTCCTTTTCCGTCAAGATCCGGACGCTCTGGAATTCATCGAGGAACAGGCGTATCCTCTCCCCCGTCACCTCCCCACGGCCCGAGCGCACCAGAGCGGCGGCGGCCTCGGAGATCAGCGCCCGCTTGGCGCCGGCGCACCGGGGAAGGCGGCCCGAAGAGCGAAGCTCCGCCGACGCGGCCTTGCCGGCCCGCTCGGCCAGATACCAGTTTTCCCGGAACCACTCGTTTGCCTCTCCCCCCTCGCCCTTCTTCATGGCCGCCAGATCGGCGGCGAGCGCGCGGAGAGTCCTGTGGACCTGGGCGGCGCAGACCGCGCCCCGGACGGTCCCGTCCCGCTCCAGGGCGGCGGCGGTGTTCCGGGCGAAGTTGCCCAGCGTCTCGTTTTCCATGTATATTCCCGTGTCGGTGTCCTTCATAGAGACCTCCAAAGACAAGCTTTTCCGTTGTTCACACTATTATCTGTGCAAAACCAGAAAAATATTCCTTGACAAACGCCATCGCCCCGTGTATAATGGCTCAGGTGTAAAATGAAAATGTTTTACAGGTGATGAGATGCGAAGCGACACGTACGAACTTACCCTGCTCTATGACTTCTTCGGGGAGCTTCTCACCGCGACCCAGCGGGAGTATTTCGAGTATTACTACTCGGACGATCTGAGCCTCTCGGAGATCTCGGAGCTTACGGGCGTCACCCGTCAGGGCGTCAGGGCGGTATTGCAGAGGGCGCAGGCGCTTCTCCGCGACTATGAGGCAAAGACAGGCGCGGTGGCCCGGTTCCGTGAGATGTCCCGGAAGATCGACGAGCTTCAGGCCAAGGCGTCCGAGCTGACGGCGCTGACACGCGGGCGGGCCAGAGAGCTGGCGCTTGACGTGCGTGACGGTTTGGAGGAATTGAAAGGTTGAGTTATGGCATTTGAATCACTGTCCGACAAGCTGAGCAACGTCTTTAAAAAGCTCCGGGGCAAGGGCCGCCTCTCCGAGGCCGACATCAAGGAGGCCATGCGGGAGGTCCGGATGGCGCTCTTGGAGGCCGACGTCAGCTATAAGGTGGTCCGGGACTTCGTAAAGCAGGTCTCGGAGCGCGCCGTGGGCGCCGAGGTTTTGGAATCCCTCACCCCGGCCCAGATGGTCATCAAGATCGTCAACGAGGAGCTTGTGAAGCTCATGGGCTCCACCACCGCGAAGCTGAACGTCAGCTCCAGGGGCATGACGGTGGTCATGCTGGTGGGCCTGCAGGGCGCGGGCAAGACCACGAACGGGGCCAAGCTGGCCGCCCTTATGCGCAAGCAGAACGGCAAGCGGCCGCTTCTGGCCGCCTGCGACATCTACCGTCCCGCCGCCATCAAGCAGCTGGAGACCGTGGGCGGACAGCTGAACATCCCCGTCTTTCAGATGGGCACCGAGGACCCGGTGAACATCGCCAGGGCGGCCATCGCTCACGCGAAAAAGCACGGCAACGACCTGGTGATCCTGGACACCGCCGGGCGGCTCCATATCGACGAGCAGCTGATGGACGAGCTTAAGCGCATCAAGGCGGAGGTCCAGCCGGACGAGATCCTGCTGGTGGTGGACGCCATGACCGGTCAGGACGCGGTCAACGCCGCGGCGGCCTTTGACGAGGCCCTTGGCATCACGGGCGTGATGCTCACGAAGCTGGACGGCGACGCCAGAGGCGGCGCGGCCCTGTCCGTGAGGGCCGTCACCGGCAAGCCCATCAAATTCTGCGGCGTGGGCGAGAAGCTGGACGCCATCGAGCCCTTCCACCCCGACAGGATGGCCAGCCGGATCCTGGGCATGGGCGACGTGCTGACCCTCATTGAGAAGGCCGAGCAGAGCTTTGACGAGAAGAAGGCGCGGGAGCTTGCCGACAAGATGCGCAAGAACGCCTTCACCCTGCAGGACTATTACGACCAGCTCCAGCAGCTCAAAAGCATGGGGGGTCTGGGAGATATCGCCGGGATGCTCCCCGGGGGCATGGGCAAGGCCATGGCGGGGGCGAAGATCGACGAGAAGCAGATGGCACGCACCGAGGCGATCATCCTGTCTATGACGCAAAAGGAGCGCAACGACCCCTCCATCATCAACTCCTCCCGGAAAAAGCGCATCGCCGCCGGGTCGGGCACCGAGGTGGTGGACGTCAACCGGCTTTTGAAGCAGTACGATATGATGCGCGACCTGACGCGGCAGATGTCCAAGGGCAGGCTTCCCGGCTTCATGGGCGGCGGCAAGAGACGCAGAGGCGGATTTTCCTTTTAAGGAATCAATTATCTTTTGACGGATATTTGAAATAATCATTATATTTAACTTTGGAGGTACACACAAAATGGTAAAGATCAGACTTCGCAGGATGGGCGCCAAGAAGGCTCCCTATTATCGGATAGTGGTCGCGGACTCCCGTTTCCCCCGCGACGGCCGCTTCATCGAGGAGCTTGGCACCTACGATCCCCGCACCGAGCCCAGCGCGGTCAAGGTGGACGGCGACAAGGCCAAGGAGTGGATCCGCAACGGCGCTCAGCCCACCGACACCGTCAAGAAGCTTCTCAAGAACGCCGGCGTGCTTTGATCGGTGGTCCGCCATGAAGGAACTGCTGATCTATATCGCGCGCAATCTCGTGGATCAGCCCGACCAGGTCAAGGTGACCGAGCGTCAGGATGGGTACAAGACCATCTTTGAGCTTCGCGTCGCCCCCGACGACATGGGCAAGGTCATAGGCCGCCACGGGAAGATCGCCAAGGAGATCCGCGCCCTGATGCGCTCCGTAGCGCAGAGGCAGGGTCTGCACATCTCCGTAGATATCGTAGACTGATTCCGATAACAAATTAAAGCCTTTGATTCGCGCCGGTCTTTTTCGCGCTTTCCTCGAGATGCGAAAAATTCCCGCCGCTCGGTTAAAGCTTTTAAACAGTTATTGGTACGACGTATAAAGGCGGGCCGAAAGCCCGCCTTTTTCTGAGGATCATATATGGAACCTGAACTTATTGAGACGGGAAGGATCGTCAACACACACGGGCTGAAGGGCGAGGTGAAGATCGAGCCCTGGGCGGACTCGGCGGAGGCGTTTTGCTCATTTGAGCGGCTCTTTGTGGAGGGCGCGGAGCATAAGGTCGAGTGCGCGCGGGCGCAGAAGCGGTTCGTGATCGCAAAGCTGGCCGGTGTCGACTCCATCGAGGACGCGGAGAAGCTCCGCAACCGGGTGGTCTATGTGCCCCGGGAGGACATCGAGCTTAAGGACGGCGAGTTTCTGATGTCCGACCTTATCGGGTGCGAGGCCGTAGATGAGAGCGGCGCCGTACTCGGCAGGGTCACCGATATCCTGACCCCGCCCGGCGGCGAGGTGCTGGAGATCCGCGGGGAACGGGAGATCCTGGTGCCGCTGAACGGCGGGTTTCTCCTGGACGCGGACGTGGAGGCGGGGCGCGTGACGGTGCGGCTCCTGGAGGGCATGTGATGCGGTACTGGATCGACATTATGACCCTGTTCCCCGACACCGTGGGGGACATGATGAACGAGTCCATCCTGGGCCGCGCCCAGGACCGGGGCATCATACGCGTCGAGACCCACCAGATCCGGGACTACACCAAAAACAAGCAGTGCCAGGTGGACGACTACCCCTACGGGGGCGGGCGGGGGTGCGTGATGCAGGCCCAGCCCCTCTACGACTGCTGGCGGTTTATCAACAAGGCCCACGGGGAGCGGGTACACACGATTTTCCTATCCCCCTGCGGAAAAACCTTCACACAAAGCACGGCCCGGCGGCTGGCGGCGGATTACGACAAGCTGATCCTGGTCTGCGGACACTACGAGGGCGTGGACCAGCGGTTCATCGACGAGTGCGTGGACGAGGAGATCAGCCTGGGGGACTTTGTCCTCACCGGCGGGGAGATCCCGGCGATGGCGGTGGCGGACGCGGTGTGCCGGCTCATCCCCGGCGTACTCCCCGACCCGGAGTGCTTTCAGGAGGAGTCCCACTGGGACGGGCTTTTGGAGTACCCCCAATACTCCCGGCCCGAGGTCTGGCGGGGACGACGGGTCCCCTCCATCCTGCTCTCCGGCGACCACGCGAAGATCGCCCGCTGGCGGCGTAAGCAGTCCATCATCCGCACGAGGCTGAGAAGGCCGGATATGTATGGGAAACTGCAATTTCAGGACACCAAGCAGGAGCGGAAGCTCCTTGCCGAAATCGAGGAAGAATGGGAGGAAGCCAAAAATGGATCCGAGATTTGAAAAATACGCGAAGCTCCTCATTGACGTGGGCATCAACGTCCAGCCGGGGCAAACGCTGGTCATAAGCTGCCCGGTGGACAAGGCGGAGTTTGCCCGGATGCTGGTGAGCGAAGCCTACAGGGCCGGCGCGCGGGAGGTCGTCATGCGGTGGAACGACCAGTTCATCAGCCGGGAGAGGTATCTTCACGCCGCGGACGAGATCTTCGACACCTGCCGCCCCTGGCAGGCGGATATGCTCAACACCCTGGCCCGGGAGGGCGCGGCGTTTCTCTCCGTTATCAGCGCCGATCCCGACGGCATGAACGGCATCGACCACTCCCGCACGGTGCGGGAGAACCGGGTCTTTGGCCCCGCCGTGGCGGAGTTCCGGGAGGCGCAGATGTCCGACAAGGTCCAGTGGTGCATCGCCGCCCTGCCGGAGAAAAACTGGGCGAAAAAGATGTTCCCCGGCTGTGCCGGGGACGAGGCGATGAAAAAGCTCCGGGACGCCATTTGCAAGACCATGCGCATCGAGGCGGACAACGACCCGGTGGAGGCGTGGAGAAAGCACAACGAGGCGCTGAACGCCCGGAAGAAGAAGCTGACGGAGTTCAATTTCAAGTCTCTCCACTACACCAATTCTCTGGGCACCGATCTGACCATTGAGCTTCCCGAGGGGCACTACTGGGAGGGCGGCAATTCCGCCAGCTCCAAGGGTGTCTATTTTAACGCCAACATGCCCACCGAGGAGATCTTCACCGCCCCAAGGCGGGACGGCGTCAACGGAAAAGCGGTCTCCACCAAGCCCTTTGTCATCGGCGGCGAGATCATCGACAGGTTCGCTTTCACCTTTGAAAGCGGGAAAATCGTCAACATCGAGACGGAGGATCCCAAGCACAAAAAGATGCTGGAGGACGAGATCACCGTGGACGACGGAGCGCGCTATCTCGGCGAGGTGGCCCTGGTGCCCTATGACTCCCCCATCTCCAATATGAATATGCTTTTCTACGACACCCTCTTTGACGAGAACGCCAGCTGCCATCTGGCCTTCGGCGCCAGCTATCCCACCATCCGGGGCGGGGCGGATATGACCACCGAGCAGCGCGCGGCCGCCGGCCTGAACCAGTCCATCACCCACGAGGACTTTATGGTTGGGTCCGCCGACCTCTCCATCGTCGGCACCACCCACGACGGCCGGCGGATCCCGGTGTTTGTGGAGGGGAATTTCGCGTTTTGACTTAGCCGTAGGGGCCGGTCACCGTGTCGACCCGTCCCCCGCTGATTTCCCACCCCCGTAAAGCAATTTACCAGCGGCGTCGCGTTGGATCCCGCCGCCCAATCATCCAACCCGGCACGGGCCGCCAAGAGAGGCGGCCCCTACGGCGTTCTTTGGGGGGATCATCGGGTTGACGTAAACCTTTTACCGCTTCTCCCCTTCCGGCGGTATGTACTCAATCAGGTCGCTGACGGCGACGTGGAGGTAAGCGCAGAGCTTGCGGACGAGAAGGACATCGAAGCGCCGGAAGTCGTCGCGGCAATAGCGGTTGAAAATCGCGCGGGGGATTTTCAGGTCCCCGCATATTCTGTTCTTGGATATGCCCCGTTCCTCCAATATTTCCGTAATTTTAAAATGAAGCTCACCGTAGTCCATGTACAACACTCCTTCTATACTGTGTTTCGATACCTTCAGCGCGGCTGTTCTCTTTTCCCGCCGACTGGCGGGAGGACCGTTATTTTTGTCTCCGACATGGACAGGTATATCTCCTCGCATTCCCGCTGGGCGGTGACAAGTATGTTTATGGCCTCCTCCACGGCGCGAAAGAGCTTGAGATACATTTCCTTATAGTCCGGCATACCATCACCCCCCTTCGGACTACATATAGTCTAAAGGGATTATATCACCGTTGATGCTAAAAGTCGATATATAGTCTATATTTTGTTGAAAAAATGGCAAGATAAAAGTGGACGATATATCGACCGGAGGCGACTATGGACACTCGAAAAGCGGTTTCAACAAGGATACAGCAGCTTTGTGCCGAACACGGTTACAACATTAACTCCCTTGCTCGCTGGGCGGGCATACCGCCGACTACGATCAAGAGCATCCTCTACGGCAACAGCCGCAATCCCGGCATTGTCACCGTAAAGCTCATATGTGACGGCTTGGGGATCTCGCTCTACGATTTCTTTGATTCGCCCCTGTTCAAAAGCGTGGAGCCGGAGGACAGTGATTACTAATATTTGACAAAAAGATTTAACCGAGTGGCGAGAGGCCGCTGCCCCTGGAGGTGGCGGCGCGGCTGGCGGTGTATAATACTAATACCCAATTAAAACAAGACATTCGCGACGGTCTTTTTTGCGTCATACTTCGTCAGACCGCTTGGAAATACGACAGTATTCCCTGCGCGCTCTTCCTCGCCTGACGCAAAAAATCCTTGCCGCTCGGTGTCTCCTTTTAATTGGGTATTAGTATAATACAAGCCTGGACTACCTGGTCGGAATGACCGACGACCCCGCGCCGGCAAAATGAACAAAAATACGCCGCCTGGCTTTTGTGGACCGCACCCACGCCCACAGACACGAAAATAAACCACCAGTCGTAGAATATTGAAGGATTACGCGGCCTTGCTCCGGATTTCAAACGGGGTGAGGCCGTTTTTCATGTTGATGCGTTCGTAGTTGTAGAAATGTATGTATTCCTGGGTCAGCCTCTCCAGCGTCGCACGGTCGGGGATCGTGACGCGGTTCAGGCACTCGCACTTGAATGTACCGAAGAAATTCTCCATCGCCGCGTTGTCATATGGGCATCCGGGACTGGACATTGAGAGAGAAATGTGGTATTCTTGACTCAGGTCATAATACGCTTGCGAGGTGTACTGACCCCCTTGGTCGCTGTGGAGTGCTAGTCCATCAGCGATCATATTTTTGCTTATGGCGTCCCTCACCGTATCCGTCACCAGGGACGACGCCATGTCGCTCCCAATGCGGCAGGCGAGTACCATCCTCCCGCACAGGTCCATCACGACACACATATACATCATTTCCTTTTCCGTCGGGACATAGGTAATGTCCGTCGCCCAAACTCTGTTGGGTTCCCGCTGGTCGAACTGTCTCATGAGAAGATTCGGATACTTGTGTACGGCCTTCTCAAAATATGTGTAACCTTTTGAGCGGCGTATCCTGGCCAAAAGGTCATATTTGCGCATGAGGCGCAATACTTTCTTGAGATTTACCCTCTCGCCATAATTCTTTCCCAGCCACATACGCACCCTGCGGCAGCCGTATGTCTGGCCGCATTGCTTCTGGCACAGGCGTATCCTCTCGACGAGCTGTGCGTCTTTATCTTCTCCCGCTTCGCGCTTGCGCCAGGC
>CANQSU010000031.1 GCA_947626585.1 uncultured Oscillospiraceae bacterium
TTGGGCGACAAAAGGGATTTTTTCCGACGCACATGTCGCCGGAAAAAAGTTCGAATTTGAGTTTTTTGACAAACTGAGCCGGGAGCCGGGGCGTTTCGCCCCGGCTCCCGGTTCTTGAATGAGTTGTGTTTTACGGTCTCAGGCCCATGCCGCCCTCCAGCGTCAAGGTCTCGCCGGAGAGGTATTTGAAGTCTGAGCTTGCAAGCTGTACGCACACGCGGCCGATCTCCGTCTCCGGGTTGCCGTAGTGGCCCATGGGGGGCATGTGGACGTTGGCCTTGAAGGCCTCGGGGTAGGCGTCCTGGAAGTTCTCCAGCTGGGCGGTCCAGGCCAGGGGGCAGATGACGTTAACGTTGATGCCGTCCTTGCCCCACTCGGTGGCGGCGACCCTCGAAAGCCCCCTTATTCCCTCCTTGGCGGCGGCGTAGGCGCACTGGCCGAAGTTACCGAAGAGTCCCGCGCCGGAGGCAAAGTTGACGACGCTTCCCTTTGATTCCCTGAGATACGGATAGCAGGCTTTCATGTAGTAGAAAGCGCTGTATAGACCGGAATATATGGCAAGGTCGAACTGCTCGGTGGTGTGGTCGGCGAGGGTGACGCCGGAGGCGCTGGCCTGGGCGTTGTTGATCAGCACGTCGATACGGCCGAATTCCGCAACGGTCTCCTCCACCACCTTTTTGACGGCTGCCTCGTTGTCCGCTCCCGCGTTGATGTCCGCCTGGACGGGCAGAACCTTGATGCCGTAGAGCCGTTCCAGCTCCTCCTTGGCATCCGTCAGCTTTTTGACGTTGCGGCCGGTGATGACCAGGTTCGCCCCCTCCTTGGCAAAAGCGATAGCGATACCGTAGCCGATGGAGCCGGCGGAGCCGTCCTTGAGGGTGGCCCGTCCGCCGCCGGTGATGATGACGGTTTTTCCTTTAAGCTCTCCCATAACTGAACCTCCTTCAAATCATTTAAAATATTTGTCCATAAGCCCCTTCAGGGCCTTGCCGTGACGGGCTTCGTCACGGGCCATCTCATGGACGGTGTCGTGGATGGCGTCCAGGCCGTTGCGCTTGGCGCGGGCGGCCAGGTCGAACTTGCCTTGAGCGGCGCCGAACTCGCATTCCACGCGCCAGCGCAGGTTCTTTTCCGTGCTGTCGGTCATGTTGGGTTCCAGGTCGGAACCCAGAAGCTCGGCAAACCTGGCGGCGTGTTCCGCCTCCTCGCGGGCGGCCTTCCGCCAGTATCCGGCCATCTGGGGATCTCCCTCCCGGTCGGCGATCCGGGCCATGCAAAGGTACATACCGGCCTCGGAACACTCACCGGTGAAGTTTGCCATCAGCTGATCGAAAATATATTTCCTGTCCTCCTCGCTGACATCCGGGTTTTCCTTCACGGTCCTGGCATAGACGCCGAACTCATGCTCGGCGGCAAGCTCCGCGTCCGGTCTCATCTCGGTAAAACGGCTTCCGGGCACGTGGCACACGGGACACTGATCCGGCGGTTCGGGGCCCTCGTAGACATAGCCGCACACGGGGCACACCCACTTCTTCACGGGCCTGTCGGATACAGCCGGTACCGGTTTGGGCGCCCGCGCCTTAATGACGGTCTGGTAATAGTTATAGGTTGCGGAGGGTGCGTCGGACAGTACCTCGCCGTCGGTCATCTCCCCGATAAACAGGGTATGGGAGCCCAGGTCGTGGGATTCGGTGACCTTCACGGACATGAAGGCGTTGCAGTTACGGGTGAGGTACAGAAGCCCGTTGGCGCTTCTGGCCACGTCTGTAAAGCCCTCAAGCTTGTCCGTATCCCGCCCGGACCGCATACCGAAGCGTTTGAAAAGGTCCATCTCCGCCTCCTCGGTGATAGAGGAGACATTAAACAGGCCGGTCCGGGCGATCATGTCGTGGGTAAAGCCGCCCTTGATGGAGGCGATGGAGAT
This sequence comes from uncultured Oscillospiraceae bacterium, assembly GCA_947626585.1. Classification (GTDB taxonomy): domain Bacteria; phylum Bacillota; class Clostridia; order Oscillospirales; family Oscillospiraceae; genus RUG626. Next base: position 1,925 of record CANQSU010000031.1, read on the forward strand.
ACGGGTGGGGTTGGACGCCGTCTGCACGGCGGTGTTTATGACGCAGGCGTTGTCCCGCTCCCCCTCCCGGGCGGAGAGAAGATAGACGCCGTAGCTGAGCTTGTACAGTGCCTTGGGATCCATAAAATCACGCTCCTTATGCTTCCGGCCCTCCTTTCGGAGAGCCGGAAATCTGTGTGTCACCGGAATGAGTCCGCGCCCACAAAGGTGTTGTCCCGAGGCTCATCGTGGAGAATGACCCTGGGGGGCGGCAGGACTACGGTAGCGTTGGCGGGCACGTCGTGGGTCACCACGCAGTTGGCTCCGATACGGGCGTTGTCGCCCACGGTGACATTGCCGATGATCTTGGCGCCCGCGCCCACGTAAACGTTTTTCCCCAGGGTCGGCGCCCCCGCCCCCCGGCTGTCGCCGAGGGTGTTGGAGCCAATGGTCACCTGATGGAAGAGGACGCATCCCTCCCCCACCCTGGCGTTTGCGGAGATATAGATGCCGGAAAAGCCATGGGGCGCCGTAAAATGGGCGATGGCGTCGGTGGCGGGTATGCTGGCGTTACAGCGGACCAGGAGCCGGCTGTTTCCGAGCATGTAGAACGGCTTGAGCAGCCGTCGCGGGCCCGTACCGTGAAGGATGTACTCCCTCCGCCGCCAAAACCGGCCCACGATCGTATGTTCAGCCGGGAAAAAGACCCGCTTCACCTTTCGCATCAGGCCCCAGACGAAGTCCTTTATTTGAAGTACCTCTCAAGAAGTCCCTTGAGGGCCTTGCCGTGGCGGGCCTCGTCACGGGCCATCTCATGGACGGTGTCATGAATGGCGTCCAGACCGTTCTTCTTGGCGCAGGCGGCCAGATCAAACTTGCCCTGGGTGGCGCCGAACTCGCAGTCCACACGCCAGGCCAGATTATTCCTGGTGGAGTCGGTCATGTTGGGCTCAAGGTCGGAGCCAAGGATCTCGGCAAACTTGGCGGCATGCTCGGCCTCCTCATAGGCGGCCTTCTCCCAGTAAAGGCCGATCTCGGGATAGCCCTCCCTGTGGGCAATGCGAGCCATGCACAGATACATGCCGACCTCGCTGCACTCGCCGTTGAAGTTGGCCATCAGCTGCTCGTGGATATACTTCTTGTCGGCCTCGCTGATATCGGGGTTGTTCTTGACGGTCTTGGCATAGACGCCGAACTCATGCTCGGCGGCCAGCTTGGCGTCCGCCTTCATCTCGGTGAACTTGCTGCCGGGGACCTTGCAGACAGGGCAGGACTCGGGGGGATTCTCACCCTCATAGACATAACCGCATACGGGGCAAACCCACTTCTTCATAAACATTACCTCCATAAGTAAAATGTAAAAATGTATACACAGGGCCTCAGGCCCGTATATCCTCATTCAGTCTCTTTATCCATGCACTCCCGGCACAGTCCCGTGAGCCGCACCTCCACGCCTGTCACGTGGCCGTGAGGGCCGTCGGCAAGCGCCGCTATGCCGGTCCGCGGAAGCTCCACATCCATCACCGCGCCGCAGCTTTTGCACACAAAGTGGCCGTGGGCGGCGAGATTCCCGTCAAACCGCTCCTGCCCGTCCACAACGCCCACGCTGCGGATAAGACCGGCGTCAGTGAGCGCCCGCAGGTTCCGGTAGACGGTGCCTAAGCTCAGGTCCGGGTACAGCTTGCGAAGCTCCGCGTGTATCCATTCCGCCGTGGGGTGGCACTTGACGGAGCGCAGAAGGGACAGTATGGCGTCACGCTTCACGCTCTTTCTCACGGCGCCCATCTCCGTTCCCCCTATCAGGAATGATTCTTATTTAAGAATACCATATCGGTACGGAAAAAGCAAGAGGGAACCGCGAAAATGCGGGGCGGGTACCGCGCGGCTCCCCGCGGTTTTCCGATGATCCCGCGCTCGATCGCTTGCGCGGCTAAGCTCTCCCGCCATACCGGCTTCTTTTTATCTAACCGCCAATTCCCTTTTGTGTTCCCGGGGTATCGGACCCATAGCTGGGGTGAATATTTATCCAATGGTGTGCATACCCTGCCACCTCAATTTGATAAATTCGGGGTTACATGATAACTGATTCTACAGAGTACACAATACATGACCCGAAGGTTATGTCTAGAAGTGCGCCCTTTAGTTCCTAAAGAGGTTCGCAACGTCTCGACAAACTTGAATTTATTGCTTTGTTATAGTCATATTACATCTGCTCCACACCCTGTCTTTATATGCAAATGCGTCTTTGGTAATCCATCGTTTACGCATGAACGAGAATTAAATTGATATATTCTGTAATAGCAGAATTTAACAGTTCCATGTCAAGGCATTTGTCGAGCTGTAGGGGTTTGTTTTCCTTTACAGCGTTCATAAATTGACCTTGCACAATTTTCAGCTTTTGGCTGATTTGAGTTTCCCCAATCAAATCCAGCATTGTAATTCCATCAAGCAGAATTGCACGGAATAGAGTATTCATAGACGACCGAATATCCATTGAGGATTTTTCCTGTGAACAGAAGTCGGCAATTTCTTTCGCCAACGACTGAAGGACAGCTATAGAGTGCTTTACCATACTTTCAGTTTTAACAGTTTCACAAGCGGACTTGTTCAAAACAGCCACCACTACTGTTTCATCGACCCGTTGCAAAAGCTCCTGTTCTGAAAACAACAGCGTATCAGGCTCATCAGACTGTGCCCACTTGTTATTGAGCATACAGAATTTGCCGTCTTTTATCCCTGTGTAAACCACAGCGTGTTTATTCCTCTCACTTACATAAATGCCCAGCATGGCAACCTGTAAATCACGAAGATGATCGCAGAGTTGTTCTTGATTCACTTCTTTTTCCGTCATGGTATAGCCGATGGTCTTTAAGTAGAGATTGAACCATTTTGCACTTTGAAGCATTGGCCCCGAATAATAACATCCATCCTCATAGTCAAACAAAAACGGCAATCCCATTTCAAGCGCAATCGTCCTGTCCTCGATATCTATTCCATAAAACGACAAAAGATTTGCAATCCCCGCATAAGAACACGATGAATTGAAAGTCATATACTTCATAGATACATTTCCGCCTCAAAAATCTATCTTTTTTACGATACAGAAATTATAGCACATGATTGTGAAGAAATATATCGCTCATTAGGTACGTTTATACACGATTTTGAACAGGAACACAAGGGCGAATTGGGACTTATCTAACCGCCTTGACGGTACAGGTGGCCTCCCAGCTTTTCAGGACCTTCACGTCCGAAAAGCCCGCCTGACGTAGGACCTCCATCTCATGCTCCACAGTCAGCGGCGTGTCGTAGTGGTATAATCCATCGGGTAGATCTCCCTCGGCTTTCAATCGACGCAGCTCCTCAAAATACTCCCGTTCCAGTTCCGGGCTCTCGGCAAAGTAGTCGGTGAGTATGAAAGTCCCGCCCTCCTTCAACGCCGCGTAAAGTCTCCGGTAAAGCCCCAGCTTCAGCTCCGCCGGAAAATGGTGCAGGGACTCCACCGACACCGCCGCGTCAAACCGTCCCTCGCCCAAGGGTATGTCGAAATAGGAGCCGTGAATAAGCTCAATGTCCTTATCCGGGAATTTTGCCCGCAGAGCGTCCAGCATCCCCCGGGAAAGGTCAATACCCGTGACACAGGCATCGGGATAAAGCTTGAAAACCTCCTCCAGCTCCAGCCCCGTGCCGCAGCCCAGGTCCAGCAGGCGGCAGCCTTCCCCCTTGGGCAGCGCCGCAGCGGTGAAGGCGTAGAACTCCCCGGCGCCCACGATATCCGCCCGCATATGCCGGTCATAGCCCACAAGACGGTTTTCAAAAAACTCGTCCATTTTCTCAAGCATGTTTTGATTCTCCGGTTAAAAATTTATAAGGTTATTATACCATAACGCTTTGCGGTATGGTATAATTATTTTTAGCCTGTCCCCCGATATACACATCATCCCGAAGGAGAATCGCCATGAGAGACATCCTCTGTTCCGAAATCACCGACACCGTTGAAAAATTATGTGTCCGCGCCGCCACGGTGCTGACGCCGGATCTGGCCATGGTCATCGAGTGCGCCGGCGAGGCCGAGCCGTCGGAGGTGGGACGCGCGGCCCTGTGCGACATAGTGGAAAACTTCAAATGCGCCGCCACGGACGGCCTGCCCATCTGCCAGGACACGGGCATGGCGGTGGTATTCGCCGACGTGGGCCAGGACTGCCACATTGCAGGCGGGGACTTCGAGGAGGCCGTCACCGAGGGGGTGCGGCGGGGGTACATGAACGGGTATCTGCGCAAATCCGTGGTGGCCGACCCCTTCCGCCGCGTAAACACCAATGACAACACCCCTCCGGTCATTTGGACGCGGATCGTCCCCGGCGACAGGCTCACACTCACCGTGGCCCCCAAGGGCTTCGGGAGTGAGAACAAGAGCCAACTGCGCATGTTCCTGCCCTCCGCCAAAATCGACGAGTTTGAGGATTTTATCGTGGATGTGGTCAGATCCGCCGGAGCCGACCCCTGTCCGCCGGTGGTGCTGGGCGTTGGCATCGGCGGTACGGTGGAGAAAGCCGCCATGATGGCAAAGCTGGCTCTCACCCGTCCGGTGGATAGGCGCAATCCCGACGGATTTTACGCGGACATGGAGCGGCGCGTTCTCGAAAAAATCAACAGGCTGGGCATCGGCCCCCAGGGCTTCGGCGGGCGCACCACGGCCCTGGCAGTCAATATCAACGTCTGCGCCAGCCACATCGCCGGCACGGCCTGCGTGGTCAACGTGGGCTGTCACGTGACGCGCCACGCCAGCGCGGTTCTATAAGGAGGATACATATGAACACAGTCTCCCCCATTGACGGGCGCATCCTGATCCACGGGCGCACCGTGAGGAAAGCGCCTCTGCCCCTTTTCTGGACCGGTTCGGGCATTGAGCTTGTGACCGACGCCACGGAGCTGTGGCTGGAGGTTGAAAGTACCGGCTATACGGGCCTCCTTTGGCTTCGTGCCGAGCTGGACGGCGTGACGGTCCTGCGTCAGGCGGTGGAACACGGCGTCAGCCGCGTCTGCGTCTATCGAGGCGCTCCCAATACCCGGCGGCGGGTGCAAATCTTCCGGGAGCAGCAGCCCTTTCCCCGTGAACCGGAGTGCGTGCTGTTCATTCGTTCCGTCGAGTGCGACGGCGACCTTTTCAAGCTCCCGCCAAGGCCGCGAAAAATCGAGTTCGTGGGCGACAGCGTCACTGCGGGCGAAGGACTGTGCGGCCCCGCCACGCTTCTCTCCGGCGGCCCCATCGTCTACTCAAGTCAGGGCAATTACGCCCTGGAAGCGGGAAAAGCGCTGGACGCCGACGTGAACCTGGTGGCCCTCAGCGGCTGGGGCGCGGCTGTCAGCTGGGACAACAACCCCGATAACGTCACGCCTCGGGTCTATAGAGAGGTCTGTTCCGCGCTGCCCTGCCCGGACGGTCAGGCAAAATGGGACTTTGACGCCTGGCGGCCCGACGCGGTGGTGATCCACCTGGGGAACAACGACTTCTTCGCCCTGAAGGAGGCCCCTCACACCGACCCGGTCACCGGTAAGGTCACCCGGTTCCGATGCGGTCCCGACGGGCTTCCGGATCGCCGGAGCGCCGAGGCCTTTAAAGGCGCGGTGTACCGATTTCTCGCCACCGTCCGCGAATGTAATCCCGCCGCCCACATGGTATGGGCCTACGGCATGCTTGGAGATCTGTGGCGGCCCTATATCGAGGACACCATCGCCGCCTACAGCCTTGACACAGGGGACAGAAACGTCAGCTTTCTCCCTCTCCCCCCTGTAAAAGCCGAATACGCCGGCTCCAACGGGCACCCGGGCGCCCTTGACCACAAAGCCGCCGCCAATGCCGTGGCGGAGCATCTGGGGAAGGTATTATACTAATCGCCATTTAAAAGCATTAACCGAGCGGCGCGGACAACCTACAGTTTAAGTGCTATAAAAAGACGAGGAGCCGGTGGATATTGCGTCCATGGCTCCTCGGTCGCCGTTATTCCCTTTTGAGCTTCGCGATGATGCGCTGGACGCTCTTGACAGAGAGGTATTATCTCCCCCGCCAGGGTCTCAGCGCTGTCGCCGGAGAGGTGATCGGCGTGGCTCCTCCGATTGCGCTCGGACAACTCCCGGCGGGCAGCCGCGGCATATTATGAGTTTTTTCCTGCCGCAGGTCTAATACTAATACCCAATTAAAACAAGACATTCCCGGCGGTCTTTTTTGCGCCATACTTCGTCAAACGGCTTGACAATACATACAGTATTTTCTGCGCCGTTTTCCTCATCTGACGCAAAAAATCCTCGCCGCTCGGTGTCTACTTTTAATTGGGTATTAGTATAAAGCCCCCTTTTGTTTTTTACCACATGTCGCGCCGATATGGAACCTCATATTTGATCGTCAGGAGAACGTGCGTTTCCGAAAACGGGCTGCGGACGCGGCGATCTGAAATAGGCACAAATTTTTTATTCAATTTCCAAAATTTTTGTTCATTTTTCACACGGGATATGCTATAATGCTTCTACGGGGTTAAAACCCCGCATACAGAAAGGAGCTGACGACAATGAGGTTTACTTTTACCGAGAAGAAGCTGCCGGTCTCCGCGGATGTGAGGGCGTATGCCGAGAAGAAGCTGGGAAAGCTGGACAGGCTTTTCAAGGGCGAGGCCGACGCCTCCGTCACCTTCTCCATGGAGAGGGGACGTTTCATCGTTGAGGCCACCATCCGGGCCGGAGGCATGATCTACAGGGTCACCGAGACCACGGGGGATATGTACGCCTCAATTGATTCCGCCGCCGCCAGCATCGAGCGGCAGATTCGCAAGAACAAGACGCGCCTTGCCAAGCGACTGCGCGACGGCGCCTTCGAGCGTGAGATCACAGTACCCGCCGTTCCCGAGGACGACGAGGAGGAAGGCGATTTTGAGGTGGTGCGCACCAAGCGCTTCTCCATCAAGCCCATGACCGTGGACGAGGCGATTTTGCAGATGAATCTTCTGGAACACGAATTCTTCGTCTTTAAAAATCAGGACGAGGAGGACAAATTCTCCGTGGTCTACAAGCGCAAGAACGGCGGCTACGGTCTCATCGAGAGCGACTGATTCCCGGACAAACCGAAAGGCGCGGCGAAATGCCGCGCCTCAGTCTGTCAAAAAACCTCTCATTTCCCCATCAAATGTGGTAAAATAGTCCATGAGGTGACAGACATGGAGGAATGGAGCAAGGACGCGCGGCGAGAAGTTGTGCTGACGGACATAGACACATTGGTGCCGAAGGATCACCTTCTGCGAAAAATAGAGAAGGTCATGGACTATGGGTGGATATACGAGCGGCTGGACCCGTATTACAAGCACGAGGGGCGGCCACCGGTGGATCCGGTGGTGATCATCAAGATGGTGCTGTTGCAACACCTCTACGGTATACCGTCCCTGCGCCGCACTTATGCTGAGATTGATGTCAATGTGGCGTACCGCTGGTTTTTGGGGTATAACCTCCTTGACCGGATCCCCCACTTCGCCACGGTGAGCTATGCCTTCTGCAACAGGTTCCCGGCATCGCTGACGGAGGATATCTTCGAGCATATTTTGAACAAGGCCATCAACAACAGAATGGTGGACCCAAGCGCAGTATTCATAGATGGGACACACATAAAAGCCTCGGCGAACAAGAAGAAACTCCAGAAGGAACAGGTGAAGAAGGCGGCGAAGATATATGACGAGCAGCTCCGGCGGGAAGTGAACGAGGAACGGGAGAAGCTGGGGAAGAAGCCAATCAATGATGACGATGACGACAGCAATGACGGAGGTACGGTAGAGAAGACAGTCTCCAGCACGGACCCGGAGTGTGGGATGTTCGTGAAGGGAGAGCATGAGAGACAATTCGCGTATGAGGCGCATACGGCTTGTGACAGGAATGGCTTTATCTTAGGCGTAGAAGTGACAGCGGGAAATGTGAGCGACAGCGTGGCGTGGGACAAGGTGTACGAGGAAGTAACAGAGAGATTTCCTGAGAGCAAGTACATTGTGATGGACGCGGGATACAAGACGCCGTGGATAGCGAAGAGGACATTGGAGGATGACAGGATACCGGTATTGCCGTATACGAGGAAGAACTACAAGGAAGGGACATACAGGCCGTGGGAGTACACCTATGACCCAGTAACAGACAGCTTCACTTGCCCTCACGGAGGGACGCTGAGGCATACGACTACGGATAGGGACGGTAGAAGGGTATACAGGACAGTCCCCCAAAAATGCAAGAATTGCCCGTACAAGGCGAAGTGCGGTGCGAACGAGAAGGGGCAGAAGGTGTTGCAGACGCACATCTGGCAGGAGTACCTGGATGTCGTGGAGCAGGTACGACTGAACCCGCTGGGGAAAGCACTGTATGCCAAGCGAAAAGAGACGATAGAGCGCGTGTTCGCGGACGTGAAAGAAAAGCACGCGATGAGATATACACACCACCGAAGTCTGGCCCGTGTAGAACGCTGGGTGAGGCTTAAATTTGCTGCGATGAATCTAAAAAAGCTGGCGAATTGGAGTTGGAAGAACTCCGCTTCGCCAGCTTGCATCACCTTATTTGCTATTTTCAGCCACCCCTACGCCCGGTTATGCTGGGCGTGAGGTGGTTTTTTGACAATCTGAGGCGCGGCGAAATGCCGCGCCTTTTTGACGGTGTATGCCCCGGCGGTTATCCGCCGGGGTCACTTTTTTATTTTCCGAGATATTCGTCAAGGGCGTCAAGGACGAAGCGCGTGGAGTCCGTGGTCTCCTGAGTGGATACGTACGCCGCCGTCTTATCGCGAAGGTCGCGGGCCTGATCGGCGGTCAGGGCCTCCAGCGCCTTGGGGAGAGAGTTCAGATCCTCCACGGTCTTTTCCGCCAGCCACATAGGGATCCGCCAGTCGTGGGTCTCGCCTCGGGTCAGGGTGAAGAGCCAGAGAAGCTCCTCCACCGGGGCGTTGCCGATGTAATCGGGTCTGCCCGCCAAATAGTTCCAGCCGGGGAGCGAGACAAAGTATCCGCCGGTGCCGGCGTCCACAAGCTGCCAGTCGCCGTTGTCGTTTTTCTCAACGAGGCACTCCATGCCGCAGTCAGAATACCCTTGCGCGTCCGGCTCGGCAAGGCCGGCGCCCGTCTCCCAGTACAGCCGCGCCGGGGAGTCGCCGGTAACGTCGGCGAGCTTCAGCCGGAAGCCTATGTCGGCGCAAAACTGCCGGGGCTCGCCCAGGTACTCGTCGAAAACTCGGGCGGGCTTGGCCTGGAAGTCTGTCGGACGCCACCCTACCCACTCCGGTAGGGCCCGGAAGTTTGCCGCGATCTTCTCGCTCAGCGCTTGCGCGGCCCCCTCAGGGGAGAGGTCCCCGTCCACGGCGACGTAGATCCGGCAGGTTTCGGAGATGGCGTATTCGGCCGTCTGGCGCAGATGCCGCCAGAGGTCCGCCCTGTCGGCGTCGGACAGGGCATAGAAGGAGGACACCCCGTCGGATATGAGTTCCGCCGGTCCGCCGTCGGCGTTCATTCGGATACCGTACCGCCCGTCCTGGCTCTCCAGGAACACCGTCAGGCTGTCCGGCGCTTCGGGCATGGCGGTGAGCTGGGTGGGCGTCCAGGTGTATCGGGTCAGGTCGTCCAGAAGGCTGTCCACGCTGAAATACTGGTAATCGGGGACCACGTTCCTCGCGTTGGTGGCGCCGCCCCAGGTGGTCTTGACTATGAAGCTGCGCTCATCGGCGTAGAGCATATCCACCACCGTTTTCAAGGGCAGCGCGTTCTCCGTGACATAGGCGATCACATTCTCGTCGGACCCGAGCCTCCCGCGCTGGGTACCGGTGAGGGTGTCCAGCACATGTACGTATCCGCTTTCGTCCACCTCAATGACAGTGCAGGGCAGCGGGTTCTCTCTGAAGGCGTAGTATTCGCGCTGAAGGGTCACGCCGATGTCCGTGAGGTTCAACACATCCTCCCCCACGTCCACGCCGGGAAGCAAATCGTAGTCCCATCTGATGACGTAGGTTCCCGCCCCTCTGCGCATGATGACGTCGCAGGGTTCGACTGTGAGCTTGCTCGCCTCAAAGCGGGCCGGCGTCTGCGCGCCGCCGTCCGTGACACGAACACTGTTGTCAAAGGTCCGCGCCACCATCTCCCCGTATTCCTCCTGGGCCTGGGCCAGGGCGGTATAGACGGGGTTGGTGAAGCTGACGATCTTTCCGTCCCGGACCGTGAGGGTGCCCATATACAGATCGTCGCCATGACAAATCTCCAGATATTCCGTCCCGCCCACACGGGTCCCTTCCGAGATGCTGACCTCCGTGTAATTGGTGTCTCCGTGGGCCAGAATCAGGGCGTCGCCGGTCCTTTCAAATTTCCAGAGGCCGTTCACCACCGTATCCAGACCCACGCCCGTGCGCTCGGTGAGCATCCGGTCAACCGCTTCCACGTCCATGGCGAGGATGTCACCATCGACGTCTCCAAATTCAGCCAGCTCCGCCTCCGTCAGGCCGCGGCTGACGCCGCCCAAATAGAGCAGCTCATAGAGGTCCAGCTCCGCCGGGCTGCGGTAGAACTGAGCCACGAAGCCGTTCCAATCCGGGGTGTTGAGCCGTTCCTGCCACCGGGCCAGCCCCTGGGCGGTCAGGGGTTCGCCGTCGGTCGCCGCGTCCACCCCCGCGAACACATAGATGGATACCGCATCCCCGTCCGCCGGCCTGGCAAGGGGCTTATCAAAGATATAGTTGAAATCCGTATGTCCGTTGCCGCCGGTTACCCGGAGTCTCCCCGGAACCGTCACGCCGTTGAGCCGTACCTGGAACACCTTTTCCAGCGCCTTCCGAAACTCGGGGGTGTTCTCCCTCTCCTTTGTGATGTCCTCATCCCGGAAGGAGTCAAAGACCGCGTACTCCCGGATGGGGAGAATGTCCCAGTTTGCCTCATCCGGGACGTTCTGGGTGACGCTAAAGGACACACCCTCGTCGGAAAGCACCGGGGAAGTCACATTGTAGCAGTAGGCCTGTTCGATCACCGGCTCGCCGTCCTTCCACTTCACCGCGGCGGAGAAACCCGGAAAGAGGGCATTGTACTCGTGGTCGTTGACAAGCTCCACGCTCCAGGGCTCCACGCCGCCCGGTGCGTAGACTGTGAGCCAATCCTCGGCGCCGCAGACGATAAAGAGCGTTCCGCTCTCCGCATCATGGGAGGACAGGGGATCCGCGAAGGCGACCACGTACTCCGTCTCCCCCGTCTCGGGCCGCTCTATCCGCTCAAGCCGCGCCGTCCGCTCCGAGCCGTCCACGAAGATGCGCAGATACCGGCTCAGGCTTTCTATCTCGTCCTCCGTCCTCTCTTCCCCGGTGACCGGGTCCACCTCCACGGCGTTCCAGAGAAGGCCGGACCAGGCGCCCACCTCGCCCCTGTCTCCACCGGGGAAGGCGAAGCGGAACCCTTCGGCGGTGACGGTCAGCTTCGTGAGAGCGTTGTACCCGCCCCGGCCATACACCATGGGCGCGTCCGTGGACAAGCCGGTGACCTCCACGGTGAAGCCCTCGCCCAGCGCGGCGCCCGGGTCGTAGGCGGACAGCTCCGCCGTCCACCCATTCCCGCCGCTCAGGCCCACCGCGCAGGCGGCGACAGCCACGGCCAGAACGCCGGCGATCAGCGCCGTCCAGCCAAAGCGGCGTTTTTTGCCGGTAAGCAGGTTTTTGAAGCGGTTTTTCACCGATTTTGCCCCGCCGTAAAAGTGGGTGGTCAGGGCCGAGCCCTTTTCCCGCCGGATATTGGCCAGAAGCGTCTCACAGTATTCCCGCCTCGCGGCTTCGTCGGCTCCGGCCATAGCCTGCGCGTCGCAGAGAAGCTCCACCGTCTCGGAGGCCTCCCGGCGCATGAGCCAGATAAGGGGGTTGAACCAGTGGACGGCGTTGGTCAGAAGCATCAGCGCCTTGTACCACAGATCCCGGCGCCTGACGTGGGTCAGCTCGTGGCGGAGGATCATCGCAAGCTCCCGTGGGTCCGTCCCGCCGTCGGGGAGCCAGAGCCGCGCGCGGAGAAGGCCCGTCACCATGGGCGAGGTCACGCTCCGGCTGACGCGAAGCTCCGGCGCGCGGCGGAGTTTCATCTCACGGCATATTTCGTTGTAGAGTGTCCGCATCTCCGCCCCCGTCGGCGCGCTCCAGCGCCTCATTCGTCGGGAGAGAAGCGCCGTGCCGATGATATGCCACAGGACAAACACCGCCGCCCCGGCGAGCCACAACGCCGTGAGAATGACCGACAGCTCCACCGTCCTTTGCGGCTGTGCCGCCGGCGCTTGGTACCCTGCCGTCGGGGTCTGGGGTAAGACCGCCGGGAGGGAGGGCGCCGGCTCCACGGGAGCTTTATCGGAAAACGTCTTGTCCGCACCCGTACCGGGCACGAGGTCCGCCGCCGAACGGGACACCGGCACCCGCACCTCCGGCACCGTCACCGTCACCGCCGGCTCAGGCAATGCGGGGATCAGCGTCTCCCAGCGGACCGGGGAGAAAATCAGCCCCACCGCCAGCACAAGCCACAGCCAATACCGCCATTTTGGCGTAAAGCGCCTGTCCAGCAGGGGCTTTACGGCCACGGTAAGAAGCGTCACCGCGCCCACGGCGGCGCTCCACTTGAGTACATTCAAAAGGCTCTCCATCACTTGCCCTCCAATCCGTCGAGGAACCTCCTCAGCTCCTCGATGTCCTTCTCCCCGATGGCCTTCCCGTCATAGAGCGCCGCCGCGAGGCCCGACACGCTTCCCCCAAAGAGCTTTGTCAGCACGCCCCGGCTCTCCTCCGCCTTGTACTCCCGCTCGGAGATGAGGGGCGTGTAGAAATTGGTCCGCCCCCGCTTTTCGCTTCTGAGAAAGCCCTTGTCCACCAGCCTGTTGAGGCTGGTCACCACCGCCGGAAGCGCCCAGTCCCGGCTCCCCCTGAGGGCGTCGCTGACGTAGCCCGAGGTCACCGCCTCCCCCGCGCCCCACACCGCCAGCATGATCTCCAGCTCCGCGTCACCAAGTCTTTTCATAAGAAAACCTCCCTCCGGAATTTATACAATTGTATAATATAGCTCTATTATACAACCGTATAACAAAAAGGCAAGTTACAATTGGTTACAAAACAGTCCGGTTGCGGCAAGGCCATAAAGTCCGTTGAGCGGCGATAAAATCACGGCCCTTAGCGCGATCCCTAAAACGAATCACCCGACCGGCTAAAGCCGTTCCCGCTAAACGTTCAGCTGCACGCTCACGGTAAAGCTCCCGTCCACGGTAGAAATATCCATCATTTCCCGAATGGCAACACGCCCAAATGTCGTTCATGCCGCGAAAAGCGCTGTTCGTGCCGGACGAGTTGACTTTTTGGTATATGATGGTTTATACAATAATCAGATCGCGCGATCCGAAAAAACGGGAGGTATCCGTATGAAAAACAAATTGCTTACGCTTCTTTTACTATCCGCTTTCAGCCTGTCGTTTCTTACGGGCTGTGGAGCCGGCGCAAAGAATACATCCGACATACAGCCGGGAGAGCCCTTTGAAGAAACAAGCGGGCTGGCCGAGGGGGCGCTGCAGGTGACGGTGAAAAGCGCCGAGCGGATCACCGATGTGTCCGAGCTTCCTCCGCAGGAGCTTTTTTTCGAGAATTATGACCACCATGTACTGTCAGACGGAACTATGAAGGAGGGCAGCTCCTTTATTCTTCTGAAGCTTGAAGTCAAAAGCATTGACGCGGCGGCAGAGCTGGATCGTTACAATGACCCATACGTTTTCCGAGCGGATGACCTTCTGACACTCATTGATCTTACGGAAAAGCAGGGTAAAAACTATTATTACATACCCGTGGACTACTTTAGCCTCTACGGGCAGGAATCGGAACACTCCCTCGCCTTCAGGCTGTCGCCGGGGGAGACCGTTGAATTTGAAGTTGGCTATTTTGTGGGCAAAAAGAGGGACGGCTCGGAGAGGGACCTCTCCCAGCTTCGGGCTTGCACCACCAGTGGTAACGCCAACAGTGACTTCGTAGATTTGAAATTGGGGGAGGATCGTGATGATTAGATGTGTCCGGGCGGAACTGAATAAAGCCTTTAAAAACAGGATGTTCCTCATAAGTTTGGGCATCGGCCTTCTCATTTGTGGGATCGATGTGATTCAAAATGCCCTGACGGTCAGAAGTCTCACTGAAACAATGTTGAGTCTTGACGACATTAGCAAATCTGTGGAGGGATTTTCCTTATTTGACGGGTGGATAGCGGTCAACGGGTCCACCTTTGGAAACATGGTTTTCTATTTCGTCTGGCCCATTTTAGCGGTACTCCCCTTCGGATGGTCCTACACGGAGGAGCGCAAATCAGGACTTTTCGATCAGGTCGTCTCAAGAGTCGGGCGGAAGGCTTACTTCGTCTCCAAGTACATGGCGGTATTTGTCAGCGGCGGCGCCGCCGTAGCTTTGCCGGTACTGGCGGACCTATTGGTCAACGCCCTCATATGTCCCTATTGTGTGCCAGATGTGGTAACATCACTCACCCCCATCACAAACGGGTATTTCCTGTCCCGGCTTTTCTACACCGCGCCCTGGGTCTTCGCGTTTGTTTGGTGCTGTGTGATATTTCTCTGGGGCGGGGTCATCGCCTGCGTCTGCCTTATGATCGGTATGAAATTCCGGCATCAGGCGATGGCGCTGCTGGTCCCCTTTGTCACTCTTATCCTTTTAGATTCGGTATGCACGCTGTTGATGGGGTTCGACGCTCTGGGAAACGGATATTATGAGCTTTCGCCCATACGCCTTGCCCTGGCTGCGCCCGCGTCATCCAATCCCGGATGGCTCCTGTTCTCCTATTTGGGCTTCTTCTTCGCCGTCACGTTCATCGGCGGATACCGGGAGGTGGTCAAGCGTGAACTTGTCTAAGCTCATCCGCCACGACCTGCGCTGCGGCCTTTTGCGCCCGCGCTGTCTCCTTGTCCCGCTGTTTGCCGCCCTGCCGTGCTGGTTATGCCATAAAATTGCCGCCACGGCGGGGTTCAGCTGCGGCTGGGGCGGATACATGATGTACTGCTTTATGGGCATCGAGCCGATCAACATTCTTGACACCGTGGAAAAGTCACAGCTCCCCATTTTGTGGCTCGTTTTGATAAGCGGCTGTCTGTATCTGAATCTCGATTATCTTCTGAACGATCTCTCCCTGACGGGCCAGCAGATCATCGTGCGCTCCGGTGACCGCCGGAAGTGGTTCATCTCCAAATGCGTCTGGAATCTTCTGAGCTGCGGCGTGTATTTCCTCATCGTTGGCGCGACTGCCGCGGTCTTTACCCTTTTGACAGGTGGGGACTTATCCTTGACCTGCGACCCGGCGGCGCTGAATATCCTCACCCAGGGCACAGCCGGGGCGGTCCCCCTCTCCCCAGCCGCCGTTCTCGCTCTCTCGGTCCTGTTGCCCTATCTGACTGTCAGCGCCCTGAGCCTTCTTCAAATGACCTTGTGCCTTGTCTTGAAACCGATCCTCTGCTTTCTTTTGAGTGAAATTATCCTGTTGGTGTCCGTCTACTGGACCTCGCCCCTGATTTTGGGGAACGGGGCCATGGGGATACGGAGCGGCCTGCTCATTTCCAAAGGCGTTGACCCGTGGATCGCCGCCGGGGAATGTGTGATCATCATTCTTCTCTGCGCGGTTTTCGGAACGTGGGAATTTAAAAGAAGCAGCATTATCGGGGCAAAGGAGTGAAAAGCAATGAAAATAGACCTCATAAATGCGACAAAGACCATCGGAAAAGCGGTGATTCTGGACGACGTCACCCTGTCACTGGAGAGCGGGCGGATATACGGCCTCCAGGGACCCAACGGGTCCGGCAAGACCATGCTGATGAGACTGATCGCGGGACTCATTCAGCCAACCTCAGGCGACGTTCTCATCGACAGCAAAAGGCTGGGGACGGATATGGACTTTCCGCCCTCCATCGGAATGCTCATCGAGAATCCGGCCTTTCTGCCCAATTATACCGGCCTTAAAAATCTTGAATTGCTGGCCTCGCTCAAAGACGAGATCTCTATTGACAGGATCCGTGAAACGCTGACGAGGGTGGGATTGGACCCGGACGATAAGCGCCGGGTGCGGAAATACTCCCTGGGGATGAAGCAGCGCCTGGGTGTCGCGGCGGCTGTCATGGAGGAACCGGAGCTTATTCTGCTGGACGAGCCTACAAACGCGCTGGATAACAAGGGAGTCGCGCGTATCCGCGATATTTTGCGTGAAGAGCGTGAGCGTGGGGCCCTCGTCGTCATGGCCTGCCACGACGGGGAAATTCTGCGCGAGTGTTCCGATGAAATCTTCAAGGTGCAAAACGGACGGGTCGAGCGGGAGGGCGCGATATGAAAAAGCTGAAATTCGTGCTTATCCCTCTGGTGACAGCCCTTTTGGCGGCCGGTTGGATCGCCGGATATACCTCCCTCAACCGATTCTATGACAGCCTTGACAACAGTGAGACGTTGACCTGCTCCACGGGAGAATTCGTTCCCTTTGGAGAGGACGAGATTAACTACCACATCCAGGCAGACGGGTATCTCATTTGCGTCAACGGCTTTAAAATCGCAGACTTTGCGGAGGTCTGCCCGGATATAGAGGGAAATACGCCAGAGAAGCTCGCGCTGGTGGATATAACCCTCAAAAACATTGGCAGTGACGCCGAGGGAATTCCGCTTACGGAACTCAGACTATACGGGATCGACGAGCTTCTTTTCCTGGACTACGACGCACTGGATCGGCTGAATCCCGTTTTACAGGGAAACTCCGGTATCACCCTTTCGACCAACACGGAGTACCGGCTGACCCTCCCTTACGGCCTATATAAGGCCAATTTCAGCCGAGGGACGTGGAACAGTCTTGACCGCTACGATTTGTTCCTGCAGCTTACGTCCTATCCAACACGCAAAATCGTAAGGCTTCAATAAAGCCTATGGCAATCCGACAAAAAACTGTCACAAGTTCGACGCGCCAAAAAGCGCATGGCCGCGTTGTCGTCCTTGCCCCGCACTCTTTGTCACCGTTTCCTTTTGCGCCATTATTTCGTCGGAGTCCCAGTTCGGCTCTGTGTTCCCGGTCAACGGCCGCAAAAATGACGCCGGGGTCAGCGCTTTTCGCTGGCCTCGGCGTCGTTTTTGCGTATGGGTCGTTTTCTGCGGTACCATCGCGCGGTCTTAAAAAACACGCGGCATTTCAAGGGAGGGGTTATTTCGCGTACTCGACGGCCTTCGTCTCGCGGAACAGATTGACCTTGATCTGTCCCGGATACTCAAGCTCCTGCTCGATCTTATGGGCAATCTCACGGGCCAGGAGGACCATCTCGTCCTCGCTTACCTCCTCAGGCTTGACCATAATGCGAATCTCACGGCCGGCCTGGATGGCGTAGCTTGTCTCAACGCCCTTGAAGGAGGAGGTCAGCTCCTCCAGCTTCTCAAGACGTTTGATGTAGTTTTCGATGTTCTCACGGCGGGCGCCGGGCCGGGCGGCGGAGATGGTGTCCGCGGCCTGAACAAGGCAGGCGATGATGGTGTGTGGCTCCACGTCGCCGTGGTGGGCCTCGATGGCGTGGATGACCTCTTCGGACTCGTGATAACGGCGGGCAAGCTCCACGCCCAGCTGGACGTGGCTTCCCTCCATCTCGTGATCCACGGATTTGCCCAAGTCGTGGAGAAGTCCCGCCCTCTTGGCAACGGCAACGTCCACCCCAAGCTCGGAGGCGAGAAGGCCCGCGATGTAGGCGACCTCCTTGGAGTGGTTCAGGACGTTCTGACCGTAGCTGGTGCGGTACTTCTGGCGGCCCAGGAGCTTGACAAGCTCTGGGTGAAGCCCCCTCACGCCGGTTTCAAATACGGCGCGCTCGCCCTCCGCCTTGATGGTGGCGTCCACCTCCCGGCGGGCCTTCTCCACCATCTCTTCGATGCGGGTGGGATGGATACGGCCGTCCTGGATAAGCTTCTCCAGGGCCAGGCGGGCGATCTCGCGGCGCACGGGATCGAAGCTGGATACCGTAATGGCCTCCGGCGTGTCGTCGATGATCAGGTCAACGCCGGTGAGGTTCTCGATGGAGCGTATGTTGCGGCCCTCGCGGCCGATAATGCGCCCCTTCATTTCGTCGTTGGGAAGGGGCACAACGCTGACCGTGGCCTCGGCCACATGGTCGGCGGCGCAGCGCTGGATGGCGAGGGTGATGATCTCTCTGGCCGTGTTGTCGGCCTCCTCCTTGCAGCGGGCCTCTACCTCCTTGATCTTCATGGCGGCCTCGTGGGTACACTCGGCCTCAACGTTCTTGATGAGGTAAGCCTTTGCCTCATCCACTGTGTAGCCGGAGATCTTCTCCAGCATCTCAAGCTGGCCGCGTTTTACGAGCGCGACCTCCTCCTTGGCGGCGTCCAGCTCGGAAAGCTTTTTCTGGACCTGCTCGTTCTTTCGCTCCAGACTTTCGGTTTTCTTGTCAAGAACCTCCTCCTTCTGTTGAAGGCGGCGCTCCTGCTTCGACAGCTCAGCCCGGCGCTCCTTTACCTCCCGCTCATACTCGGAGCGGCTCGCGTGGATCTCTTCCTTGGCCTCCAAAAGCGCCTCGCGTTTCTTGTTTTCAGCGCTCTTTATGGCGTCATTGATGATCTGCTTGGCCTGTTCCTCTGCGTCCACGATGGTTCTGGCGTCGCGCTTCTGCTTCGCCTTCACAAGGGCAAGCAGGACGCCCGCTCCCGCGATAAACGCGGCGACTCCGACCAATACGTACAACCACCACATACGGAGATAACGCACCTCCCTTTCTCAAATGTAAAAGTTTTTCGATACGATTCCGAAATACCAAAATACCGTGTCCGACGGGAAGTGAATATAGCGAACCCTTTGATGCGCCCCATCGCGCGCGGTAGGATAGCATCTTGAAAAAATACCATTCTTTATTTTACCGTCAAAAAGACGAAATGTCAAGCTATTTTTCCGCTTACTGTGCCGCCGGGTGTTGGACAGCAGGCATTATATTTAGGTTACACAGTCCGACACGGACCGCGTAACCTAATTTTTTTATACACAACAACACCGCCGGAATATGCGAGGAGGGCCTAAAAATGACAGTTACCACCATTAAAGACGCCTGGACAGCGGCAAATGAGATTTTCCCCACCGATTACGAGCAAGACGCGAACCGCAGCAAAAGGGCGGGCTATCCGATCTATTTTAGCACCGCCGCCGGCGTGAACGCATGGATCAGCGACCTGGGTGACCGCCTGGAGGTCAACCTGCCGGACGGCAGGAGCGTCAATATCTGGATCGAGGCGCCGGCCCAGGAGCCGGAGGAAACCACCGAGGAGGCCGGCAGCGAGGCAAACATGGAGGAGCGCGTGGCCGTGGCCCGGCGCGTCCGCCACCTGACCTACTTCTATACAGAGGAGTACGTCAAGGAACTGGACAACAAAAAGCGCGAGGACGCCGCCGTAAAGGAAATGCAGGCCAACCCCTCCGGGGAGATCAAAATAATGGTGCTGACCGCAGAGCAAAACGCCAAGGTGATGATGGAATGTATCACGGACTGCATTAACGCCGTGAACATTCTGACCGATAAGGACCAGGACGTGGAAACCTGGATGTTGGCCGGTATCACCGCCATGCTGGACAAGGCAAGCGAACTCCACGTTATTCCCTACGATCTGCCCACGTCAATCTGCGGCCTGCTGTGCGCCCAGTTCAGATAATTCACCGGCCCGCCCCGGAGGTAACGAGGGCAACAGAAAGGAGAAACGAGCATGAAGCGCGGAATAAAAATCTGGCTGGACCGCGACCACCACGACACCGAGGTGGTCCGGATCCAAAAGAGCCGTGGAAAGCTAACCCTGTCCGAGATCGAAGAAATCCTGCGGTATGAGTACAACCAGCGGTGGGTTGGTCACTACGTTATCCTGCTCAACTGTTCGGAGAACACGCTGGACGGCCCCGGCATCTTTGATGAGGATGAGCCTGCCGGGGACGCGGTGGACCTATACCGCATTGAGGAGGGAGAGTTCTGCCCCGTCTGCGGAGAGTTCACCCCGCCGTTCCTCTACTGTCCCAACTGCGGGACGGCCTGGAAAGACACCGACATGAACGTGGAAAAGCTGCTAAAGGACATGAAAGAGGAGGCGGAGCGCGGGATCCGCGACGGCGGGAAGTACGAAAGCAAAGTGGCCTGGTACTGGTCACACATTGGATCCATTGATATGGCGCGGCAACTGGGGCTGATCACAGAGGAACGGCGCCAGGAACTTTATAGAGAGTTTGAGGAAATCAAGCCGGAAAGAAAGGAAATGGGGTGAATAACGTGGCCGATTATGCTTTCAGGACCATGGAGGACCGGCTGGAGATCGAAAAGCTGTGGGAGGCCGGAAAGGTGCCC
>CANQSU010000032.1 GCA_947626585.1 uncultured Oscillospiraceae bacterium
GACGACGAGCCCAAGCCTTCCCGGGAGCCCGCCAAGGAGCCGTCCCGCCGACGGAAATCCCCGCCCGCCAAGCGCCGCCCCGGATTGGCATCGGTCGCTTTTCTCCAGCACCAGCACGGCGTCCACCGCTCCGGCGATACCCGTTGTACCGGAGAGCTTGTTCAGCGGGTCGGCGGCTCCCTGCTTTCTCAGATGGTGGACCAGCAGAATGGAGATGCCCAGTTCATCCGCCAGCTTCTTCAGCTCCCGCACGTCATGGTAGTCCGTGGCGTAGCTCACGTCAGGCGACATGCTGCGGATGACCTGGAAGGTGTCCACGGCCACCAGGACCGTGTCGGGGTGAGCTCTTACGAACCCTCTGACCTGGTCGCAGAGGCCGTCGGTCAATGTACGAGCCTCCGTTGAGAAGAACATGTTGGCGGGAGCTTCGTCGGTGAGGCTGACCAGCCGGTGCTGTATCCTCCGCAGGGTGTCCTCCAGACAGAGATAGAGCGTCGTCCCGCGCCGTACCTCCAATCCGAACGCGCTCTCCCCCTTCGCTACCCGGACGCACAGATCCAGCACCAGCCAGGACTTGCCGATCTTCGGCGCTCCGCCCAGGATCGTCACGCCCTGGTGGAGCAGAGACTTCACGCAGTACTGCGCCGGTTGCAGTCTCATGTCCGCCAGGGTTTCACCGTCGATGACGGTGAGATTTGTGTTTGCCATTTTAAAACCTCCTTGGCAAAATATTTCGCTCCTCACAAAAGTGGGAGCAATTTCTATGTTGTCTCGGAAGGTGTTTTGTGGTAGGATTGGAAAAGGCAGGTGAGGAAAAATTGAGTGTGAAGTATCTGATCCACCGTCTCTCCGCCAGAGCGGTACTTGGGTACGCCAGAGAGGACGGAGACCACTTCTCTTTTCACTTGGATGAGAACGCCACACGCCGATGCGTTGTCTACGGGAACAACGAGCAGGAGGACAACGCCCTCTTTTATCAGACCATGTGCGTCCTCCACGGAGGGACGTTTCCAGTAGCGAGCGGTGAGCGCATCCGCACGGAGCTATCTGGCGTCATCTTCTACATGGACTTCGCCGGTATCTTTGACCGCGCCGACCCGGACCGGCAGAAAAAAGCGGAGTCGCTTTTCAGGCCGGAGGGAGTTACACTGGATTTTGGGACCGGAGAACACAGCTATATTGCCTTTGAGCGTTCCGGCAGTATGAGCCGTCAGGGGCGGCTGTCCTTCATCCGTGCGGACCTCCGCGGCGAGGTCCGGCGGCGGATCATGCTGGACATGACAGTTGGCCGGTGCCAGTTGTCCAAGCTCTATGCCTACAATGGGCTGATGCTGTCTGGCGGGACGCGGATAGACGGAATAGACATCGCCCGGCCCGGCAGGGTCGTGGTGGTGGAGAATGAGGAGTTTGAGGTCAGCTCCAAGATCGTCACCGTGGAGGGCGAGACTGTCCGGGAGGGCGTCAGGAGATACCGCCGGGTGGAGTCGGAGTCCGCGCGCCCCCTCAAGGTCACACGCTTTGACGGCGAGGGGCTGATCTCGCCGGAGTACGCCAAGGTCATAGATAAGAAATACTGCGGACGCCACATCCACCACTCCTTCCAGGTCAGGATCCCCTTCGTCAAGGGGATGCTCCATGAGGTGGACTTCAGGAACTTCCTTCACAGCGCCGGGTGCGGGCACGTCACGGACATCTGGGGCGTCCGCCATTCGGTGGATGGCGTGGACATCATCCTCACCCGGAGCATGGTCAAGGGCCTTGGGTGGATGGAGGAGAATCATCTCAACTGGAATGGTTACTGGGAGCGGTTCACGAAATACGACCACGCACTCTACGTCACCAACGCCGGCAAGCCCAAGCCGGAGCGATACACGGAGCTCAACTACCAGTTCCTGAACACGCTGTCCATGACGGAGGAGGAATTCAGGCCGGCGGACCTGCCTTTGGGGTGGACGTACAGTCCCGGCATCGACGCGCGCCGGTGGATCACCAAGGCCACGGAGCAGAGGTACTATGACCTGTGCGCCAGCCCCGCATACAGGCTGTCCGTCTTCACGGAGGGTAACGACGTCCGGGCGAAGGCGCTTCGTAAAAATCCGCTGTTCATCAACGAGCCGGTGTTCACCGACCAACTGGACGCCATGGCGAAGCACACCCTGAAGCAGTACGCTCTGGGGCGGCTGCTGGTGGAGGGGGACAACCGCTTTCTCTCCGGCGACCTTTTGGAGTTTCTGAATTTCCTGATTGATCATGCCGAGACGCTCCACGGCGCAGGCAGTCGACAGAGGACCTTTTACAGCGCCGCCATGAGCACGCACTTCAAATCCAACTCCTTTTACGCACCCGGAGCGGCGTATGAGCCGGGGGACGCCTGCACTCTTCTGCGCAATCCCCACATCGCCCGGAACGAGGAAATACAGCTTGAGCCTTACGGCAAGGCGGAGAATATGCGGAAGTATTACCTCGGCCACCTGACGGACGTGGTGATGGTGGACGCCAGCATGCTGGCTGCGGAGCGGCTGGGCGGCGCGGATTATGATGGGGATATGGTCAAGACCATCGCGGACCCGGTCCTGAATCGGTGCGTGAAGCGAAACTATGAGCTCGGCCACATCGACAACTGGGACAACCTCCCGCTTCTCTTTATCCCCTCCGAGGAGCCGGTGATCCGTGACGCCAACGACTGGCATGACCGTTTTGTCACGGTGCGGGACACCTTTTCCTCGCGGGTGGGGCAGATCTGCAACGCCGCTTTTGACAGGAGCGTTATCGCCTACGATGAGAACTCCGCCGCCGAGGAACGGGAGCGGTACAGGCAGGAGACGGAGACGCTGGCCATCTTAGTGGGGCTGGAAATCGACGCTGCCAAGAGCGGCGTCAGGCCGGATCTGGATGAGTATTTGAAGCACAAGACCGTGCGGCGAAGCGAATTTTTGAAGTATAGAACACTTTTGGAAGACGGCAGCGCCGAGCAGAGGCGCAAGCTCATCGAGTCCACGGATTGGAGCGCCGTCAGCTCCAACGTGGAAAAGCTGCCATACTACGCCTATATGCTCCGGGAGCATACGCCGAGGCTGAAGCCGAAGCCGGCGAAGGACAGAGAGCTTTTCACATTTGCGGCTGACCCAAATTGGAAGAACGAGCTTGACCCGAAGCTCCTTGCCGCCGTTGACAGTCTTCTCAGGGACTACACCGCCTGCCTATCCCGTATTCGAGCCTGCAAAGCGCCCATCAAGAGCAGGAGACGGGAGAACGACATCCGCCGTGTTCTCTACTCACGAGGGCAGGAGGACAAATTTGACGTAGACGAGCTCTACGCCGCGTTTTCGGCTTTGGAGCCGCAGAGAGTGACAGACCTGCGCCGGGAGCTGACGGAGCGGAGCTGGCACCTTATGAGCCGCGAGGACAGGCTTGATTTTTTGTCAGAGCTTCTGCCAGAATTTGAGGAGTGGTTCGACCTGCTCACGGATTTCCGGGTGGGCGGATACCGGGTCCTTGGTGACCTGATTTGTGACATTGACGACGAGAATACCGCCACGAAACGAAAACGGCTTCACCGGGATACGGACTCCCCGGCTTTTACCGGCATGATAGACGCATACGAACGAAAGCCGTATTCACAGAGCTACCGGGAGGCGGTGGCGGAGGTGTGCCGGATGGTGCTTACGAAGATCGTAAAGCCCAGACTGGCTGTGCGGTACGTGGTGGCGTTAGGCAAACGGAATCTGCTTTGGGACCTGCTGCCGGAGCAAATTGAGAAGGAAGCGCGGAGGTGGACGCCGGATGATCAATGAGGTCAAGGAATTTCAGTGCTACACCGGGCCCGTTGAGTATATTGCCGCCGGGAAGAAGGACGTGGCCTGGATGCGCCGGTTCACCTTTGACATGCTGGAGCACTTCGAGGGTTTTGGGCGGGTGCTGACGATCATCGCAAGGGGATACATGTTCGATAGCGACACACCAAACATAGACCGCGCCCGCCGCGCGCTTCTGGCCTGGTGCAGTATCCCGGACAGCAAAAAAGCCAGCCCCAGAGAGGACTGGCAGTTCAGATGTTGTTTTTCAGAGTATAACGCGGAGTTCCCGGAGCTGGTGGATTCGGAGGGCAGAGGGTGGCTTTACCGGCACGTTCACAGCATGATCTCCTTCGTCCGTGCCAATCCCAAGGTTACCTCCGCCCACGCGCAGAAGCATGTTGAGACACTGGCAAGCTCCTTCGACGCCGCTTGGCGCAACAAGGTCGTTCAGCTTCAGGTCCCCATCTTCTCTTCTGCGGATAACGCGTGGCTTCTGAGCCTGGACAGCGTCCTGGCTGACGCCCTGGAGCTTGGGCCGCTGCGATACGCGGAAATCTCCTTCACAGGCGAGGAGCTGTCTCGGATCGCCGCCGTCACCCCTCCCGGCGTTCCCGTTGAGGCTGCCCAGACGCTCGTTGCCTATTGCCTTGTCAACAAGCCCGCCGACTCCGATTGGGTCGTTCTCCCCGTCACCAACTTCGACGCATGGTTCGGCACCACCAGCTTCAGCCGAAAATGGCTCCCGGCGCTGGACGGAAGGGTGATCCAGCGGGATGCGCAGAGCTTTGGGGTGTGCAGGGCCAAAGTGGTCATACAGCTTATGGACGGTAATAATGGACCTGGGGGCAGCACTATCAGCGTCTGTCTGCTGTAAGTTCGTTATCATGGAGAAGCCAGCCGGTGCGGTTGCGCCGGCTGGCTTCTTTGGAGGGGAAAATGAAAAAAGAAGTAATCAGAAATTGTAGCTCTTGCACACGGGAGCGCAGGCGTCGGCGCTGGCCTTATCATACCACACGAGGTTGTTGCCGGACTCCTTGTCGAAGAGCTGAATGAGCTTGGGTTGGGCGGTGAAGTTGACCTTGCTGCCGGCGGAGACGTCTACCTTGAGGTCCACGGTGGGGATCACCATGACCACCTCGTCCTGCTCGGAGCGGGCGTGGAGGTTGACCTCTGAGCCCAGCATCTCGTTGACCTCGATGGTGGCTGTCAGCTCGCCCTGGCCCACGGTGATGTGCTGGGGGCGGATGCCGGCGATGATGTCGCAGGGCTGCTGGTTATTCTGCTTCAATGCCTTCTGCTGGAAGGGGTCAAGCTCGAACTTGGCATTGCGGATCTGGGCGTAATATTTGCCGTTCTCCAAAAGGAGCTTGCAGTTATCGAAGAAGTTCATCACGGGCATGCCGATGAATCCGGCGACGAAGAGGTTCACGGGCTTGTCGAAAACCTCCGTGGGGGTGCCGATCTGGTTCACAAAGCCGTCCTTCATGATGACGATGCGATCCCCCAGGGTCATGGCCTCGGTCTGGTCGTGGGTGACGTACATGAAGGTGGTGTTAATTCTTGAGCGCAGCTTGATGATCTCGGCGCGCATCTGGTTGCGGAGTTTGGCGTCCAGGTTGGAGAGGGGCTCGTCCATGAGGAAGACCTTCGGGTCACGGACCATGGCGCGTCCAATGGCCACGCGCTGACGCTGGCCGCCGGAGAGGGCCTTGGGCTTGCGCTCTAAGTACTGGGTGATGTCCAGAATCTCGGCCACCTCCCGGACCTTCTTGTCGATCTCGGCCTTCGGAACCTTCTTCAGCTTCAGCGCGAAGGCCATGTTACCGTAGACGGTTATGTGGGGGTAGAGGGCGTAGGACTGGAAGACCATGGCGATGTCCCGGTCCTTGGGCTCCACGTTGTTGCAGAGCTTGCCGTCGATGTAGAGCTCGCCGCCGGAAATCTCTTCAAGGCCGGCCACCATGCGGAGCGTTGTGGACTTTCCGCAGCCGGAGGGACCGACTAAGACGATGAACTCTTTGTCGGCGATGGTCAAATTCACGTCGTGGACCGCCGTGACGTTGCCCTCATAGACCTTCTTTAAGTTTTTCAGGATGACTTCTGACATTTTTTCTCGTTCTGGCGAAAGGTGAACTTGCCTTGCGCCTCACGGGTACCCGATGGAGTGATACCCGCTTTTACGGCACGTCTCCACAGTGCCGCACCCGGAACGCCGGGGATGGTTTTGCCTCCTTTTTGATGTACGTCCCGCCATTTTGTGGAGTGGCGGGCCGCCATGAAGTATTTATCAAATCATCCCGTGGGATGAAAGATACAAGATATTCTTCAAAAATCCCGTCCTTTTATGCCGGTCAAATGGGCTCCCTTTGCCGGCGGTCGGGCCTCATGAACCGGGTGATCACGGCGATGAGGGGGTAGGCAAAGAGCTGTACGCCGATAACGCAGAAGATGATGAATGTCTGGATAGTGTCGTTCTGTACGGGAATCGTGTCCGCCGTTGGGGCCTGGTAGCCCAGATGGGAGATACCGAAGTTGAAGATACACAGGGCCACGCCGCCCATGATGGTGACGATGCAGTTGAAAACCGAGGAGGAAAAGCCGTCGCACCGCTGTCCGCTGACACGCTCCACGTCGTCCAAGGCGTCCCCCAGCATACTGGAGACCATGTAGGTGCTTGGGATGAGGCCCAGGGCCCGGATAAATTGACCTGCCAAAACCACAGCAAGGCTCCGGGGATTTACAAGGCACAGCCCCGCCCCCAGGGTGGAGACCGCCATGCCCAGCAACATAGAGTTTCGTTTTCCCAGCTTCTTTGCCAGAGGGTTGCACAGCAGGAGCCCCACCCCCAGGGGCGCCTGCCCCAGGGCGTAGAACAGCGCCTGGGTGTAGCCGTCGTTGTAGCTGCCCAGCACCCAGTTGCAGTAATAAAAGGTCCCTGCGCTGAAGAGGGCGTTGATTAGGTTGATGACCGTCAAGTAGACCATCAGCACCACCCAGTTCCGGCTTTTCACACAGCACCGTAGTTGGGCGGAGAGACTCACCTTCTGGCCGGGTTCCTCCGCCTGGGTGACCCGTTCACGGGTGAAGAAGAACTCCATCAGTATGAGCGGCAGGGAGACGATGGCCAGGACCAACGCCACGGCGATCCATCGCTCCACCGCCACGCCCATGAAGGGCACCAGCAGGCAGGGAAACAAAATCGCCACGAAGGACCCCGCCGCCATGTTGGGCGTGTTGGCCACGGTGGAGAGCTGCTGACGCTCCGCCGGGTCGTTTGTCGCGAGAGGAACGAGCAGGGTGTGGGCCGTGCTGTACATGGTGAAGGCCACGGCGTAGAAAAGGGTGTAGCTTGTGAAGATCCAAATGGCGGTGAGGTTGTCATTGCCCGTGGGAACCGCAAACAGCGCAATGAGGCAGACCACCATCAGCGGCGCTGAAAAGAGAATCCAAGGTCTGGCCTTGCCCTGCCGGGACTTCGTGCGGTCCACCACGAGGCCCATGAAGATAAAGGTCAGCACGTCCAGCACCTTCGCCACAATGGGGAAGGTGCTGATGAACATCCCGCCCCAGATGCCGCCGATTTTCAGGACATCGGTGTAGTAGACGTTTAAGTAATTACTCAGGATGGAGTTCATCACCACCACGGCGATGGGCCCCATAAAGTGACCAAGTATTTTCTCACGGCCGGTCACCCTATCGGCGGGCACACGGCTGTCAAAAACTTTTGAAGAAAGCAGTCCCTGCTTCATGGGTCAGCCCTCCTCTTCCGCCAGGATCATCCGAAGCTTTGCCTCCAGCGCCGGGATGTCCCCGCCCAGCTTCCGAAGACCTATCCGCGTGAGGAGTGGCCGCAGGGCCAGGGTAATGGAGCAGCCGAACAGCCCCAGAAGGAGCGAGATTGTGAACAGAATGTGCAGTCCCAGGTGCAGGAACAGAAAGCTGAGGCCGATGCAGGCCGCTCCCGCCATGCCCACCAGGACCACCCGCTCCAGATAGTATCGCTCTACCCTCCTGTCGATGGCCTCGATCTCTTCCAGCACCGCCTGGCACCGAGTCCGTTTTTCCGTCAGGGCGGGGGATTCCTCGTCCTCCCGAACCCATACCGTATTCGTCACGGGTGATGTGTCGCTCTCCCTGGAACGGCTGACTTCCATCCAGCCCAGCACCTCGAAGCACTCCGCCGTCAGGGCCTCCCGCTCCCCCCGTACCTGCAGGATCAGTTTTTCCATATTGAAACCATCTCCAAAAATTGCGCCGCATATGCTGGCTTGTCCGAGCTTTGGCTTTACTATGATATAATCCTTTGTATCAAAACTTTCTACATGCTTTGCGCTATATAAAGCAGACATAGAGAAATGCCTACATTTATAGCAAAATCAGTATTTGGGAGCCTCTAAACAAGTCGCCGCACCGATGAGGTTCCTAAGTTCGTCGGAGCGTCACATTCTCTCCGCAAAGTAGTGCCTCCTGCCGCTTTCGAGTTGTTTTGACGTTGTCACGTTGACCGTGCCGACTGAGGTGAGGTTTCCGTATGAGTTGCCGATGAAGAGCTCCACTTCGCCCGCTTCCACGACCCAACGGAGCGCGCTGTCAAAAAGGGCAGTCTCATCGGCGAAGAATTGGAAGCCTGCCTCTTTGCACTCCCCAGGCTGAAGCTCCACTCTGACAAAGCCCGCCAACTCTTTGTTTGGCCGCACAACGCTGGCGGTCTTATCGGCGAACCAGAGCTGGATCACTTCCGCTCCCGCCGCCTTGCCTGTGTTCTTAACCTTGCAGGAGACGGTCACGCTGCCGTCGGAAGTCATCTCATTGGCGGATATTTTAAAATCTGTGAGCTCAAAACTGGTGTAAGAAAGTCCGTGGCCGAAGGGATAGAGCGGGAAGCCCGGCTCATCCACATAGCCCTGGGTGATGTTGTTGTTGCTCAAGCCGCGTCCAAGCACGCCGCTGCCCCGGTTCTGTTCCGCGTAAATGGGCACCTGCCCCGCATGGCGGACAACCGTGACAGGAAGCTTGCCACCGGGATTGTTCTTTCCGAATATTGTATCGGCGATGGCCTGTGAGCCCATCTGTCCGGGGTGCCAAGCCTCCAGAATGGCGGCGGCATGTTCGGCGGCGAATACGCTGGAGAGGGGCCGTCCGTCCATGTGGATCACCACCACGGGCTTTCCGGTCTCGATAAGAGTCCTCAACAGCGCCTCCTGACTTCCGGCAAGACCGATGCTGCATGCGTCCACATTTTCGCCCATTGTGCAGCCGTCGGCAGATCCGTTTTGCCCACCGCAGACATAGAGGATCACATCGCTGCCTCTCGCCGCGTCAATGGCCTCCGCAAAGCCGCTGTCGTCTGTTTCCAGATTTCCGCACCCACGGGCGTAGAGGACCTGCGTACCCGCGGGCGCGGTTTCCCGAATGGCCTCCAGAACGGTCTTGGCGCCGGGATAGTCGCGCCGTATGAGGTCTCTGACCTCCGGAAGCGCGGACGTCATCTGCTTGAGGGAAGCCACCTGTTCATCACTGCCCTCAACGCCCTCCAGACCCATGCTTTGACTGACGCCGAGGAGGATGCTCCGCATACCCTCATAAAAGGCGGGATAGGTATAGCCGCCAAAGAGAGCGCGCACATCATCGGCGTTGGGACCAATGACGGCAATGCGTTTTTGATCCCGCAGGGGAAGGATATTGTTCTCGTTTTTAAGCAGGGTCATTGCCTCTGACGCCAGCTTATAGGCCGTCGCGAGGTGCCGCGTGGACTGGCAGAGCTTTTTCGCGGACGCAAGGTCGGCGTAGGGGTGTTCAAAGAGGCCCAGTTCAAATTTCAGCGTCAGATGACGGCGAAGGGCTGTATCGATCACCTCCATGGGGATCTCCCCGGACTCCACGCGGGAAATAAACTCATCGTTGAGGCAGATGCGCCGTGGGGTCTCCACGTCCACGCCAGCGGAAAGCGCTCTCGCTCCGGCATCGGCGTAATCCTTCGTTACATGGAAGACGTCGTAGAGCTTGTCGATGGAGCCGTAGTCGGCCACCACCGCTCCCTTAAATCCCAATTCCCCACGCAGGAGATCCGTTAGATATTTTCTCGTACCCGTGACGGGCTCGCCGTCCACGGCCAGATAGCAGTTCATGACGCCCCGCAAATCTGCCTTGTCAATGGCGGCGGCGAAGGGTTTGGCGTACACCTCCCTAAACTCTCTCGCCCCGATGTGGGCGCCCGCCATGTTGATGCCGCCCTCACTGGCCGCGTAACCGAGAAAATGTTTGGCACAGGCGGACATGCCGTCCTTTCCCAGTCCCCCCTGCATGCCGCTGATGTAGGCGCAGCCCATGACGGAAGTCAGGGTGGGGGACTCGCCGTAGGTCTCTCCCTGACGGCCCCAGCGTGGGTCCCGTGACACATCCAGCACCGGCGCTAACGCCATCTTCTGCCCGGAGGCCACCATCTCACTTCTGATCTGAGAGGCCATCTCATGGACAAGTCCGTCGTCAAAAGACGCGGCGAGGCCGAGAGGAATGGGATAGGTGGTCGCGCCGGCAAGAGATCCGCCGTTCAGTGTCTCCACATGGAATATGGCGGGGATGCCAAGGCGTGTCTCCTCCACGAGGGTTTTCTGGACCCGGTTGACAAGCTCCACGTTTCCTTCAATCGTCTGAGTACCGTTACTCATGCCTATTTGACCAATGCCATCGGTAAACTCGGAGAAATCGATCATCCCGCCGAATCCGTAGACGCAGGTGAGCTGCATGACCTTCTCCCGGAGGGTCATACGGCCCATCAGGTCCTCCACTCTCTCGGAAACAGGCAGCGCCGGATTTTTATAGTTCTCCATGGGCTTGCTCCTCTCTGTCAATTTACCTTCAAAATCGTCACGCTCTCCGGCAGTGCCGTAAAGCGGATCTCGGAAATCGCGCCCAGATCCTCAAAGACAAGCTCGGACGCGGCGTGAAGCTGTGACAGCTGCTCCCGGTTGGGGTAAGCCGGGGAGCCCATCCGTTCCCACGCCTTGACGGGGGCGGTGTGATTTTCGTCAATAACGGCCTTTCGGACGTTTTTGACAGGCCCGCTAAGACGAATCGTCATCTCCTGGGGCGCGATATTTCGCCGGTCAATGTCGTGGTTGTATACGAAGACGGTGGTCTCACCGCTCTCTGGGTTACGAAGCGCCAGGACCTCCGCCGTGCGGTATCCCTCACCCTCCCCCTGGGGCACGGCCTCTATCCTCCTGTCCCCGGCCTCATGGAGCGCCTGGAAGACCCGGTAGGAGGGCTTTGCGATGCCCTCGTTTGTCTGGATACCAAACTCATTCTTGAAGGGGCCGTTTTTCATGCCCTGCTCCTCGAAGATGTCGCTTACCGTCCAGAAGGAATAGCCCTCCACAAGTCCCTCGTTGTGGGCCAGGGTGTGGACGATGACAGCCGCCTGGTACTCCGTGTCAAACTCCCTGGCACCGTTCCACTCGGTGTAGTAGAGGGGCAGTTCCCCGACTTCGGATTTGACCTTGCGGGTAAGCTGTTCCAGAATATTTCTGGGATTCTGCCCGCTGCTGCCAACGGCCTTGGCAATCAGGGCCTGAATCTCCTCCGGGCTCATGCCGGCCATGAGCTTGGCCGCCTCCTCGTCGAAGAGCTCGCCCTTGGTGCCGGGGCCGTTCATGCCGGCGGTGGAGAGCGGGTCGTCGCTGGGATAATGGTGGGTGGAGATGAAGTCAAGGGGTACGCCGTTCCGGGCGCAAAAGTCACGGAACGCGGGGATCCAGGCGTTATTCGACGTGGCCGGGCCGCCCACCCGGAGGTTGGGATCTACGTCCTTCAGCGCCCTCGCGGTGATCTCATAGAGGTGGAAGTAGTCCTCTTGGGTGCCGTCAAAAAAGAAGTGGAGGTTGGGCTCGTTCCAGACCTCAAAAAACCAGGACTCCACCTCGCTCCGGCCGTAGCGGTCCGTGAGGTGACGGGCAAAATCGCGGATGAAGCCGGACCATTCGCCGTCATCCTTAGGCATGGTGGCGTTTCCCTTGTAATAAAAAAGCTCCTGCGTGCCGCTTGCGAAGGCAGTGGGCATAAAGCTCAATTCCACAAAGGGCTTCATCCCTGTGTTCAGCAGGAAATCAAAGACGCAGTCAATGTTGTAAAAGGAGATTTCCGGCTTCACCCAGGGCATCATGGGTTTGATGACGACGCTCATATCGTCATCAAAAAGGCCGTGAAACCGCAGATATTGAAAGCCGATCTCCTTATGAGCCTTTCTTATCTGCTGACGGACATCCTCACGAAGCAGAGTCGGCGCGTGACAACTCCCGACGCAAAACTCCCAATAGTGGGGATATGGACGGCTTTCTCCGGCAAGGTCAAGACGGTATTCGACAGACATTTTGTTCTCCTTCCTTTATGGTTCTGATTTGTTTTCTGTTTCCTCTTTTGGGACAAAGCCTTTTCCCACAAGCTCCGGGTAGTCCTTGGAATTTATGTATTTGTCCATGACGTTCATGCACCAGAGGAACCAAAGGAGGAGCAAAAACGGCGCAAGGACAACATTCAAAAGCCGCAGGAGGAGTCTGATGGGGATGGAAACGATGGCTTGCGCCGCCAGGAGCGGCAGTATGGCTATAAGGCAGATACCGATTGCGGGGAGAGGTTTTTTCAAAAAGAGCCAAAGCCCCAGGCGGAGGTTCCGACGTAAGGGATTTGTGTAGATCGTCGTCGCCACCAGCGTCACGCCCATCGTCGGCAGAAGCACCAGAAGCCCCAAGAGCAGCGGCAGGATTTTTACGATCACCGCTCCGCCCCTGGAATAGAGCGCCCCGGCGAAGCAATATTTTGTGAAGAAGATCCAGCACCCGGCGAGAAAACCAAGCATCAGGTATGGCCGCGCGTTTTGGCGGATACCGCGGAGGAAGTCGATTTTCAAGTTGACAGGCTCCTCCCAGGCGTGCTGACGGAGTATTCTGGCCGCACCGGCAAGGCCCACGGAGAAAATCATGAAGCCGACGATGTTCATAAGGGAAAAGAGACTGTCCGTGACCTGATACTCCCGGTAAAGCGCCACCCGGTCAGCGTCCTCCACCGCCTCGGCAATGTAGGCGAGCTCATTCTGATCCGCTAAAAGGCCCACAAAAAGGCAGGGCGCGGCGAACAGGACAAGGATGAGGCCCAGCTTGAAAAGCATCCCGCCGTACATGGCGCAGATGTCCGAAAAGACCTCCCTGCGGTTGTGGGGAAGAGAGGCGCGGGTAAAGTCGGTTTTTGACGAGGTACGCGATCTCATTTTCCTTCCCTCCAAAGGTAGGACGCCAGCTCCAGCGCGGCGGTGTCCTCCGGGTCCCCTCGGCCATTCATGGCGCCTGTGTTGACTGACGCGGCGTTTACGAAGAGCAGGCACGTCTTATTCCCGCCATAAAACTCTGAAAACCGTGATCCGCCGTCCTTATCAAGCCGGATGGCGTAGATTTGTCCGGCCTCGCTGTAGAGCGCGGCGCCGGGGAAATATGGTTCCGCCACATCCTTCGGTATGGGCGCGAAATAGTTCTCCCCCAGACCGTCGAATACATAATCCTCCTCCAGAATAAAGAGATCGACGCCGTCGAGGATACGGGCAGTCAGGGTCTCGGCAAGTATGGAGCCGTTTTCGTTGTAGAGCGTCTCCACGGTCAAATCACGCAGCTCTTGTTCGGTGAAGCGCCCCATATCCGTGTAAAGCGCCCCCCGCATCGCTTCCGCGTTGAAGTTCTGCCCCACGAGACATACGGACAGCTTCTCGTTTGGAGCCGGCGCGGTGAGCCTTCTCCCTATGACTGTACCCAGGAAGACGACGGCGACCAACCCCAATAAAATGAGGGGCCAACGGTAAAGAAGCTTATTTCGCCAAGCCTTTCCCCCGGTGTCCTTCCGCTTTTGGAGGATGGCATCCGAAAGGCTCTCTGTGACCTTCTTCCCCGAAGGCAGGCTGATCTTGGAGGTGTCCTCCACTGCCTCGATGACGCCGAAGCCCATTCGGAGCCGCTTGTCGCCCAAAGCCGCCGCTTCCTCCTCATCGTGGGTCACGAAGAGGACCGTGGCCCCCGTCCCGTCGTGATAGGCACGAAGGAGCGCCTGAAGCCCGGCCCGCAGGGGCGTATCCAGATGGGAAAAGGGCTCATCCGCCAAAATGATCTCCGGCCTTTTCACAAATGCCCTTGCCAGGGCCACCCGCTGCTGCTGTCCCAGGGAGAGCTGCGAGGGCTTGCGATTAAGAAGCTCCCGCCCTATCCCGCATTTTTCCGCCACGGTCCTCACCTTTATGTCCACGTCCTCCGGTGCCATTTCAGCCATGCGGAGGGGAAAGGCGATGTTTTCAAAAATGTTGAGGTGAGGGTATAGCTTGGTATCCTGGGAAATATAGGCGATGTTGGCCTTCTGGATAACGGTTGTGGTCGGGGCCTCACCCATAAGGAGAAGTTCCCCGCCCGTGAGCTCCATCTGATTGAGGACACACTTTAAAAGTGTGGTCTTTCCGCACCCGGAGGGGCCCACAACTGTGATAAAATCTCCCTTTTCCACAGTCAGGGACACGTTATCCAGGGCGACCAGATAGTCCTTTTTCAGCTTGTAGTAGGCAGAGAAGTTCGTAAGCTCAATAACATTCATATCGCACCGTAAATGAAAAAGGGCGGGGGCGGAAAACTCCGTCCCCGCCTGGCACAAAGTTCAGGATCAGTTTGATTTGAATCAGCCCTTGATGCCGCCGGTGGCAACGCCCTTTTCAAGCTTGCTGATAAATAAAGGCATGCACGCCAAAAGAGGCAAAGTGGCAATGACGATCACAGCATATTGGATGAGGTATTGGTTATAGTCGGGATTTGAGGACTTCAAAAACTCCGTGGTGTTGGATGTCAGCTCCTTGACCCACAGCTGCAACGGCCATAGATTTTTCTGGGTGGGCACATAGATAGACGCCTCGAACCAGGAGTTCCATTTCATGATGGCCGTCTGGACAGCGGTGACGATGGCCATGCCCTTGGCCTGGGGGAGAAGGATCTGGAACATGATTTGTATGTGTCCCGCCCCGTCGATAGCCGCGGCCTCCTCATAGTCCCTGTCGATGGCCAGGTACGCGTTCATCATGTAGAGCATGAACATGGCGTTTGTGGCGCCGGGGATGATGAGCGCCAGGGGCGTCCCGGTCATGCCGAGGGCGCGGATGACCAGATACGTGGGGATGGTGCCACCGTTGAACATGGTGGTGATGACGAAGAACACAATCATAAGCGGCTTAAAACGTGTCCTCCTGGAGAGGATATATCCGGCCAGCACATTCATGATGAGGCCGAGGCCCGTGCCTCCCGCCACGTAAAGGATGGTGTTCAGGTAGCTCTTGACAACGCCTGAGTTTCTGAAAATCAACTTGTAGCCGTTCAGGTTGAACTCCCCGATAGGCGCCCAGACAACGCCCTTGTGAGAAAGGAGCAGTTTCCCGTCGGAGACGGACGACATCACCACATGCCACAGTGGAATGAAGCTGATGAAGGCTACAAGCAGCAGTATGAGCATGATCACGGCGTCCGTAATGATGTCTGCGGTGGACATCATACCGAACAGCCTCTTTTTCGGGGTCTTGTTTTCTTTCATGATATCGCCCCCTCAGAACAAGCCGTAGTTCGTCAGCTTCTTGTTGAGCTTGTTGGATACGACAAGAAGTATCGTCCCGATGACGGACTGGAAGAGGCCCGACGCCGTGGACAGACCGAAATTTACACTCTTGCCGAAGGCCATGCGGTAGGTATAGGTGTACAGCACGTCGCTGACATCGTAGGTCTTGGGCATGTAGAGAAGCAGTACCTTATCCCATCCCGCCATGAACATGGTGCCCACGGAGAGCGTCAGGTTCATCATGCACAGGGGAACCAGCGCCGGGACCACCACATAACGGATCACCTGCCAGCGGTTGGCGCCGTCAAGCTGCGCCGCCTCCTTCAGGTCGCCGCTGACATTGGAGATCATGGAGGTGTACATCACAGACCCGAAGCCCATATTCATCCAGATACCGATAAAGGCGTAGATGAGCCAGAAAACCGGGATTTTCGTGTTGGCCAGCCAGTTTTGCTCCTCGGCGCCCAAGGCCGTCAAAATCTTCGTAATGGCGCCGGACATGCCGAAAAACTCCACCACCAGGGCACAGACCACCACAGCCGAGACGAAGTTGGGCATATAGGAGATAATCTGAGCGGTGCGCCGGTAGGGCTT
The DNA here is from genome assembly GCA_947626585.1 of uncultured Oscillospiraceae bacterium. Lineage (GTDB taxonomy): Bacteria > Bacillota > Clostridia > Oscillospirales > Oscillospiraceae > RUG626. The sequence continues at coordinate 16,014 of CANQSU010000032.1, forward strand.
CCAGTGGCACTCGGAGAAAAGAATCGCCAGAAGCACAGGGGGAAGGAAGCCCAGCACAAGGTTAAGAACAGCCATACAGCAGGTGTTGCGCAGGGCTATGAGAAATTCGTTCCCCGTGAAAAGAACACGGAAGTTTTCCCAACCCACCCAGGGGCTCTTGAAGAAGCCCAGGGTGGGAGAGAATTTTTCAAAGGCTACCAGGATACCGACCATGGGGATGTAATTGAAGATGATAAAATAGGCAGCCAGTGGGAGGAAAAGGAGATATATCTGCCAGTTTTTCTGCCAGTCTCTCCTCGCCCTGGCCTTGCGCGAGAGCTTGAGTTCTTCTGCAGGGATCACTCGGTTCAAGCCGTCCACTCCCTTCTTCTATTATGCTCCGCCGGTCCGAAGGCCGGCGGAGTGATGAAAAGCTATATAGCGCCGGGATCAGTTGCCAAGCACCTGGTCAACAAAGTCGTTATACTCGTAGGGGCTGAGCTCCCGGATGCCCTTGCAATATTCTTCCCAGTCCGCGTCATTGGCGGGGTCTAACTCTCCCTTCACAAAGCGCGGGACGGTCCTGGCCATGTAGGTAAGCACATTGTTGAAGATCATGTTCGCCTTCTCCTGCTGCTCAGGTGTGAACTGGTCGGAGACCTCGGTGCCGATGCAGCCGAAATCGTTATACATGCTCCAGAGGCTGATCCAGTGGGAAATGCACGCGGGCTCGTCGTAGAGTCTGTCCCCGTACATGCCGAGACCCAGGCTCTTGTTTATCTTGCAGGCGCTCTCAAGTCCGTCCTGGTTGGAGGATGCCACGGGGTTGACAACGAACCTGGTGTTTCCGTTCTCATCAGTCTCGATGGTATAGGCGCCGTCCGCAAGGCCGTTGTCTCTGTACCACTGGCAGTCGATCTCATCGACCTGTTCCTTGGTGAGTCCCAAGCTCTTCAAACGCGCACCGGTCTCCGGGTCGAAGAGATAGTCCATAGCGGTGAACAGAGTGGCAAGGTCCTTGCCCTCGCACTTCTTGGTGAACACAGTGGGCCCGAACATAAGGGAGTCCCCGTAGTAAGCGAAGGGCTTTATGTTCTTGCAGGCGTCGGAGCCGTATACGTCATTGATGGGCTGGGGAGCGCCGGCCACAACGATGCCATTGGTGGGGTTGGAGGTGTCGCCGCCGCTGGTGTCCATGCTGCTGCCCAGAGAGCCGACCATGCCATACCAGAGGCCGACCTTTCCGGCATAAACGGAGCCCATGTCGATCATGAAGAACATGTCGTTGGCGCGCTCGTCGAACTGCTTGTCGATCCAGCCGTTGGCGTACCACTTATTGACGCACTCCAGGTAGGCGCGGAAGTTCTCGCTCTCATATCCGGCGTGGGCCTTGCCGTCCTCGCCGATGTAGTTGATGGGGGGATCACCGAAGCCGCTCACGATCTCGCCGGTGGCAAAATAGCCGGTATAGTACATCTGCATGGCATAGCCGTCGGTGATGTTCTGCTCCTTGAGCGCCTTGTCGAATATACCGAGCATCCACTCCCAGTCGCTGATGTAGATGGGGTCAGTGCCGCCGGAGGGGAAGACAACGTCATCGACCCAGTTGCCGTTCTCATCCCAGGCACCGGTGAAGGCCGCGCCGGTCTCAGGGTTGGTGCCGTACTTGACGATCCAGTCACGGCGATAGAGGAAGCCGCCCCAGGGGCGCTCAACTGTATCGCTGAGGGTGTAGACACCCAGGTACCTCCTCTCGCCGTTCACATTGGTGGTGAGACGCGAGGCATAGTCGGGGTGCTTCTCCGCCCATTGCAGATAGTGGGGCATGTACTTCTCCACGTACTCTGTGACGTCCAGGATCACGCCCTCTTCATAGAGCTGCGGGGCCTTCTGTGAGCAGTAGGTGGTGCTCATGATATCGGGGTACTCGCCGGTGCCGAGCCAGGTGTTCATGGTGTCCTGTTCAGCGCCGGAGGGCAGGGTGATGTAGTCGACAGTGACCTTCTTGCCCTTGCCGTCGCCGTCAGCGTCCCACTCACGGGAGAGCCAATACTGGACAGCCGGATTGTCCTCGTACTCCGTGTACCAATGCGCGTCATCAGAGGTGTCTATCTCCCAGGTGAAGGATGTGCTGCCGGCAGAGTCCTCGTCTGCGCCGCCGCAGCCGCTGAGGGTGCCGAGAAGCATCACAGCGCACAGTACGAGCGACAGTATCTTGATCGTTCTCTTTTTCATTCCGTTTTCCTCCTGACATAGTATTTGTGCCGGCTTTCCGGCCTTGTTGGATCGATTATAACAGGAATTTTCCATTGGATTATATCAACGGTGTGCTATTTATAGTAATCGTGTATAATTTTTATGAAAAACCGCGTAAAGATTTATATGCTCTGCACATCTTCGGGGACGCCGCCCTTGCCGCTCTCCACGGTGACGCGGATCTTCCCGTCCTCTCTCGCACGGACCACGGCCAGGGCGCGGCCGTAGTAGGTGGTGAAGGTGCCGGTGTGGTACTGCTCCTTCGTGCAGGGGTTGGCGCTTCCGAAGGCCAGGAGCTCGCCGCCCTCCACCTTCAGGGTGATTTTCCTGTCGGCGTTGGACTCCACGACTCCGTTTTCGCCCTCGATGGTGACGGGGATGTACACGATGTCACCGGGCTTGACCTTATCCGTCTCCGGGCGGAGGGTCACCTTGAGCTTGCCCTCGGCGGAGCGGAGCTCGCTTCTGCCAGCCTCATTCCCGGCCTCATCATAAGCCACGGCGGTGACGGTGCCGGGGGCGTACTTCACGTTGAAGGCCGCCTTGCACTCCCGGACCTTCTTCCTTCCCTGGCTCTTGCCGTTGATGAAAAGCTCCACTGCGGCCTTGTCGGAGTAGACCTCCACCGTGGCCTTGTTCCCGGCGCAGCCTTGCCAGCTCCAGGACAGGATGGCGTTGGTGCCGCGCCAGACGGACTTTGCCGGACGCACGCCGGGGTGATTCACAGGCCGCACGGCGATGACCGGGCTCTTCTCTAAGCCCCACACGGTGGAGGCGTACTTGCAGGAGCCGTCGGGGACGCCGGTGATGTCGATGACGCCCGCGCCAGCCAGGATCCACGGGTAGGGGCGGTTAAAGGGCATACCGCCGGTGTAGCTCCAGGCTCCGATGCCCGCCTCGCCCAGGTAGTCCCAGGCCGTCCACATGAAGTCGCCCACCAGATACGGGTATTTCTTCACCATCTCCCAGTTTTTCCAGATGTCCTGGGGGAAGGTCTCGGAGCCGAAGAGTACCCGGTCCGGATGGGCCTTGGCCTCCAGGGGGTAGCGGCCGGAGCCGTAGTTGTAGCCCGCGATGTCCAGGGAGTCTATAAACGGCGTGGTCAGCGCGTCGATTTTCGGGGAGTTTCCGGCCTTATTCATGCTGGTGCCCATGAAGCTGGCCATGATGTTGAAGGCGAGGCTGGCGTTGCCGCCCTCCTTCTGCTTCACATCGCCGCCTGTCTTCTGTTCCCCGTCCTGATAGATGCCCTGGCCCTTGGCGGCGCGGGCGATGATCATAAGATTTGTTCCGCAGGTGACGGGACGGGTCGGATCGATAGAATGGCACAGCTCCACCATCCGGCGGCCCGCCTCAATGCCCTTTTCCTCAAAGGGCTCCGCCACCTCGTTGCCGATGGAGTAGAGGATGACAGAGGGGTGGTTGAAGTCCCGCTCCACCATGGCGGCGGTGTCCCGCTCCCACCACTGGTCGAAGTCACAGCCGTAGTCATAGGTGTTCTTGCGGTTATACCACATATCGAAGGTTTCGTCCATGACGTACATGCCGTATTTATCGCAGGCGCGCAACAGGGCCTTGGAGGCCGGGTTGTGGGAGGAGCGGATGGCGTTGAAGCCGTTGGCCTTCATGATGCGGACACGTCGGTCTTCGCTCTCATCATAGGTGGCCGCTCCCAAAATTCCGTTGTCGTGGTGGACGCAGCCGCCCCGCAGAAGCGTCTCCCTGCCGTTGATGAAAAGGCCCCGGCTGGACCATGTGATCTGACGGATGCCGAAGGTGACCTCCATTGTGTCCCCCTCACCGGCTGTGATGTTTGCCGTGTAGAGATTTGGCTCCTCCGCGCTCCAGAGCTTCGCGTCCGGGATGGTCAGCTCAAAATCTGTGCCATGTCCCGTGACGCCGTTGACCTCCGCCGTGATGGGGACCGGGGACTGGACGCGGATGACGGCGGGAGCGATGGAAACCGTGCTGATCCTCACACTTTCGGGCCGAAGGCCGTCCTTCTCGCACACGTGGAGCCACACGGGGCGGTAGATGCCGGACCCGGAGTACCAGCGGGAGTTGGGCAGCTTTGAGTTGTCCGCCACGACGGTGAGCGTGTTCTCCCCGCCGATTTTCAGCCCCTCAAGCTCCACGAAAAAGCCCGTGTAGCCGTAGGGGTGGAAGCATAGTTCCTTACCGTTTAAGGATACCGTAGAGTTTTTATAGACGCCCTCGAACTCCGCAAGGACGGCCTTCCCCTCCCACTGCGCCGGGGCGGTGAAGGTCTTCTCGTAGGTGTAAATCCCGCCGGGGAAATACGCATGGCCGCCGTTGGATGTCTCCGGGCCTCTCGTCTCGGTGATCTGCGCGTCATGGGGAAGCCGGACGGGGACGCCGTTGCAGGTCCAGCCTTTGCTCAAGCTGATGGTTTTCATACGTCGCACCTCTCAATCAATGGTGAATTCCAAAATGTCCAGTTTTCCTTTGCCCTCGTAGCACAGGCACAGGTCGTTGTCGCCGTCGGGAATGGTGACAGCGCCGGTGTAACGGGTCCAGGACTTGGCCGGGCAGATATTGATCTCACCCACCGGCTCTCCGTCGGGAGCGGTCTTCACGACGATCCTGCCCTCCGCGCTGCCCCGTGCCTTTACGCTGACACTTTTGGCGTCCCGGAAACGGAAGGTCTTATATACGGCGGTGGCTCCGTCCTTGCAGTTGGCAATATACTGTCTCGGCGGGTTTCCCGTATCCTCCGGGGACCAGTCCGGGCCGTCCTGAGTGATGTAGGGATGCTTTCCCCCCATCAGGAATTGATTGGAGAAGGTCGGCGTCTCCTTGCCGTACAGGTTACAGCAGATGGAGGCGGGATAGGTTCCCTTTCCCTCCAACGGGCCGTTATTCAGGCCGCAGCTTGTCATGTGTACCTGGGGAATGCTCCCGTCCTCCAATATCTCCACCCGATCAGCCCAGCCCTGACGGGAACACATGGTCCGGTTGGTGGGACGGTGATAGAAGATGTAATACTGTCCGTTTATGAGCTCCAGGCCCCCGTGGTTGTTGCCATAGGCACAAAGTGGCTTGCCGCCCTCCCCAGGGAAGAGGTCGCAGTGGCTCACCACAACGCCGCCGTACTTATAGTCTCTATCCGGCTTGTCGCTGATGGCCCAACAGAGCTCATGGAATTGCACGGAGGAATAGACAAGATAGTATTTGCCCCGAATTTTCCGAATAGAGCTTGCCTCAAAAAGCTCATGTCCCTCAAACCCGGTGCCCTTGGACCTGCCCACTGTGGGGATGAGCCGCCGAGGTTCGGTCTTCAGGGTCAGCATATCGTCCTGAAGTATCATGACCACGGACGCTTTTGGCTCCTTGCCCACATCCTTCATGATCCTGGGGCCGTTGCCGGAGTAGAGGTAGATCGTCCCGTCGTCATCCAG
>CANQSU010000033.1 GCA_947626585.1 uncultured Oscillospiraceae bacterium
ACCATCAGGGTGTCGTTATTCTGGATGAGGCGGATCTGGGGGGACATCTGGACGGAGATCATCCGGGTCAGCTCCAGATCGTGGAGCTTCTTGTCAAAGCGGGTGATCATGTTCTGATAGTCGTTGACCGCCTGAGCGTCCTCGGGAAGGCCGGATTTCTGGGCTTTTGCCTTCAGCTCGGGCAGGACCGTGTTCTCGCACTCGGCAAGCTTCTTCTTGCCGGCCAGGATGTACATGGTCAGCTCCTTGTAATAGGCCAGGTTCAGGTCGTACATTTTATCCAGGGTCGCCACGTCCTTGAGGAGGGTGAGCTGGTGCTGCTCAAGCATCCCGGCGATCTTGTCCACATTGACCTCCGCCTTGTCGTACTGGGACTTGAGGGACGCGATCTGCTTCTCCATTTTGCGCTTGAAGCCGAAGAGGCCCTTCTTCTCCTCCTCACCGTAGTTGAAGCCCTTCAGCTCCACTACCAGGTCTGAGAGCATGTCGCCCACCTCGCCCATGTCCTTGGTACGCACGTTCTGCAGGGTGGTGCCGGAGAAGTCGGCGATGTTCTTCTGACTGGCGGCGCCGTATTGCAGGACGGCGTTGGAGTCGGAGATATCGATCTTCTTGGAGAACTCCTCCACGGCCTTCAGCTCGGCCTCGGACAGCTGGCTCTCCTCATGCTCGGTGGCGGAGACGGCGGGGGCCCCGGGCTCAGCCGCCGCGACGGCCGCCGCGGCCGCCTGCTGGTCGGCGGGGGTCACGGGATCGGCGGGGGTCGCGTTGAAGGTAAGGGTCGGAACATATTCAGGCTCAGTCATAGTTGATCTCCCTTTCTGAATTCTTGATTTTATTCTTGATTTTGTGAGTATTGCCGGGGCCGGCGCGTGCGCCGGCCCGTGTGATCATACGTTGAAATCCTTGCCGCCCAGGCCCTCGCGCTTGAGCATGGACTCCAGGACGGTGATGTCCGTCTCAATGTCCAGTGCCTCGTTGGCGAAGAGGGCGTCATACTGCTTGCGATAGGCCTCCACGGTGGTGTCCAGAATGTCCTCGATGCGTTGAAGGGTTCCGCTGATATTGGCGCCCGTGCCCTCGCCGCTCATGCGGTCGTAGGCGTTCAGAAGCTTCATGGTGGTGGGCAGGTAGTACCCGGCGAAGCGCTTGACCTGGGGCACATCCTGGGGGTCCTCGACGATATCCGCGAAGATCTTCTCCGTCAGGGCGGTGATCTCGTCCACGCGGGACCGGACCGACGGCTCCCTGATGGACTCCCGCAGGCGCTTCAGCTCCGCCACGGCCTGACGGCCCTCCCTCGTCAGGGTGTCCACGGCCTCGTTGCCCGTGGGCTCCGGCTCCGGCTCGGGCACTTCGATCACCTTCTCCTTGCCGGGAAAGAGCTTTTCAAGGAGGAAGTACGCCCCCGCCGCCGCGGCTATGAACACAAGGAAGTGCCACGGCTTATAGAGCGGCAAGATCAGAGCCCAGAGGACCACAACCGCCGCCGCCCCGTAAAAGGGAATGGCGGAGCGGACTTTCACGGTCTTTTTCGTGATGACGCACCTCCTTTTATTCCAGTATCATTGTATATTTTTACACAGGAATTGTCAATAGCTTCGGGCTTCTTTACCTTATCTTCTGTACTCAAACCCGATGCCGCAGACGCTGACGGTGTCGCCCTCCTCGACGCCAAGCTCCTCGAGACGGGCAAAGACGCCCCGGTCGCGGAGGATCCGGTCGAAGTACATGCGGGACTCGTAGTCCCCGAAGTTGACGTTGGCCACCAGACGCTCCACCCAGCCGCCGTCCACGTACCAGACGCCGTTCTCGCGGTTGATCTCCGGCTCGGGAAGCTCGACCTCCGCCTCCGGCTCCACAAACTCCGGCTCAAAGACCGCGATGGGGGGAAGCTCCGAAAGCCGGTAGGCGATGGCTTTCGTCAGCTCCTCCGTCCCCATGTGGGCCGCGGCGGAGATCTTGAAGAAGGGCATACCGGCCTCCTTCACGTGCCGTTCCAGGCGCTCCAGCCGCTCCCCGGACTCGCCGTCCAGAAGGTCGCACTTGTTGGCGGCCACGAGCATGGGGCGGGAGGCCAGGACGGGGGAATACTCGCGAAGCTCCCGGTTGATGATGTCGAAATCCTCCACCGGGTCGCGGCCCTCCCGGCCCGAGGCGTCCACCACATGGACGATGAGCCGGCAGCGGTCGATGTGGCGCAGAAAGTCGTGGCCCAGGCCGGCGCCCTCGCTGGCGCCCTCGATGATGCCGGGGATATCCGCCATGACAAAGCTGCGTCCCTCGCCGGCGTAGACCACGCCGAGGTTGGGAAAGAGAGTTGTAAAGTGGTAGTCCGCGATTTTTGGCCTGGCCCGGGAGACCACGGACAGCAGGGTGGATTTGCCCACGTTGGGAAAGCCCACAAGACCCACGTCGGCCAGGAGCTTTAGCTCAAGAATGATTTCACGCTCGACCCCGGGAAGGCCAGCCTTGGCAAAGCGGGGGGCCTGACGGGTGGGGGTGGCGAAGCGGGCGTTGCCCCAGCCTCCCGAGCCGCCCCTGGCGGCCACGAATCTGTCGACCGAGGACATATCCGCCATGATCGCGCCGGTCTCCTTGTCCCGGACCACGGTGCCCAGAGGAACTTTTATCACGAGATCCTCGCCGCGCTTGCCGGTACAGCGCTTGCCGGCGCCGTCCATGCCGTTGCCGGCGGCATATTTGCGCCTGTAGCGGAAGTCCATGAGGGTGGACATGTTGGCGTCGGGGACCAGCACCACGTCGCCGCCGTCCCCTCCGTCGCCTCCGTCGGGGCCGCCCGCGGCAATATATTTTTCCCGGTGGAAGGCGACCGCCCCGTTGCCTCCCTTCCCGGCTTTGATCTCTATTGTCGCTTTGTCTACGAACATAAAAAATCTTCCTTCTTTTCCGTATTGCCCCTATCATATCAGAAACCACGTCTTTTTTCAAGTGCGCCGTGAGGAGCGGGTATTCACAAAATGTTAATGGGTGTTTCGACGCGATATGGGCGGTTTTAGTTGATATTTTGCGCAAGGTGTGATAAAATACAAAATTGGTTTAAAATGCTTGGCGCTTTACGACAGGCACGGAGGTGAGGGACGGTGGAGAAAAAGAAAAGCGCCGTGTGGACCGTAGGGTCCATGATGGCCATCACCTTGGGCGGAAAGATCCTGGGCCTGGTGCGGGACAGGATGCTCACGGTCAACTACGGAAGCGGCATGGAGGCCAACGCCTTCCTGACGGCCTCCCGGATCCCGCGGGTCTTCTTTGACACCATTTTCTCCTCCGCCATCGGCGCCTGCCTCATCCCGGTGATGGGGGAGCTGATGGAAAAGCGCGGCAGGAAGGACGCCATGCGCTTCGCGGGTAATTTCATGACCGTCATGTGCGTGCTGTGCGCGGTGATGAGCATACTGGGCGCGGTATTCGCCGGCCCTCTCACCTGGCTCTTCGCCGACGGGTATGACGAGGCCACCGCCTCGCTGTGCCGGGAGCTGACGCGCATCATGATGCCGATGGTGCTTTTCGCGGGCGTGGCCTACGCCTTTGTGGGGATCCTTCAATCCCTGGACGAGTTCAACATCCCCGCCGCCATCAGCCTCATCTCCAACGTGGCTATCATTATTTATTACCTGACTCTCAACGATAGATTCGGCATCTACGGCCTGGCCGTGGCTTTTCTCGTCGCCTGGGCGCTCCAGGCGCTGGTGCAGGTGCCCTCCCTTGTCAAGAAGGGCTTTAAGCTTTACCCGTCCCTGTCGCTGAGAAACGAGGAGATGCGCAAGGTGTTCCGGTTGCTGCTGCCCGTAATGGTCAGCACCTGGGTGCTTCCCATCAACCAGACCGTCAACTCCCGTTTCGGCTCGCGGCTCTTTGGCGGGGCGGGCGTTTCGGCCATCGAGTACGCCTTTAATCTTTACACGGTCATAGCGGGCATCTTCGTCATTCAGCTGGCAAACTACATCTTCCCGCGCCTTTCCCGAGAGAGCGCCTCCGGCGACCCGGAGAAGCTTAAGGGCACCCTGCGCTCGGCCATGGGCATCACGCTCTTTGTGGTGATCCCCATGACGGCGGGGCTTTTCATCATGGCCGGGCCTGTGGTGTCTCTCATCTACGGCGGGGGACGGTTTGACGCCTTTTCCGTTGAGATCACCTCAAGGGCCCTCCGGTGGATGAGCCTGGGGATGGTGGGTTACGCGGTGCAGTTCGTGCTGTCCAGGGCCTATTTCGCCGGTCAGTCCGGCCTGGTGCCCCTCATCGCCGGGGCGGTGTCCATCGGGGCCAACATACTGCTCAGCATGCTCCTGGCCCCGCGCCTTGATGTGGCCGGGATCGCCATTGCCTCCGCCGTGTCCTTTACCCTCAACGGCGTCATCATGGCCGTCCCGCTGAAAAAGCGGGGAATGGGCTTCTTTGACAGGACGTTTTTCACCAATTTCGGTAAACAGCTCATCAGCGCCGCGCTTATGGCGGCTGCGGCATACGGTACGCTCCGGGTCCTTGACGGGCGCGTGGGCAAGCTTCTGACGCTTCTGGCGCCCGTGTGCGTGGGCGCCGCGGTCTACGGGATCACGGCGCTGTGCCTGGGAACGGATGAGGCCAAAAGCGCGGTAAGACTCATAAAGAATAAGCTTGGAGGTTGCGGAGCCAATGAAAAAGATACTTGAGGGCAGCCTCATATACAGGGCCCTCACCGCCGCGGCGGGATGGATCGACGGGCAGTGGGAAAAAAGTTTCCTTTCCCGGCTCTTCACGCCGCCGGAGGGGACGCGGGGAGGCGCCGGCTTCGTGTCGCGGTGCGCGCACGGCGTTCATATGGCCCTGTGCCGGGCCTTTGAGGTGACGAGGCTCGACCGGGCCCTGGAGGGATCCGTGACCCAGAGGTGCTTTTTTTGGATGGCCCTGGCGGTCTTTCTGGCGCCGTTGCTGCGCACCATGGCCGTGCTGGCGCTGGCGCTTCTCGGCTTCGGTTCCCTGGCGCTGGTCTACGGGCGCCACAGGGAACGGGAGCTTTCCCACTCGCCCCTGATAAAATGGATACTTCTCTTCACGGTGGTGGAGCTGGGCTCCACACTGCTGTCGGTGACGCTGAGGGGGAGCCTGAGAAACGGACTCCTGACGGCGGCGTTTACGGCCTTTGCCATCGTGGTCATAGACGTCTGCCGGGAACGCCGGGAGCTGGAGCGGCTCGTCTGGCTCATGGTGGCCTCCGGCACGCTGGTGGCCCTCTACGGCGTTGCCCAGGCGGCCGCGGGGCTGGAGGGGAATCTGGTCTGGATAGACGAGGAGGAATTTTCCAACATCACGCTGCGGGTCTGGTCCACCCTGGATAATCCCAACGTGTTGTCCGAGTACCTCCTGCTGGTCATCCCCCTGGCGGCGGCGGGGGCCTATACCGCCAAAAGCCGGAGGGGAAAGATCGCGTCGGCCCTCTGCGCCGGGGCGATGCTTCTGTGCCTGGTACTCACCTGGTCCCGGGGCGGCTGGCTGGGACTGGCCATTGGCGCGGCCCTGTTCCTGGTGCTGATGGACAGGCGCTTTATCCCGCTGGGGCTGGTTGGGGCCGTGGGGCTTCTGGCCATATTGCCCGACTCCATCATGGCGCGCCTTATGAGCGTGGGGGACCTGTCGGACAGCTCCACCTCCTACCGGGTGTACATCTGGATGGCGTCCATCAATATGCTCCGCGACTACTGGCTGTGCGGCTTCGGCACGGGGACGGCGGCCTTTCAGAGCGTCTATCCCAAGTACAGCTTCAACGCCGTGTACGCGCCCCACTCCCACAACCTCTTTTTGCAGGTGTTCTGTGAAAACGGCATTCTGGGATTGATCGCCCTTTTGGGGACCTTCTGCTCGGCGGTGCTGACCCTGGGCAGGACGATGACGGCGGCGAAGGATAAAAGAACGAGGGTCCAGGCCGCGGCGCTGATGGCCTCTCTGGCCGGCTTTGCCGCCCAGGGAATGACGGATTACGCGTTTTACAACTACCGGGTGACGCTGATGTTCTGGACGGTGGTGGGGATCGCGGCGGCCCTTTACAACATTGCGATGAAGGAGGCGAGGACGTGATCAGGGTAATCAACATTATCTCCGACACCAACATCGGCGGCGCGGGACGGGTCATCATGAACTACCTCAAGTACGCCGATAAAAAGAATTTTGAGACTCATGTGGCTCTGCCAAGAGGGAGCCTGCTCAGGGAACCCCTCGAAAAGCTTGGGGCGGCCGTCCACGAGGTGGACGGGATGGCGGACAAGTCCATGGATCTCAAGGTCATCGGCCAGCTCAAAAAGCTTATTGGGGAAGTGGACCCCCAGATCGTTCACACCCACGGCTCCCTCTCCGGGCGCATCGCCGGCCGGCAGTGCGGCAGGGTGGTGATTTTCACCCGCCACTCGGCCTTTCCGGTGAAAAGCTATATGAAAAAGGGACCCGGCCGGTGGCTCAACAAATTCATAAACGAGCATTACGCCGACAGGATCATCGCCGTCTCTCCGGCAACGGCAAAAAACCTCACCGACGCCGGAGTTTCGCGGAAGCTCATCGACGTCATGATGAACGGTGTGGAGCCGGTGAAAAGGCGCTCACCCGAGGAGTGCGCCGCTTTCCGGCGGAAGTACGGCATCGAGCCCGGCGACTTTGTGATGGGCATCATCGCCAGGGTGGAGGCCTACAAGGGCCACGGGGACATTCTCAGAGCCATGGCGCTGATCGGGAGACCGGAGCTGAAGCTCATCGTGGCGGGTACCGGCGCCGACGAGGAAAACGTAAAGAGCCTGACAAAGGAGCTGGGGCTTGAGAAGCAGGTCATCTTCCTGGGGTTCGTGGACGACGTGTCGACGGTGCTGAGCGTGCTGGATGTGCAGGTCAACGCCTCCTGGGGGACGGAGGCCTCCAGCATGGCCATGCTGGAGGGATTCAGCATGGGCCTGGGGGTGGTCGCCTCGGACTACGGCGGGAATCCCTGGCAGGTGAAGGACGGCGTCAGCGGGCTTTTGTTCCGGACGAGAGACGTGAATGACCTCCGGGACAAGCTGGTAAGGCTCATGGACGACCCGGCGCTGCGGCAGAAGCTGGGCGTGGGCGCCCTGAGGGAGTACAGGGAGCGATTCACCGGGGAGATTTTCGCCGGCCGGATCGAGGAAATCTACATAAAAACGTTGGAGGCACGGGATGGAAAGTAAGAACAAGAAAGGGATCTTCAAAATACTCAACCTCTTCGACCTGGCGCTCATCGTCATTGCCGCTCTCCTGGCGGCGGTACTTTTGCTGAACCGGGGCGGGGACACCTCCGGGGCCATAACCGGCGAGAGCCAGACAAGGGTCCGGGTCCGCTACACCGTGGAGCTGACGGGGATCAGGAACGGCGCCGCCTCCACGATAAAGGCCGGCATGCCGGTGGTGGATAAGATCAAGAAGTACAGCATGGGGACGGTGGAGTCCGTTGAGATCTCCCCCACGGTGAGGACGGTCACGGACGAGAGCCGGAACGTCAGGGTATCCGTCCCGGTACCGGGACAGGAGACCGCCACGGTGGTTATCACGACCGAGGCCGTGGAGACGGACAAGGATATTACCGTGGACGGAGGCTATATCATCAAGGTGGGCCTTCCGGTGAACGTGAGGATCCCGGGGCTCAGCGCCCAGGGCTACATCATGAACATAGAAAGGGGTGACGCGCAATGAAGAAACGGAAGCTCATCGACGAGCGCGGCAGGATCTTCGGCGTCATCAGCGCCCTGGACATCCTGGCCGTGCTGGTGGTGGCCGCGCTTGCGCTCATGGCGTACATGCGGTTCTTCTCCGGCGGAGAGGCCAATATCTCCGACGACGGCTTTGTGCCCGTCACCTATCAGATAAGGGTCGAAAGGGTGCGGGGCTCCACGGTGGAGTCTCTGCGCGTGGACGACAGGCTCTGGTCCGACGGCGGCGAGGATCTCGGCGCCATCAAGGCCGTCGAAGCCTCCCCCGCGGTGGATATCGTGGAGACCACGTCCGGTGAGATCAGGAGCATGGAGGTGGAGAACTACTTCAACGTCCTGCTTACCGTAACGGTCGACGGATCGGTGAACGACGGAAGGTATTACGCCGGCAGGACCTACGAGCTGGGTGTAAACGGAGACGTTCTTTTTACCACAAAATATGTCTCGACTACAGGAAGAATCTGGAACGTCGGCTGAGAGGAGCGATTCATGAAAATTCTGATGGCCACCATGGGTCTTGATATCGGTGGAGCGGAGACCCACATAGTGGAGCTGGCGCGGGAGCTTGTAAGGGAGGGCCACGAGGTCGTTGTGGCCTCAAACGGAGGCGTGTATGTGCCCGAGCTTGAAAAGAGCGGGATACGCCACGTCAAGGTCCCCCTCCATACGCGAAACCCCTTCTCCATGGTAAAGGGCCTTTTTATCATGCGACGGGAGATCCGGCGGGAGCGGCCGGATATAGTTCACGCCCACGCGCGGATCCCCGCCTTTGTCTGCGGGATCCTGCAAAAGCTCATGGGCTTTCCCATGGTCACCACCGCCCACTGGGTATTTGATCCGGGCTTCATACTTCGCTATCTCACAAACTGGGGCGACAGGACCATCGCCGTCTCGGACGACATTGTAAAATATCTGACGGACAACTACCCCATAGACCGGGAGAAAATCACCGTGACCATCAACGGCATCGACACGGAAAAATTCTCTCCGGCGGTCTCGGGAGAGAATGTCCGGCGTGAGTTCAACATACCCGTGGACGCGCTGATGGTCTCCCATGTGAGCCGGCTGGACGAGGACCGTGCCCTGGCCGCGGACACGCTGTTGAAAATTGCGCCCACCCTGGCCCAGAGGGTGTCCCAGGTCCGCATCCTGATCGCCGGCGGCGGGGACAGGTACGAGGAGCTTTCCCGCCGTGCCGACGAGATCAACCTGAAGATCGGCTACAGATGCATTCTGATGGCCGGCTCACGCACGGATATCAATGAGATATGCGCCGCCGGAAACGTGTTCGTGGGTGTGTCCAGAGCCGCGCTGGAGGCCATGGCCGTGGCGCGGCCCGTGGTAGTGGCCGGCAACGAGGGGTACATGGGCCTCTTTGACGAGGACAAGCTTCAGGAGGGCATCGACGGCAACTTTTGCTGCCGGGGCCTGCCCGGGATAACACGACAGGCCCTTCTGGACGACGTGACAACGGCGCTGACCCTGGAGGCGCAGGATTATGACAGGCTTGCCGCCTACGGGCGGAGCGTGGTTTGCGAGCATTACAGCGTCCGGCGAATGGCCGCCGACGCGCTGGAGGCGTATGGAAGGGCCGTACCGCCCCGGCGCGTGGCGCTGAGCGGCTACTACGGCTTCAACAACTTCGGGGACGAGGCCATCCTGGAGTCCCTGTGCCGCGCCATCCACGGCACGGACCCGGAGATCGAGATCGTGGTCCTGTCGAAAGACCCGGCCTTCACCGAGGAGAACCACGACTGCAGGGCGGTGCAGAGGTTTTCGCCCTTTGCCGTATGGAGGACCCTGCGCCGGTGCGAGCTTCTCGTCTCCGGCGGCGGCAGCCTTTTGCAGGACAACACCTCCACCAGGTCGCTTCTGTATTACCTGTCCGTCATATGGCTGGCCCACAGGCTGGGGAAAAAGACCATGCTCTATGCTAACGGCGTAGGGCCGGTGAGAAAACCCGCCAACAGGCGCAGGGTGCGAAAGATCGTGGAGCTGGCGGACAGCGTGGTACTCCGGGACCCGGATTCGATCGCCGAGCTTCGGGATATGGGCGTCACGAGGCCGGACCTCATCGAGAGCGCCGACCCGGTTTATACCATGCCCGCCCCCAGCCATTCCGCCGCGCAGAGGGAGCTTTCCATCATCGGGGTGGAGGGGCCCTTCGTCACCGTGGCGGTGAGGCCCATCAGGGACGCTCCGGACTATATCGAGCGCTTTGCCGCCCTGTGCGACGGGATCTACGAGCGCTACAGCTTCAAGATCGTCCTCATCCCCATGCAGCCCAGGTTTGACGAGCCGGTCTGCTGGGAGGTGAAGGAGGCCATGAGAAATCCCGCCACCGTCCTCAGCGGAAGCTATACGCCTCTGGACGTGATGGGTATAATAGGGGAGGGGCGCATAGCCCTGGCTATGCGTCTCCACGCGCTCATCTTCGCCGCCTGTACCTGCACCCCCACCCTGGGCTTTGACTACGATCCCAAGGTGGGCAGCTGCCTTGCCATGCTGAGGATGCCGGCGGTGGGCTCCATCGCGGACATGGACGTGGACAAGCTCCTTGAGGCCGTGGACGTGATGCTTACCCACCGGGATGAGCTTGTGGACAGTCTCCGGGACAGCGTGGACCGGGTCAGGACCATGGCCCTCCGGGCCAACCGGGAGCTGGCGCGGCTTCTTGACTCCGACGGCCATCCGGAGGAGCCGGAAGAGGAAGCGGACGGCGGCGATACGGACAACGGCGAGGGACCGGCGCCCGCCCCCTCCGACAGCGGGGAGGCGGAGTACACGGAGGAGACCGGGCCGGAGGAGGAGCGGAACGACGCGGGAGCGGCCGCCGGAACGGAGGAGGCGGAGCCGTTCTCCTCTCTCACGGACTTCGCGGAATTTGAAATCATCCACGGCATCGCCCCCGATGAAACGGACGGCGGAAAGGCTGGCGACGAAATAAAAGGAAAGGAATGATCACATGGAACTTAAAAACGGCGCGGCCGCGCACGGCTTTACGCTCCGGTATTCCCAGGAGCTTCCCGAGCTGAAGGCGACGCTTCACAGGATGGAGTATACCAAAAACGGAGCGGATCTGGTGTGGCTGGAACGGCCCGACGACAACAAGACCTTCTCCATCGCTTTCAAGACCATCCCCTCCGACCACACGGGTGTATTTCACATTTTGGAACACTCCGTTCTTTGCGGAAGCCGGAAATATCCGGTGCGTGAGCCCTTTGTGGAGCTTATAAAAAGCTCCCTGCAGACCTTTTTGAACGCCATGACCTTCCCGGACAAGACCATGTACCCCCTGTCCAGCCGGAACGATCAGGATTTTCTGAACCTCATCGACGTGTATATGGACGCTGTACTCCACCCCCTGTCCGTGGAGGATCCCATGGCCTTTTTGCAGGAGGGCTGGCACTATGAGCTTGAGAGCCCCGAGGGGGAGCTTACGCGCAACGGCGTGGTGCTGAGCGAGATGAAGGGCGCCTTTGCCGATCCCAACGAGGTGCTTGCCTTTGAACTGGGCCGCGCGCTGTTCCCGGACAACTGCTACGGCTTTGAATCCGGCGGTCACCCGGAACACATCCCGGAGCTGACCTATGAGAAATACCGGGAGTGCCACCGACGCTTCTACAGCCCCTCCAACGCCTGTATTTTCCTGGACGGGGACGTGGATATCGACGCTGTCCTGAAAAAGCTCGACTCCTTCTTATGCGAGTACGACCGCATTGAGGTGGACGCGGACATACCGTTCCAGAAGCCCGTCCATCCGGGAGAGATCAGGGCAATGTATGAGATCGGCCCCGACGAGGACGGCACGGACAAGGTCATTCTGGGGGAGGGCTGGGTCACGGGCAGGTTCGACGAGCCGGAGAAGGCCGTTGCCTGCTCGGTGCTGGTCAGGGCCCTGTGCGGCACCAACGAGTCGCCCCTCAAAAAGGCCCTTTTGGAGAAGGGACTGGCCCAGGACGTGGACATCCACTCCTATGACGGCATACAGCAGAACTTTGTCTTTCTGTCCGCTGTGAACACGAGCCTGGATAAGAAGGACGAGCTTATCGGGACGGTTTATGATGTGCTTGCCAGGCAGGCCAAGGGGCTCGACCACAGGGAGCTGAACGCCATTCTGAATCAGGTGGAGTTTGCCAACCGGGAGAAGGACTTCGGACGTATGCCCCGGGGCCTTGTGTTTGCCATGGTGAGCCTGGAGTCATGGCTGTACGGCGGGGATCCGGCCCAGAATCTCTGCTCCGACGAGGTTTTTGCCTCCCTGAGGCGCAGGATCGACGAGGGGTGGTTTGAAAAGCTCCTTGACGAGGTGTTCCTCAGCAATCCCCATACCGCCCGGGTGGTGCTTACGCCGTCAAATACGTTGGGCCGGGAGCGCGCTATGCGGGAGAAGGACGAGCTGGACGCGATCAGAGGGAGCTGGACCGCCGAGGAGACGCGCGCGGTCATTGAGCGTTTTGCCGAGCTGCGCCGCCATCAGTCTCAGGAGGACGACCCGGAGGCCCTGGCGACCCTGCCGATGCTCTCCCTTTCCGATATCCCGGAGAGGGCTCCGGATTATCCCTACTCCCACAGCGAGTACAGAGGCGTGCCGCTTTTAAGGACGGATGTGGAGACCGGTGGCATCGCCTATCTGGACCTCTACTTTACCGCCGACGATCTGAACGTGGAGGAGATCACGCTTTTGCCCTCCGTATGCAATCTCATCGGGGAGCTGGCTACGGAGAAGCACACGCCGCTGGAGATAGCTACCCTGGTCCGGGAGAAGATCGGCAGGCTCACCGTAAACCCCATCATCTATCCCGGTCAATCAGGAAAGGTGACGCCGGCCCTGTGCGTGTCATTGGCGCTCCTCCCCGAGAGGAAGCTTGAGGCGCTGAAAATCGTGAGGGAGCTTTTATTCACCACGGATTTCAACGACCCCGACGCCATTTTCAATATCCTTCGCCAGGGGCGCATCGCCATGGAGCAGAACGCCATGAACGCGGGCAACGCCGTGGCCGTCACAAGAGCCGCCTCGAGCCTCTTTGCCTCCTCCGCCCTTGACGACGCCATGAGGGGCATTGGCCAGCTCCGTTTCCTTCAGGGGACGGAGAGAGAATTCGAGGCCCGTGGGGAAAAGCTCATGGCCGATATGGGCGCTTTGCTCAAAAAGCTTCTGGTCCGGCCGCGCCTGACCGTCTCGGTGAGCGGCGCGCCCGATGAGGCGTGGCTTGACGGCGTACTGGATATGATCCCCGAGGGGGAGAAGGGCGAGGCCCTGAGCTACGCTCCGGCTTGCCATCCCGAGGAAGGCTTTTCCATCCCCGCCGGCATCGGGTTCGCGGGACGCTCGGCGAGGCTTTCTGACGCGGGCGCGGAGTATTCCGGCTCTATGCTGGTAGCCGCGAAGCTTCTGAGCCTGGATTACCTGTGGAATACCGTCCGTGTGAAGGGCGGGGCTTACGGGGTCAACATGAGCGTGGGCACCGTGGGGTCGGTGGCCTTCAGCAGCTACCGGGATCCCCAGTGCGCCGGGAGCCTCAGCGCGTTTGACGCCTGCGGACAGGCGCTTCGCGGCTTTGCCGCCTCCGGCGGGAGCCTGGACAAGTTCATTATCTCCACCATCGGCGGGATGGAGCCCATCATGACCCCCCGCCAGGAGCTGAGCCGCAACGCCGCCATGTACTTCGCAGGCCGCACCCAGGGGGACGTCCACCGTCTCCGTTCCCAGGTTCTCCACACCACGGCGGAGGACATGCTGGCTTTCGCCGATACGCTGGACAAGCTGACCGCCGCCGCCCACACCTGCGTCGTCGCCGGCAAGCCTATCCTGGACGCCTGTGGGGAGAAGCTGGATAAGGTCGAGAGCGTGCAATAAGGTACCGGTACAGAAAAAACGGACGAAAAAGGGCCGCGAGGAAACGGCCCGCCATATTATCAGATCCCCCGTAGGGACCGCTTTCCCCGTAGAATCGCATTCCAAAACCATCGCCGCCCTTCAAAAGGGCGGCGATGACCGTATGAAAGAACGCTTGCAACGCTCTGTCGCGCGCTTTTCCCGGCGGCTGAGGAAAACGTAGGGGCGTGCTATTTGAAGCTCTTCCTGTTTTTCTCGATATATCCACGGCACAGGGAGGCAAAGCCGTCGAGGCTGTTGTTGAAATCACGGCTCAGGGCGTCCAGCTCCTCCGTTTTTCCGGAGGCCTCGAAGGCGTCCATAAGCTCGTCTCCGCTTTCACTGGAATGCCGGGGCTCCGGGAGAAGAGCCAGGGCGCGCCGGGCCGTCTCCGCAGCCTTTCCGAAGCCCAGGGCATACAGGGCTTCGGGGAGGCCGGCCATGTCCTCGTTTCCGTGGTTCAGGTAGTATGCCCCAAAACCGCTTTCGGCCACGTCCTGAGAGAGGCGCATCACGTCGTAAAATGCGCGCTCCGGTGGGCTGAGCCTGTTCCTCCCCTTTTTGGACACCCAGCCGTCCATGGCTGTGACAAAGTCGTCGTCGCTCTGAAGGCTCCAGATATCCGAAATATTCATAGCCATCAGGGCTCGTGTCCTGTCCAGGATATTCGGCTCCTTTTTCACGCGCCTGAATAATCCCATACAAGCCTCCAAAAAAACGGCCGGGGACAATGTCTCCGGCCGAAAATTGCAACGCCTTATTTCGCAAGCTCCGCGGTGTCCATGGCGATCATGAGTTCCTCGTTGGTGGGGATGACAAAGACCTTGACCCTGGAGTCGGCGGCGGAGATCTCCTCCTTGCCTCTGGTGGCGTTGCAGTGGGGGCAGATCTTCACGCCCATGAACTCGAGGCCAGAGGCGATGCGCATACGCATGTCGGCGTCGTTTTCGCCAACGCCGGCGGTGAACACGATGGCGTCCACTCCGCCCATGGCGGCGGCATAGGCACCGATGTACTTCTTCACCTCATAGGCGAACTTGTCGAGAGCCAGGGCGGCGCGCTCGTTGCCCTCTTTGGCCGCGGCGGACAGGTCGCGGAAGTCGGAGGAGACGCCGGAGATACCCAGGACGCCGGACTTCTTGTTGAGGACGTTCAGCATCTCCTTGATGTCCCAGCCGTAGCGGCCCATCAGGTACTCCATAATGGTGGGGTCGATGTCGCCGGAGCGGGTGCCCATGGGGAAGCCGGCGAGAGGCCCGAGGCCCATGGAGGTGTCCACCACCTTGCCGTCCATGATGGCGGCCAGGGAGGAGCCGTTGCCCAGATGGCAGGAGATGATCTTCGTGCCATCGGGATTGCCCTCGCGACCCAGGGCGCGGAGGGCCTGGCCGGCGATGTACTTATGGCTGGTGCCATGGAAGCCGTAGCGGCGCACGCCGTCCTTCTCATAGTATTCATAGGGCAGGGCGTAGATGTATGCCTTGGGGGGCATGGTCTGGTGGAAGGCGGTGTCGAAAACGGCCACCTGCTTCTTGCCGGGCATGGCCTCCATGCAGGCGCGGATGCCCATCAGGTTGGCGGGGTTGTGGAGGGGCCCGAAGGGGATGCACCGCTCGATGGCGGCGATGACGTCGTCGTCAATGACACAGCTGGCGGCAAACTCCGCGCCGCCGTGTACGACCCGGTGACCCACGGCGTCGATCTCGTCGGTGGACCTGATGACGCCCTTTACCGGATCCACCAGCGCGTCCATGACGGCCTTGATGGCCTCGTTGTGGGTGGGCATGGGGATATCCAGCTTCACGTCGTCACGGCCCGGGACCTTGTGGGTGAGTCTGCCGTCGATGCCGATGCGCTCACACAGGCCCTTGGCGTAGACCTGGCCTGATTCGGAGTCCATCAGCTGGTATTTGAGAGAGGAGGAGCCGGCGTTGATAACAAGAATTTTCATTTTTCGTACCATCCCTTGTAAAAATATTGGCGAGGGTATAAAATACATATATCTATTTTAAACCATATTGGCGGATATCTCAAGTCCCAATTTCATATTTCGGGGTGAAAATTGCCATGACGCTCACCGGCATCATCTGTGAATACAACCCGTTCCACTCCGGCCACGCCCTCCAGCTGTCAAAAGCCCGGGACATGTCCGGGGAAAACTGCGCCATTGTGTGCGTCATGGGGGGAGACTTTGTCCAGCGGGGGGAGCCGGCTGTGGTTTCCAAGCACGCCAGGGCTGAGATGGCGGCCCGGTGCGGGGCGGACCTGGTGCTGGAGCTTCCCGTTCCCTGGGCGTTGGGCTCCGCCGAGCGGTTTGCCTCCGGCGGCGTGGCGATCCTGGACGGTATCGGCGCGGATCTCATCTCCTTCGGGGCCGAGTGTCCGGACGCGGAGCGGTTGTCGGGCCTTGCCAAGGTCCTTTTGTCGCCCGCCTGCGGCGCGCTCATCAAGGCCGAGCTGGCCGCCGGGGTGTCCTATGCCGCGGCCCGGGAGCGGGCGGCGGAGAAGCTGTCGGGCGGGGACGCCGCGCTTTTGCGGGAACCCAACAACATCCTGGCGGTGGAATATCTGAAGGCGATGGCCCGGCGTGGATCGAAGCTGAGGCCGATCCCGGTGCCCAGAGCCTTCGCCGCCCACGACGGGGGAGAGAGCGGCGGTTACGCCGGGGCGTCCCGGATCCGGGAGCTGATCGGCGAGGGCGGGGAGTACGGGCGTTTCATGCCGAAGGCGGCATGGGAGATCCTGCGCCGCGAGCTGGACGCCGGGAGGACGCCGGACCCGGAAATACTGGACAGCATGACCATGTACAGGCTTCGGACCATGGGGCCGGAGGAGTTTCAGAGCCTGCCGGACGGGGGCGAGGGGCTTTGGATGAGGCTTGCCCGCTTCGCCGGGAGCGAGGGCACGGTGAAGGCGGTGCTGGACGGCGTCAAAACAAAGCGCTACGCCTACGCGCGCCTCCGGCGCATGGTCATGGCGGCGCTTCTGGGGATAACGGCGGATATGCAGACGAACGAGCCGCCTTATATCCGCGTTCTAGCCCTGGGCGGGCGTGGCAGGGAGGCGCTGAGGGAGATCAAGGTCCGCGCGGGGCTGCCCATCGTCACAAAGCCCGCCGCGGCAAAGCTCCTGCCGGAAAAAGCCCGGGAGATCTTCGAGCTGGAAGCCAGGGCGGGGGATATTTACGCGCTGATGTATGCCGGCCCCGATCAGCGCCGGGGCGGGACGGAGTGGACCACAAGCCCCGTCGTTCTGTAGTACGCCCCATCCGCGACCCTCCCACACAGAGCGGACAAGGAGCCTTCCCTCCCGGAGAGGGGACGTTTTACGGCGTTACGCGGAGGTGGAGGGAATTACAAGCTCCGTGCCGGGGTAATAGTTTTCCAATATCTCCTCGAACCCCTTGCCCGCCAGGGCCATGGTCTGAGCGCCGTACTGGCTCATGCCCACGCCGTGGCCATAGCCGGTGGAGGTCATGGTGACGCTGTCCGTGGAGGCTTCAAAGGTCACGGCGGTGCTGCGGAGACCGAAGAGGGAGCGAAGCTCCTTCCCGCCCACGGACACGCCGCCGATGAGGACGGAGGAAAGGCGGCCCGAAGCGGTCGTCACGGGGTCGGTGATCCATTCCGCGACGCTGTCGGAGAACACCGCCTCAGGGTGGGCGGCCTTTACCGTATCCCGGAACTCCTCCGCCGAGACGGTGACGGAGACCGTGTAGTTGGGCACTGTTTCCGCCGTCTCGGGGCTTTCTACGCTGACAAGGTATGGAACGCTCCTGAGCCACACCTCGGAGGCGTCCTCGGTCCGGCCGGCGGAGGAGGAGTGAAAGACGGCCAGGATGGGTTCTGAATCGTAGCTTAAGTATACGCCGTCTGTGGACTCCACGGCGGAACTGATACGGGCAAGGTTCGATTCGTATGCCTCGCCCCACTTCTCCTTCAGCTGTTCCAGGTCCCGCCAGGCGGCGCAGCAGCCCGAATCAGCGCAGATGTCCGCCTCCGGATGGGCCGAGGTGGTGTGGAGAAGCTTTCGGAAAAGGTACGTTCTCAGCGCCACGGCCTGCGCTTTCAGAGCCTCCGGCTCGAAGGACGCGGGCATTTCGGAGGCCACGGCGCCGATGAGATAGTCCCGAACGGAGATATCACGGGTCTCGCCGTCCACGAGGAGCGTCACGGTCGTGTCCGTGTCCTTGCCCGGCGCGGCGGGCGCGGGAGGGACGTAGAAAAGGCCGTCCGCTCCGTCCCCGGCGGGGGCGTCGGGGCTGTCCCCCGGCGTGTCCGCCGCCGAGGGCGTGTTCCAGGACGCCGCGATGGGGAAAATCAGGGCGAAAAGCACCAACACGATGGAAATGATCATAATAACTTTCACGGCGGACCTCCATATGGCTTGACTTGAAGTGTATGAATGATGTAAAATATAATCACAGCTTGGATGCTCGTCCAATTGATTCAATTATACTTATTGAGATAAGGTGCGGAATATGCGTAAAATCAGGCTTGTTCCGGCGGCGGTCCTGCTTTTGGGGCTGCTGGGGGCGTTTGTCAGACGGGTAGAGCTTCGGACCGCCTTTGACGAGGCGGGGCTGCCGCGGCGGGGGGCGGCGGTGAGCATAGCGCTCATCATGCTCACCGTGCTGGCGGTCGTCATCGCCGTGGCTGTCGCCGTGGCGGCCAGAGGCTATGAAACAGGCGAGGGGTACAGAAGGGCTTTCCCCATCAGGGGGTATCTGACCTTCGCGGTCATGGCCCTTATAGGGATCGCGGTCATCGTATGCGCGGTCCTGCTCATTCGGGCCGATACGGAGCTTTTGGGCCTCACCGGCATGGCCAGGTGGGTATTTGTGGGCTTCCTGGGCCTGTGCGGCTTCGGGATGACTACGATGGCCTACAGCGCCTACACCCTCCGGGAGACATCCTTTTTACAGCTGGGGAGCGTCATGCCGGCGCTGCTCTACTGCTACTGGATGGTGGCCTGCTACAGGGAAAACGCCGGAAATCCGGTGCTTCTGGAGTATTGCTACTCCTGTGTGGCTTTCGCCGCCGGCTCCTTAGGCTTTTTCTATTCCGCCGGCTTTGCCTTTGGACGGAAAAGTCTGACGGGGACGCTGGCGATGAACATTATCTCCATATTTCTGCTTCCCGTGGCCGCCGCCGACCCGGCTCCACTGGCGCTCAAGGTCCCGCTGATCCTGTCGGCGGTGTATGTCACCGTGAACACCGTAAATCTCCTTTCTGTGTTGAAGGTGAAGGAGAAAACGGAGAATTAATACAAATATTGTTTTAAAAACCTCTGAATAAATCGCCGCGCCGATCTTGACACTTCGATTTATTCAGAGGTTCTTTGGTATTACACAAATATCGGTTCAAAATCTTTCCATCGCGACGACCATTTATACTAATACCCATTTAAGGAGGCACCTACTTGCCGAGCCCGTCCTCCCACAGGTGGAGCCGGCCTGTTTTCAGGGTGGCGGGCAGATCGATGACCCGCTGGTTGCGGGAGCCTCGGAAGCGCAGGGAGATGTCCTTCAGGGCCAGCACGAACCGGCCGTCCACCAGCACGTCGATACAGGACAAAAGCTCGTCCGTCACCTCGCACCGGGGGTGGGAGCCGTCGCGCAGAAGCTCCTCCAGGGTGAAGCCCGAATAGCACCAGATGGTCTTAGCCGGGTAACTCTCCCGTACCTTGCGCACAAAGGGCAGGAGGGCCCGCTGATTTTGAGGCTCCATGGGCTCGCCGCCGAGAAGGGTGAGGCCGTTGATATAGTCCGGGGCGAGCAGCTCCATGAGGCGGTCCTCCGTCTCCTTCGTGAAGGGCTTTCCAAAGTCGAAGTCCCAGGTCTGGGGCTGGAAGCAGCCCTCGCAGTGGTTGGTACAGCCGGAAACGAACAGGGTCACCCGCACCCCCTGCCCGTCGGCTATGTCGCAGTTTTTGATTTCACCGTAGTTCATGGTCATCACTGAACACGCTTTGCCTCGCCCTCCTGTTGGTCGGGCTCAGGCGCTGTGTTCGTTCCTCCTCTCAAAATCAGGCCCGCTCGCTGGGCTCTGATCAGTAGTAAAGGTATCCCCGAGGCGTCGGCCTCGGGGAAGTATTATTTTTACAGGTGGAGTACCCGGTCCCGAATCTCCTGGGTCCGGCCCTGGTTCCAGAACTGGGTGCCGATGTAGCCGCAGGTGCGGCGGGCCACGTTCATCTTGTTCTGGTCAGTGTTGCCGCACTTGGGGCATTTCCAGATGAGCTTGCCGTCCTCCTCGGCGATTTGGATCTCGCCGTCCCAGCCGCAGACCTGGCAGTAGTCGGACTTGGTGTTCAGCTCGGCGTAAATAATGTTGTCGTAGATGAACTTCATCACCTGCAAAACCGCCTCCAGGTTGTTCTGCATGTCCGGGACCTCCACGTAGCTGATGGCGCCGCCGGGGGAGAGAGCCTGGAACTCGGACTCAAATTTGAGCTTGGTAAAGGCGTCGATCTGTTCGGTGACATGGACGTGGTAGGAGTTGGTGATATACCCCTTGTCGGTGATGCCCTTGATGATGCCGAAGCGGCGCTGGAGACACTTGGCGAACTTGTAGGTGGTGGACTCCAGAGGCGTACCGTAGAGGGAGTAGTCGATGTTCTCCGCCGTTTTCCACTCCTTGCACTTGTCGTTCATCTTCTGCATGACGGAAAGGGCGAAGGGAGTGGCCTCGGGGTCGGTGTGGGACTTGCCGGTCATGTACTTGACGCACTCGTAAAGGCCGGCGTAGCCGAGGCTGATGGTGGAGTAGCCGTTGTAGAGCAGCTTGTCGATGGTCTCGCCCTTTTTGAGGCGCGCCAGCGCGCCGTACTGCCAGAGGATGGGCGCCACGTCGGAGGGGGTGCCCAAAAGGCGCTCGTGGCGGCACCGAAGGGCCCGGTGGCAAAGCTCGAGACGTTCTTCAAAGATCTTCCAGAACTTGTCCGTGTCGCCGCCGGAGGAGAGGGCCACGTCGGGAAGATTGATGGTGACCACGCCCTGGTTGAAACGGCCGTAGTATTTGTGCTTGCCCGGCTCGTAGTTGCCGGCGTTGGCGACGTTGCCCACGCCCGCGTCGGTGAACCGGTCGGGCGTCAGGAAGGAGCGGCAGCCCATGCAGGTGTATACGTCGCCCTTCAGCTCTTTCATCTTTTTCTCGGAGATATAATCGGGGACCATCCTTCGGGCGGTGCATTTGGCGGCCAGCTTGGTAAGCTCCCAATAGCGGGAACCCTCATGGATGTTGTCCTCCTCAAGGACATAAATGAGCTTGGGGAAGGCGGGGGTGACCCAGACGCCGTCCTCGTTCTTGGTGCCCTCGTAACGCTGCTCCAGGACCTCCCGGATGATGAGGGCCAGGTCCTCGCGCTCACGCTCGTTCCTGGCTTCGCCCAGGTACATGAAGACGGTGACGAAGGGGGCCTGTCCGTTGGTGGTGAGGAGGGTGACCACCTGGTACTGGATGGTCTGGACGCCGCGTCGGATCTCCTCGTGAAGCCTGTCCTCCACGATCTTCCGGATCTTCTCCTCCTCGGGATTGACGCCCAGGGTCACAAGCTCCTGCTCCACGACCTTGCGGATCTTCCTGCGGGAGATGTCCACGAAGGGGGCCAGATGGGTGAGGCTGATGGACTGGCCGCCATACTGGTTGGAGGCCACCTGGGCGATGATCTGTGT
The DNA here is from genome assembly GCA_947626585.1 of uncultured Oscillospiraceae bacterium. Taxonomy (GTDB): domain Bacteria; phylum Bacillota; class Clostridia; order Oscillospirales; family Oscillospiraceae; genus RUG626. The sequence goes on from CANQSU010000033.1 coordinate 21,260, forward strand.
GGCGATGTTGCAGGCGGTGGAGAAGCTGTGGGGCCGCTCGATAAGCGTCCCGGTGATGACCGTGCCGTTCTGCAGCATGTCCTCCAGGTTCACCAGGTCGCAGTTGTGCATGTGCTGGGCGTAGTAGTCGGTGTCGTGGAAGTGGATGATGCCGGCCTCGTGGGCCTCCACGATGTCGCGGGGGAGAAGGATGCGCTCGGAAAGGTCGCGGCTGACCTCGCCGGCCATGTAGTCGCGCTGGGTGGAGTTGACCACCGGGTTCTTGTTGGAGTTCTCCTGCTTGGCCTCCTCGTTGCAGCACTCGATGAGGGACAGGATCTTCTCGTCGGTGGTGTTGCTCTGGCGGACCAGGGAGCGGGTGTAGCGG
>CANQSU010000034.1 GCA_947626585.1 uncultured Oscillospiraceae bacterium
CCGGACCCCCAGGGCGTCAAAGGGCCGGTTGATGAAATCCGTGACCCCCAGCTCATAGGCGCGTTCCACCTGCTTGGAGCCGGACTCGGCCGAGACCATGATCACCGGTACGTCCACGATCCATCCGTTCTGGTTCATGGCGCTGAGGACGCCGAAGCCGTCCAGCCTCGGCATCACGATATCCAGCAGCACCAGACTCAGCTCGGACACCTGCTTTGCCAGTATCCCCACGGCCTGAACGCCGTCCTCGGCCTCCACGATGTCGTACTCCTCCCCCAGCATATCCGCCAGAATGGAGCGGTTCATCTCCGAGTCGTCCACGATAAGTATCTTCTGCCTGTTGTTCTCCGCCATTTTTACGCCTTTCCTTTGATGTTGTCTGTTAACACAGGTTTGCCCTCCCGGATCCCGGGAGGGTAAAACAATTCCCTGTTGATTATCTGATCTCGTTCAGCGGCTTCACCGTGACCTCCCCGGTCCACAGCTCGCCGTCGTTCCTGCCGGCGACGGTGACGGTTATGACGACGTTTCCCTCGCCCGTCACTTCCATCCTGAGCGCCTTGACCTTCAGCCCGCTGTAGGCCTCCTCGGGCAGGAGCAGCTTCGTGCCGTCGGGCGAAGCCGAAAGCGCCGCGCCGGTGGCCACGACGCGCCCGGTGGTCACCGAAAAGCTCACGCCGCTGCCGAAGCTCACGCTGTCGAGGGTTTTGATGAGGTCAATCGTCGTTGATACTCCCCCCGGATCGGTCTCCGTTATCGACTCCGTCTTGATATTCCTCCCGTAGCGGACCTCCTTGCTCAGGGCCTCCAGCACCGTGGAGCCCACTATCTGGGAATCCGCCGTGGCGATCATGCCGCTGCGGGTAGAAATGACCACCCCCGACACCACCGTCGCGCCGGCCGTCATGATAGCCAGGAGCGCCACGCAGATCAGCGTCTCGGCAAGGGTCACGCCGCGCCTTGATTTAAGCTTTCTCATGGTGTCACCCCTTTTTGTAGGCCTTAAGCGTCCCGTCGGCGTCGGTGTAGATCTTTACATCCATACTCACCGTGAAATAGCCGCCCGCCGCAGGCGCCTCCGACATTTCGACTTTGGTCGTATCCGAAGAAGCGATATTGATGTCGTAACTCTCCACCTTGGAGCTTATCTCGTAGAACTTTTTGTCCTTCTCCCGGGTGTTCATGTCGATGCTCCCGGAGACGGACACCATGGACGCCATCAGCAGCGCGGCCAGGCCCACGACCATGATGGCCACAAGCACCTCGACAAACGACTCGCCCCGGCGGGAGCGGAGCTTTGAAAATGTCTTTTTCATGCTGTCACCGTCCCCGTGTAAACACTCACGTTCTCCTCGATGTATTTGAGCGTCATGCTCTTGGTGGTGTGCTTCACTGTATACGGAGCGCCACCACTTGTCGGGGTGACTGTCTGCGTTGTGATATCCTGACTGTAATCCGGGGTCACGGTGAAAATCATCGTCGTCAGGTTTCTCTTGTCGGTATCGCCCCCGGAATAAACCTCCACCGTGATCCTGTAGTTTTCATCCGCCGTAAGCGTCACCGTGACAGAACCCATATCGGGGTTATTCTCGACGGTCATGGTCAGCTTCTTCGCGGGAGGATCGGTGGTAGGCATATAGCTGCTGGTGAGATAACTCGCCGAACCATCCCATCCGGTCCACGCTATAAAGCGGGATGTATAGTAATCCTTAAAGAAGGTATTAAACAGAAACAAAAGGTCACCGCTGCCCCCGAAAGCTGGTTCTATCCCCCACGAATACGTCGTGGTCGGTGACACAGTGTTGATCGTCGTCTCCGTAACTTGGGCGTTACACTCCATGCCGACGATCTCCTCCTTCAGCAGCTGGACCGCCGAGGCCACGGACAGGTACTCCTGCTGCTCGGCCTCCAGGTGGGTATACCGCCCCGCGTTGGCGCCCGCCGCTGTCAGCGCCGCCGTCCCGGCCAGGACGCACAGCATAAAGATAAGAATGGCGAACAAAATCGACGCGCCGCTGTTACTTTTGATTTTCCTCCAAACGCGCCTCATTCTTCATCACCTCCAAATAAAATACCTTTCGTCCCCACCCCTACAAGGGGTTTTTGGATATTCGCAAATCTTAAATCTTCTCCGTAGGGGAGGGTTCTAAACCCTCCCGCCTTTCCAATCGCGGCACAGCCGCTACCTTGTTCTCTTGGCTCCCCTTCGTAAGGGGAGCTGACTGAGGGGTCGAGGCCCCCGTATCAGCACGCTCTTTCTTTCGCAGGCGTCGGCAAAACCCTTCGGCCTCGCTTCCCCCCTACCCCCTCCTACGAGGAGGGGGCTCACTATACGGTCGCGCCCCCGGCGCTGATTCCAATCGCGGCGCAGCCGCTACCTTGCTCTCTTGGCTCCCCTTCGTAAGGGGAGCTGTCAGCGGAGCTGACTGAGGGGTCGAGGCCCCTGTATCAGCACACTCTTTCTTTCGCAGGCGTCGGCAAAACCCTCCGGCCTCGCTTCCCCCTACCCCCTCCTACGAGGAGGGGGCTCACTATACGGTTGCGCCTCCGGCGCTGATTCCAATCGCGGCACAGCCGCTACCTTGCTCTCTTGGCTCCCCTTCGTAAGGGGAGCTGTCAGCGGAGCTGACTGAGGGGTCGAGGCCCCTGTATCAGCACACTCTTTCTTTCGCAGGCGTCAGCAAAACCCTCCGGCCTCGCTTCCCCCTACCCCCTCCTACGAGGAGGGGGCTCACTATACGGTCGCGCCTCCGGCGCCGCCGCCGACATCATCCCGTCAAACGACGGCCCCTCAGGTATACCGGGATCGCTAATTTTTTGTTGGTATAACTGTGCGATCGTCAGGGTCAACGCCCGACCAATTGAAACTTATCGTTTCACTGCCAGTCTTCACAGTAATTATGCAATCCACAGTACCTGACGACATCACAAGCTTATCGATCTTGTTGTTAAAATTAAGGTAGAAATCATAGTCGTCAAATTGACTTTCGTTGCCGAAAATCTTTCCGTTGCTCTTTAGGAAGTTTGTGATTTTGAATGTCGTTGCTTCTGACGCCCCACTCGGTGTAACCTCGATAACGACGTTTTCAGCAATCGCGCGGAGGCCTTCCTCTGTCACGTCATTTTTGACGAGTACTCCCACGAGCGGAACCAATTTCCCATGATTAGTAGCACTAAGTCTCGTTCCGACTCGTCCGAGCGAGCCATCACTATTAATTATGACTCCCACAGCGCTCGAATTATTATAACTTGTCGTGCTTGTTCCGACTCCGTACATCAGGAAAACTCCGAGCGAACCTGAGGGGACGGTACCCGTTGGCTCCTCCGCAGGCGTCGTCGGCCACATGCCGTAGTGGACAGCATTGCCGTCCTTGTCCTTCACAACTGCCGGGAACGGGAATCCCTCGAGCGCGGGATCCTGCTTCTCCACCGGTATCAATCCGTCGCTGCTCTCGCTGCTTCCGGCTTTCTTGTCTTTTGGCACGTAGCTGCTCGTGGCCTTGCTCGTACCGGTCGCCAGAGCCTTCAGGGCACCATATTCCATGGGCGCCCCCTGCATGTGGTCGCCGCCCATGAGCGTCGGATACAGGCTGTTGCCCTTGAGGTAGTAGTTGTCATTTAGCGTCGCACCAATGTCCCCGATGATTGTGTAGACATCCGTCGCTGAGTCGCACTTGCTCATGTCAACGTAGATATAGCAGTTTTGGACGGTTAGCCCACCACCGCGAGAATTTTCCCCATACACGCCGCCGATTACTGTGCCCGGGCCACAATCATCTATGGTCCCGCCGGCATAGCTGTTATAAATATTCAACGCATATGTACCGTTATTGTCGCCGCCTCCCACGATGCCGCCGACACCGTTTGCGTAGGTGGTTGTACCATTCTTTGTTACGCTGCTATGAATGGTATTCACCGAGGCGCAGTCTGTGATTGTACCGCCATGGAAGGCATATCCGACGATTCCGCCAACATAGTCCGCACCGGAGATCGTATACCCAGCAACAACGCAGTTTGTGATTTTATTAGCATCACTTGAGGCGAGACGGCCAGCAATTCCTCCGACACCATGATAATTATTTTCACTGCTACCTTGACTATTCCCGCCGCTGATTGTTGCATCCCCGCTGGGTGAGTACATGACGACATTTTTGATCTCGCCGCCTGCGGCGCTGGCAAACAGCCCGACATCATTGTCCCCGCTCATGCTCAGCTCAAGTATCTTATACCCTTGCCCGTCGTAGATGCCTGCGAAGTTCTCCGCGCCGGTGTAACCTTCATATTCTTTGCCCGTATAATCCATGCCGTCAATGTCGCACATCTGGTGGAAGGTATAGCCGCTTGTGCCGCTGTTCGGTATCCCGTCCAGCTCAGCCGCCGTGCGGATCTTGATAGCGTTAGCACTGTCGTACTTCGTGTACCCGATCCCGTTCGTGCCGGGATTGTAGTACAGCGTTTCCGTCTTTTCGTTCGTCGGATCGCTTACCGTCACCGGGGCCTCTTTATCGATCGCGCCCACGAGGCCCTTGTTGTCGTACACCTTCGAGAGATCACTGTTGCAAACGCCGTTCACGCCGGCCTTGCTCAGCGCCGCGTTTATGGCCTCAAGCACTTTGGCCTTTTCGCCGTACTCAGTCGCGCCATCCTTCTTCGGGGGATCGCCGATCGTCAGCGCTTCGTTCGTCGTCTTGAACACCGCGAACCCGGACGCCTCGACCTCGTCAGCAAGATCTCCCGTGTTAAGCGACGCGTCAAGCTTGTTGCCCATGAGATCCACGCCCACGATCCAGACCTTGTAATTGCCGCCCGAAAGCTCCCACTGCGCGACGCCGGCCACCTCCGGCCAGGCGCCGTAGTGGACCGTGACCTTGCCGGTGTTCTCGCCCGTGTCCACGCCGGCCCTGACGTCAACCGTCACCTTCGCGGCGAACGGGTACTTATCGCCCCAGCTCACCAGCCCCTTGATTCCGCTGGCTTTATCCTTCGGAACATACACGTACTTGGCGGTGGTGTCGTCCTTCTTTTCGGCCATCATTTCATCGACGGTCTTCGGGGTACCCTGATCCGTCGTAACCGCGCCGCTCGGCAGGTAGTCCTTCAGGTAGTAGCTACCGGTGGTTTCGTCCTTTTTAAGATCAGGACCTAACGCGTTAACCTTCGACGCCGTCGCGCCGGTGTTCATCAGATCCATGTAGGAGTAGCTGTCCTTAATAACGGGGTTACTGCTCACGCCACCGACAATGCCGCCAATGGTGGCGCTGCTTGCTCCGACAATCTTTCCGCCGGCGTAGCAGTCAACAATACCGTTATCATTTTTCCCGCGGAACTTACCGGCAATACCGCCGATGTTGGTTGCGCTGTTGGACCCGTCAAGCGTCACCACGGCCTGACAATTCTTGATGTAAGAATCGTTATTGTCACTGCCGTCGCCGACAATTCCACCGACACAGCCCTTACCCGTGATGGTATATCCAACTACTGCGCAGTTCTCAATTTGTACCTTTGCCCCGCTTGCCAAAATTCCTGCGGCGTTGCCGTCCGTGGATGTGATCACTCCCTTGCCGTCCGTGGAATAGAGTATCACGTTCTCAATTACGCAGTTGCTTGTTGTTTTGCTGAACAGCGCCGCGTCGCCAGTCGCATTGATGTTCAAATCAAGTATCCTGTATCCGCCGCCATCAAACACCTTAAACCCGTTGGAAATTGGCTCGAAATCTGTCTTGCCGCTGGCGTCAATGTCATGCCGAATCGCGGAATACTCAAACTTAACTGACACATCCTTTTCCACATTTGCCAGATTCTTTAACTGCTCATAGGTGCGGATCTGGATCGGCACATTAGTATCTAACTTGCCCATGCCGCTTTCGCTTCCGCCGTTACTTCCGATGAACATATCAATAGCCGCACCAAAAGCCGGGTAGACTCTGATTTGGTTGTCCTTATCGCCCATCTTTCCGTTAATGTCGGCCGATGGTTTCATGACTATGGTTATAGTTTTGTTGACATCAGCAAACGACAACGACTTGACAGTAACATCAGTCCCAAGACCAAGGGCCGCGATGATCCCGTTTTTAACATCGGCATTGCTGATTTCACCGATCGTGACGCCATCACCTGTCGGCGCACCGACCACATCCGAGTAGAACGCTCCATACCCGCTCTCCACAATGCTCGCTCTCTCCCCATTCAGGTGGTGGTCGTAGCAAAGTGTATCCAGAAGCTTCTGGGCGTTGAGTTCCTTGTCCTTGATCTCTCCACCGTAGGCGTAGTAGTGGTACTCCGTCGTATCCGCGCTGCCGTCGGCGTGATGGATGACCTCCTTCTCCCAGTAGAACAGGCCCGCGTACTGCGCCTTCGGCACCTCGCCGTAGTGATAGTTCGTCTCCACGTCTGCGACCTTGCCCGTCACGAACGCCGCGAACGGGAACAGGTCGAATTTCTCCGTTTCGTTCTTGCCCTTGGCCAGATTCTCAAGTCCATTGGCGCGGACGCTGTCGGGCTTCACGAACTCATCCGCCGACACGCTGCTGGTACTACTGTCAAATTTCCTGGTATCCAGCCGGATCTGCGCCAGGGAAACGCCATTGATGTTCGCGCCGGTGTCGCTGGCCGTCTTGCCGCTGGGAATGCCGTCATCCCAGTACTCCTGCAACGTACTCTCCGGATCCACAGTCCCCGGCCCGATGCCGTAGACCGTGGTCGCGCCGGAGATCTTCACGTACGAGTACACGTTCTTATACGTGTACGTGTCCCCCGTGACGGAAGAAGAATCCATGCTGCCCACAAGTCCGCCGGCGCTGGTGGCGCTGGTGATCTCTCCGCCGGCGTAGCTCTTCTCGATGGTCAGCGCAGCTCCGCTGGCCACGCTGCCCACAAGTCCGCCAACGTTGCTTGACGTACCGCTGCCCGTCAGCTTATTCGTGGCCTCGCTCTGTAAGATCTTCAGGCTGCCGTCCTTGACCTCACCCACGAGTCCGCCCACGCTGTCACTGCCGCTGACGGTGAACCCGGCCACGATGGTATTGCTTATCAGCGTGTTCCCGCTGGTGCTGTTGGCCAACCCGCCGTTGCCGGAAATGGTCTTTGCATACCCGGTCGGCGTCGGCGCGTAAACTATGACATTTTCAATGGTGGGATCAACAGCGGGGGAACCAACGACCGAGTCAAACACCGGCGCTGTAATATCGAGTATCCGATAGAATTTGCCGTTGAAGTGACCCTGGAAGCTCGTGATTGAGGTATAGCTTTCGCCGGCCTCGAACACCACGTCATGCGACTGCTCGAAGCTGCTTGTGTTGCCGTTCCCAATATTCGCCAGCTGCTGAACCGTGCGGATCTGATAGGGCGTATCCTTCCCCAGCGTGGAAGCGGTCATACCGTCTGCCTTGTACTCCACCGCTGCGGCGTAGGCGGGATTAATGTAGAACGTATCGCCGTCAACCTCGACTTCATGCGCGGTATTCTGCACCGTGGCGCCCTGGATCATCATGACCGTCTTCGCGGTGCCGAATCCCTCCGGCCCCATGACGGCTTCCTTGGCCGCCTCAGCGTCGCCGCTCGTATCTCCAACAAGGCCGGTACCGGCAAGGCTGATTGTCACACTATCATCACTGCTGAACACGCCGTAGCCCCACGCGTCTATGCGCTGGCCGTCCCGATCAAGGCACAGTCTGCTGCTGTCGTAGATGACCTCATCGTTGTTGTCGAACAGCGCGGCATAGAAGTGGTACTTTCCGCCCTCACGCTCCCAGTAGAAGGCCGCGTTGGCGCCGTACTCCTCCCAGTCGCCGTAGTGCGTCGCGGTTGCCGCGCCGGTCGCGCTGACCTTCGTGCTGTTGGCGTAGGGGTAATCCACGTTGTTAAGAGTAGGATCGTAATTCACGGTCTCGGGCGCGCCATTTTTATTCCCCGGCACGCTGGCCCCGGTGTGCAGGTACGCGCTCTCGTCGATTTTATTGGCGGTGCGGGGCAGGTTCACGGCCTTGCCCACGGCGTAGACCACGGTGTCGTCCGCCTTTATGGCGTTTTTGACCGAGCTTGTGTTTTTATTGCCGCCCTGGAAAAGTCCCACGTTGCCCGTACCGGTCACGGAGCTGGTAGTGTAGATGATTCCCTTAAGCTCAAGGCTGTCGGAGTTCTCGATCTTTCCGGCAAAGCCGCCGGTAGCGCCGCTTCCGCCCGTCACGTTGGCCGTAGCCGTAGCAGATGTGTCATATTTACCATCCAAGGTGGTGTGGCCGCCGGAGTAGCAGCTGTCGATGACGGAGCCCTCGATGTCGCCGGCGAAGCCGCCCACGTTGCCGCCTTTGCCCTCGACGCGGATGGCGGAGAAGCAGCTCGTGACGGTGACATAGTTGTCCGTCCGTCCGACGAAGCCGCCCACGTTGTCGCTCTTTTCGTTGGCGAGTACGCCGTACTTGGTATTGAAATTGTCGATCTTATTACCCACCGCGTTTGTCAGGTACACGCCGGAGTCGCGGATCACGATCGCTTCGCGCGCAGTCGCGTCATAATCAGCCCCGTCAACCTTCCCGTCCGCGCGCCCAATAACGCCGCCGACGATGTTCTTTTCGCCCGCGCTGACGTCGATGACAGCGTCGGTGACGTAGACCTTGTCGACCGTGGCTTTCGCGCCGGTGTATTTGGAGACGTCAATATCCCCTATCGCCCCGCCGACCTTGAGCGTCTTGCCCTTATTGCCATTGATAGTGGGCTCTGCCACCGTCACATCGGACACGCTGACGCATGCCCCGCTTACGGAGCCTTTTATCTCGCCGATCGCCCCGCCGACCTTGAGCGTTATTTTGTCCTTATTGCCACTGATCGTGGGTTCTTTCACCGTCACATTGGTCACGCTGACGCTATCCCCGCTCGCGGAGGCCTTGATCTCACCGATCGCGCCGCCGATGGAGATGACGATGCCGTCTTTAATTACACTATTGGCCTGTTTTGCGTTCGACGGTTTAGTTAATTCTGTATATTCCTTAAGCGAACGCCTTGCCTCGTCCTCCTTTGAGGCATCACTTTCAAAGTCATCGCCCAGATAGTAGTATTTACCGCTGTCAAGATCGATGCTGATAACGTCTACTGAAGAACCTTCAACGGAACCGTTAATGAGATTTCCTACGATGCCGCCGATGGCGCTGACTTCGACCGGAGTTGAATTATAGTTCCACTTATACCCCAATGTATTTTTGTTACTGCTGTCTTTGACCTCAGTGAGGACCGGCACCTTGTGCAAATCAAACGTGGCGTTCTGCACCTTCACGTTCTTTATTGTGGAGCCGCCGTCCACGCTCGCGGCGATGACGCCCATGTAGACATTCTTCGAATCGTTCGGGCTCCCCGTGGTCAGATAGATATTTTCAGCTGTCAGGTTTCTGATCTCGCTTCTGTTCTTGAGCGTCCCGAAAAGTCCCACATAGTTGTTTTCGTTTCCGCTGTCGTTAGAGAGGTAAACGTTGCTGATCGTATGGTTGTAGCCCTCATATTCGCCGCCGTCCAGAATTATAGGAACGTTGCCGTAGATAAAGCTGGAGCCGGTCATGTCCTTGTTATTGCCGTCCGCATCCTTTATCCTGTTGTTGTCGTTGCCGTCGTAAATTCCGCCCTCCTTGTACTTCGTATAATCAATGTCCAGAAGCTGGTAGAATTTCTGCTTGCCAATAATTTCCTTTACCTTTCCGTTATTGCTGGGACGGCTGTATCTGGCGATACTTGCAAAGTTCCATGCACTGCGGATGATAACGCCGTCGATTGTCTGGTTCGGCTGCAATATATCATTTTCGTCAATAAAGTTGATCCCCACCTTTGGCCTGACATTTGTCAAGTCAAGGCTATACTTGCCGGACGTGTCTTTCTGTACCTCAGTCACGTTCAGGATCTCGCAGGCAAAGTGCGGGTTTATGAGATAAAGTCCGCCATTGACATACGCCCTCATGTAATAATCGTCAGACGGCGCCTTGTTAAGCTGCTTGGCCGGGATCAAGTAACAGTAATCGCCATTTTGCCCAAGGGGCCCTGTTCCTCCGAGGCCCAGATCCTCCAATTTAACTGTTTCACTGGTCCAGCTGTATGTGTCTACCCCTTCCTTGGTATAACGGCTGACTGCGCGGAAGTCCACAAATTCCATCTCGATCGGCGCGGTGATCATATATCCGCTTTCGTAGACGTACCCCTTGGTTATTAGCGTATTGACAACGTCAGGAACATTTGGATCGCTCGACTTAAATACACCGTAAACGCCGATATGCTCACCCGTACCATTATTCAGCGTGGGAAGTGCCGTTACCTGCGTATTACCGTGATTATCTCTTTCTCTGTATAGCTCATAATAGACGAAATTCACGCGCACCGGCCAGTCGCCGTGGTGTATCTCCTGCTTATCCGCCGTCTTGTCATTGGCGACCAGATACGGGTAATTCATCGTAGCAAGCGCGTCGTCATACATAGCCGCCTTCGCCCCCACGTTATCTCCGCGCATGGTGACGGTCTCGTCAAGGTACGTCTCCGCTTGGCCGAATTTCGCCTTTGTGTTTTTATTATTTAACTTAAACGATACTTCCTGCCCGGCGTCAATACCCGTATCTCCGCGGAACATCGTACCCGTAGCGTAAAGCGTGGTGTCGCCGTCCGTTTTCGGCTCTTTCCCGGTGCCAATGAAGCTTCCTATCGTGGACGTCGTATTCGTATTTTCGGCCATGCCAACTGACGCCGTGGTATACACCACGCCGCTGAATGTTACGGTTTCAGCCGATTTACCCGCGAAGCCGCCGGTCGATGTTGGATTGGTCTTATCGGACGTGGTGACATTCTTTATTGGTATTCCCTTGTTCCCTGTTGCGTCCGCTAAGTAATATGTGCCCTTGCTCGTATGTCCGCCCACATAGCAGTTTGTAACAGTGGTCGTTCCGCCGAGTTGCCCGGCGAACCCGCCGGCGTCCCTGACGCCCAGCACCTTCACCGCGGCGTAGCTGTCGGTGACCCCTATGGCGTTGGCGACATTGCCTATAAGCCCGCCGATGTAGTCCTCGTTACCGCTGCTAAATGCGTTCTTCACGATAAACCTGTCGTAGGCTTCCTTGCCGCTGCCGTTCGTTAATTTAGTCCCGTCGTCATCATATGTATAATATTGGGGATTGCCGGCAGAATCATAACCACGTATTTCATACTCGACATACGCCCCGCAGTTGTTGACGCTGGCTCCGTCCACGATCCCCGCCAATGCGCCCGCGCGGACCTTCTTCCCCGATATATCCGCGCCGTCCGGTATCTCCGCCGGAGCATCTCCTGAGTTCGGTGCCACATAAGACGTCGGGTCGTTAGCGTCGTAAACAACATTGTTCTCGTAAACTTCTACGCGATAGATATTGCAGGCTTTATCAGTTTTTCCTCCGATATAATACGTCCCCGGAGAATTCAATACACAAATGTTAAATTGCGTATCAAGCCCTTTAGCAGTCAAATATGTGTTGCTTGAATCAAATATGTTTATTGTCCTTTCTTCTTTTCCACTGGCAGACCTCCACCAAATCTTCACTATTGCTTCCTTCTTAGTTTTAAATTGAATCGAAGCGGCACTTGTAGACGCTGTGGTGCCAAGCTTTATTTCCTTGGAAGATTTATAGACGACATCGCCAGAACTATTACTCCACTCTCTCTCCCTACTAGCTACTGAGCTAGGATCGCCAGATGTTTTCGGCAAAATCGTGAAATAATTATTAGTACCACAAGGTTCCTTATTTGTAATATTTCCATCATCCAAATCGCGCGCGTCAAGAACATAAACCCCTTCTTCGGTCGTTGTGCTACTTGCTCCGTCCCCCATAACGCCGTTATCCGCGCCATCCGTCACCACTCTCGCGTTCACAAGCGTGATCCCGTCCAGCGTCGCGTTGTCCTTCACGCTGCCGAACATGCCATTCTCCGCGAAGCCGCCGTCCACCAGCGCGCCGGGGCGCAGGTTGCGGACCGTGTACCCGTGGCCGTAATACCCGGCGTCCTTGCCGGTCAGCGTGATGGGCACATGGTTATAATCGCCGCCGGAGATTGTCTTGTCCTTGACGGTCGGCAGCTTGTCAGCGTTGTATTTCGGGGCGCCCTTTTCACCGAAGTCGATGTCCAGGACCTGCTCAAACCTCATCCCCTGCATCGCCTTGCCGGCCTTGGTGCCGTTGTTCGTGGCTATACCAATATTTGCCAGCTGTCTCGCGGACCTCACCACTACGCCCGTGTAATCCGTTCCAAGGTCTTGGGTCGCACCGCTCGCGTCCTCATACTCTATCCCGTTCTTCGCCCACGGCTTATCGACAACGCCCTTCGAGACGTCGAATATCTCGCACGCCACGCCGAAATTGGCATGGAATATCTTCCCGTTGATGCTTATCGCCGTGTAATAATTATCCGTCGCCGCGTTCAGCGCGTCAGGGGGTACGTCGTATCTATATTTATATGGAGTACCGTTGATCTCTATCGGCGCGGCGCTTATGTCTGTTCTGCTCAGCTCATAGCTGTTCCCGCCGATCTTGATTTTGAGCTTCTCGCCCAGATCCTCCTTGGACACGAACATATACCCGTCGTCCGTCGCGATCTCACCGCTTCCCGGCGTGCTGGTCGCGAGCGGAGCCATACTGACGCTGCCAATCGTCCCGTTCACAACATCACCGTTGGCGTAGTATCCCGTATTGCCGTTCACCGTGTCATGGTACAGCCCCATGACCTCGACCTCGATCCAGTCGCCGTGGTGTTCTTCCTGCTTGGACTCGTAGGGGAAATCCCCATCCTGGTTATACGGCACCGCCGTCGGCTTACTTCCCGTCACCGATCCGCCGCCGATATAGGCAGACTCGTCCCTTGGCGTTATCTCATCTCCCGCGTCATCGAACGCCTTCGATATGGCGTAGATCGTCGGCGCGTCAGTCGAGGGAAGCCCATAACTCGAGGCTCCGGCAAAGAGGCCGAGGCTGGCCCCACCGCCCACGGAGGCGGTGGAGTAGTTGATGCCCTCGAAGGTGACGCTGGTGCTGGAGATACTGCCCGCGAAGCCGCCAACGTTGTTATGCCCGGTCACGTTGACGCTGTCATTTTTGTATGTTTGTGAATCCTTATCCACAAAGCCGCCGGCGTAGCAGTTTTCGATCTTGCCGCTGTTGAACAGGCCGACAAAGCCGCCAACGGGGTTGACAGGGTTGGTGGGCGTGGCGGCCGCGAGGGCTTCGCCCACGACCTTCACGGCGGCAAAGGAGTTTATAACTGTCCCACCGTTGATGTGGCCGATAAGGCCGCCGACGCCGTTGTCACCGGAGCCGGTGACGGTGAATATTCCGTAATTTTCAGTGACGTCTTTCCCAGTGGTTGCCTTCACATAGATGCCGCAGTTATTTACTGTGCCGTTCGGAGAGAGACTGCCCACAAGGCCTCCGGTGGCCACGGCGTTGCCGCCCTTTACGGAGACATTGACAAGCTCCAAATCTACGATCTCGCCGTTCGTGACGCTCTCGAAGAGGCCGGCGGGCGTTGTTGTCCCTGCCCCTGTCTCGGGCGCGATATAGAGGTTGGAAACGGTGTGGGCGTGGCCGTCGTATTTGCCGGTGGTGAGCTTGGCGGGGGTGAGAGCTGTAGTAGCAGCACTCTTACCCACGGTCAGGCCGGAGCCGGTATAGGTGGAGAAATCGACGTTTTCAACCTGGTCGTAGGTCCATGACAGGCCATAAGCGTCTCCGGCGGCGTCCTTGGGCGCGCCTGCCTCGGTGGTGTACGCAGCCACATTGGCAAGCTGACGCGCGGACCTGATAACCACGCCCGTGTATGATGGCGTCGCGCTCCCCCCCTGCGTGTTAAGTTTCTTGAGCTTCGTAGTGGTGTCGATGGTGGGTACGGCGGCGGCCCACTCGGTCACGTCGAACGCCTCGCAGGCGAAGAAAGGATTGTACAAGTAGGTGTAGGTCTCGCCGCTGCTCAGGACGATCTTATGGTAGTAGTTTTTTATACTATCCCAGCCGGCGGCTCCCGTGGCGTTTTCAAGCGTATAGACATGGTACGTCTTACCCTTGGACTCGATGGTAGGATGATCGGGATCCTCCTTAAGGTCATATTCAGTTGCGCCGCCGTCCAGCGTGAATTTGCCGTTGGTTATCGTGCCGGTGCTGATCACGCGGTAGAAGTCGTCGACTATGGTCACGGCTCCATGCTGAAGGGTGTTCACACGAACGGCGGGATCTCCCGACGCGTTTGTTTTCTCCAGGGCATAGACGCCGGGTTCGTATCCCACACCATCATACAGCTCGATGTACGCCATCATGGGTCCCTCGTCGTCGTCCTCCAGCCAGTCGCCATATTGGGGTACGACCGCCGGGGTCGTGCCCGCGCTCATGAGCATGGGATAGGGGTAGGGGTTGGTGGTCCCCAGGCTCTTCGTTTCGTCTATCAGCTTGTAGGCATGGGTGTTATCGAGGTCGTTAGTCCCAGTGTTCCACATGCCGGTCGTTCCGAAGCTTGTTCCAACCTTCCCGGCCAACACGCCGGTTTCGATCTGAGTGCCGGAATTCGTCTCATAGGACATGGAACTCTGCTTGACGTAATATACCGTCGTACCGGCGCCGTTGTAAGCGCCGTAGACCGTCGGGGAGGCCCCCGCAGTAAATGCATACCTGACGGCGGCATAGGCGTTGTTGGCGCCCACGGTACTCGTACCGATGTCGCCGATCAGGCCGCCGGCGTTGGTAGGCGTGCCGGCGATGATACCGGCGGCGTAGGAATCGCCAATATTAGCCGTGCCGGCAGTCAACGAGCCTATGAGGCCGCCGACGGTGCCGGTGCCGTCCAGATACCCGGCGGCGTAGGAGCCGGAAATCTGAACAGAAGCTCCGTTCGCGCGTCCCACAAGGCCGCCGACAGGATCGCCAGCACCTTGTTCAACCGTGGAGGCAAAGCTGTTCGCAATATTGACGGTCCCCCCGGTGCCGATCAGGCCGCCGACGGCGCCGCCGGTGGTGGTGAGATACGCGGTCGGTGCCGACCCCGTATAGGTGAGGTTGTCATCGATATAGACCTTGCAGCCGTTCACGTCGGTGTTCGTCGCCTCGCCGGCGAGGGCGCCGACGCTGCCGGTGCCATTGACCTTGGCGTTGATCAGGGTGACGCGATCGATGTAATAATTTCCGGTTGAATCTCCAAAGGAGCCAAAGAGGCCCGCGCTATCGGTACCGGTCTCCACCACGTTCAGGTTCCGGATGGTCAGATCATTTCCGTTGAAGGAGGTGAGATGGGTATTGTTAATGGCGTTGAAAGGCAGCGCATCATATCCGGTCAAGCCGCTCTTAGTGTAGGTTGCATCCCAGGACTCAAGATTGGGGACGGTAATTCCATCCTTGAAGTCAATATTCCCGATCTGCATGGCGGCGGTGATACTCCCGGTCACGCCGGAGGTATCCTCGTCAAGGTTCTGCAGATGGCGGCCGTAGGCGATCTGGGCGGTGTAGGTGCCGTTGGGGGTGCCGGCGTTCTCCGCGACATCCGCGAACAGGCTGTTGACGACCACGGTGGATGTCTGGGTGAGGTACTTACCGGACTCGCTGCGGACAGCTACGGTTATAGTGAGGTCCTGGCCGGGTTCCGGAAGTCCAGGGTAATTGGTCAACCAGTCTTTATACTGCTTACCGTATGTAAAGCTGATGCCGGTGGGGAAAGGACCATCGTTATAACCCGCAGTGTTAAGAGTATCAAGGACGATGGTGGCCGTCTCGTCGGGAGCAAGGTTGAAACCGGAAACATCCGCAACCGCGACCCCGTTAATATCTATATCAACCTTAATATCAGAAGCCGTCAGGGGTGTTCCCGTGGGCACACCGATCACCAGTCGAAGCTCCTCGGCGTTGATGAGGTCCAGCGTGGGGAAGGGCATCTGGCCCACGTCGATGCGGTCGATCGCGCTGCCGCCGTAGTAGCCGACCATTTTGGGGAGGCGGCTGTTCTTCTCCTCGGGCTTCTCGATCCCGCTGGACTTATAGGCGTCGTTCTCGTAATCAAAGCTCCCCTTCTCCCAGTACCAGACGGCGTAGACCGTGCCGTACTTCGGATTGTACTCGATCACATAGTGGTTGCCCTGGATCTCCGTCTCGATGGAGCCGAGGACAAGAACGTTGTCGTAATCGTTTGCCGTTCCCGTCGTATCCCTTATATCTTCATCCGTCGCGTAGGAATAGGGGGAGGAGTTAACATAGACAACCTGTTGGGGACTCGCCGCCGTATCGACGCCGTCCGGCCTGGGAACAGCCGGGCCGCCGGGAGCAGGAGTATAAATACCACTATTAGCGAGGTTCTGCAGCTTGGCGTCGCCCTTGTTTTTGAGCGCGGTCAGCTCATTCTGGGCGGCAAGAAAGATAGTTCGGGCGCTGTCGTCAAGCTCCGTCAGCTTCAACGTTCGATAATAGGAGATCACATTGGGTATAGCTACCGCCAGCAGTATGCCGATAATGGCCACTACAACCAGCATTTCAGCCAAAGTGAAGCCTTTCTTCAGATTTTTGCGCCGTGAAATTTTCATTTTTGTCACCTCAGAGACGAAATCGGGGAGTTTAGTTGACATAACCGCACGGTCGACATAACTCCGGGTTAACATAACTTTGCAAGATGGATTGTATGCTATTTTTCGCAGTTTTTTCCTAAATCCTGTAATACAGCACCAACGGGCCGACGTTTTTCGTCGACCCTTTCGGTGGTTCGGTTTACTGAGTGTTGCTTAAGATTTTCGTTGTTAACATAACATTATTCGGTTACCATAACGCCGTAAGTTACCATAACATTAGCAAAATCTTATGTCAACCAGCGCTTATTTCACCAGCTCGTAGAAGGTGATGGTGCCGAAAACGCGCAGGGTGCCGGTCTCCACGGAGCCGTTGGAGGGGGAGAAGGAGAGGGAGTCCAGGAGGCATCTAAAGCCGGTGCCGGTGAGGTCGTCAATGACCTCGCGGGCGTGGGCGTAGTCGGTGGCGCTGAAGCTGAACCGGACGGTGCGGGAGGCGATGTTGCCCGCGATGCGCACGGCGTCGAAGCTCAGGCTCGGGTCGGTGCCGTCGAAGATACGGTTGAGGTGGAGCATCAGGGTCTGGATGTTGTCGTAGACGGGCAGCTCGGTCAGCTCATCCTCGGGGATCTTAAAGATCTCGTCCAGCTCGGCCTTCATGTTGTTGTAAGTCGCAAGGTAGGAGTTGGCCACGTCCTGCTGGAAGAGAAGCTCCTCGCTCTCTTGGGCGATCTCCTGGGTGCGGTTGACGATGGGGTAATGGACCAGCAGGATATACAGGCCCACAAGAAGGATCACCACAAAGGCGACCATCAGAAGCTTTTCCCGACGGGAAAAGGCCCGGTTCAAAAAGCTGTTGTTCATGTCTGTGAACCTCCCTCCACAGTGGTGGCGTCCGCCAGCTGGATGGTCATGGTGGCGATGCCCTCCGGGTCGCTCTCGGTCTGGTTGGAGGTGGAAACAAACACGCTCTCCACCAGAGGCTCTGTCCCGAGGCGGCTGATGAGCGCGCTGGCCTCCTCCAGAGACAGGCCGGTGACGGACAGGCTGACGGCCTTGCCGGATATGGACAGGGCCCCCACGTCGCACACGGGGAACACCTCGCGTTCCAGGATAGCCATCACGTCCAGCCGGTCGGCGATGGTGCGGTCGAAATCGGTATAGGTGTAGCGGTTGTACTGCTCCTGCACCTCATTATAGTCGGCGTAGGCGGCTCTTGTGTCCTCCAGTTTCTGTTTCTGGGCGGCCAAGTCGGCCTCCAGGGCGTTGAGCTTGGCGTAACGGTCCGCCACGGCGAATTTGCCGAACAGGGCCGCGACGACAAGGACGATCAGCACGCCGGGGACCCATTTGACGGGATCCACGGACTTCTTCTCGCGGATCATCAGGTTCAGGGTGCGCTTGGTGGGAGCCGCGTGACCGCGGCCCTTCGTCAGCCTCACCACATTCTTTTTCGGGGTAAGCTCAGTTGCTGCTGCCATTATTTCCGCCCCCCTTCACTGTATGGCCGCGCCAACGGCGGCGGCGGCGACGGACGCCTCAAGGCTCATATCCTCGGGAAGTCCGGGCCAGAACTCGCTCATATCCGTCACGTCCAGCGCAAGGCTCTGGCGGAGCGTGTCCGTCAGCGCCGCGATCTTCACTCCGCCGCCGCACAGATGGACGTGGCCAAGCTCCTCGCCGCCGGAGTTGAAACGGTAAAAGTTCACGGCCTTGGTGACCTCCACGGCGATGGAGTTGTAGATATCCACGCACCGGGGCAGCCTTGTGCAGGCGCTGTAATCAGTCTCGATATAGGTGCCGGCCACGTGTCCATCCACGCCGAAGTGGTCGGCCACGGCCTCTACCAGGGCGGAGCAGCCGAAATCCATCACGCGGACGTTCTCGAACCTGTCCCCGTTGAAGATGTAGAGCTTGACGGCCCCATAGCCCAGATCCAGTATGGCGTGGGGGTGGCCGGTGTCGCCGCCGTAACGCAGGAGGTTTATGTAGGCAAGCTCCTCGGGGATGATGGTGGCCAGCTTGAAGCCGGCGCGCTTGAACATGTCGCTCAGGTCCGCCACCAGGGTCTTATTTACGGCGGCGGCCATCAGGTCCAGCTCGTTTGGCTTACCGGTCTCCGGGTCGGCGAGGGTGTCCACCACGGCGTAGTCGTAGAAGAAATCCTCCTTCTCCCCGGCGATGAAGTCCCGGAACTCATAGGGCAGATTGAAGCGAAGCTGGCCCTCCGACATGTACGCCGTGGAAAACCGCCGGCAGTAGCATTGGGACGCGGGCAGGACCAGGGCGGCCCTTTTGATCCGGAGCTTTTCGGTCTTACGAAGCTCCTTCAAAAAGTCGCACATGGCCTCCATGGACAGGATCTGCCCGTCCCGCACCAGCCCGTCCGGGCAGGGCACGTTGACGACGCGCCTGATCTGCCCGTCGCAAACCGCCGCGTGTACCGTGTGGGCGCCAATGTCAAAGGCAATCGTGGAATTCAATGAGGTCACTCCTTTCAAGAGGAATTTATATCAGCCCCGCGTACCAATCGATCACCGGTCCGCCAAACAGAAGGGTCAGAGCGGCGGCGAGGGAGATGCTGGGGCCGAAGGGAAAGGGATTGTCTTTCCTCTTAAATAATAACGCAAATACAAGGCCAAGTAAACAGGAAATTATAACTGTCAGCAAGGTTGGCCAGGGTCCGAGATAGAGGGTGACCAGGGCGTAGAGCTTGATATCGCCGCCGCCCATGGACTCGCGTCCCAGAAGCTTATCCATCAGGAGGGATATGGCCAGTATGGCCGCGCCCACCGCCAGCGCGGTGAGGACGCCCCGGACGGCCCGGGACTTCCAGTCCGGGTGCGTAAGCAGGAACGCGCACCAAAGGACAAGCGCCACGACCATGGGCGCGCCGGGAAGCTCCATGGTGTCATAATCGATGAAGCTCAGGAGCATCAGGACGGCGAACAGCAACACCAGCTCCGCCGTATAGAGCGTCAGCCCGAAGCGTAAAAACGCGGAGACGAACAGTCCCGCGCCCAGAAGCTCCGTGACAGGATACCGGACGGAGATCCGCTCATGACAGTGCCGGCACCGCCCGCGAAGGGCAAGCCAGCTCAGCACCGGCACCAGCTCCAGGGCCGACAGCACATGCCCGCATCTGGGACACGCCGACCGCCCCCGGGGATACCGCTCCCCTTTGGCATACCGCATGGCCCAGCAGTTCAGAAACGACCCCATCACCGCCCCGGTGAGGGCGAAGAGAAAGGTCACATAGGCTGTAAAAACAGGTGGGTATGGCATGGCGTACTCCTTGGGGGGAGGTTGCGGCTGCGCCGCTGATTTGAATCGCGCCGGAGGCGCACCTTTTTCTTTGGCTCCCCTTCGTAAGGGGAGCTGTCAGCGGAGCTGACTGAGGGGTCGAGGCTTGGATAATCGCCGCGTCCCGTTGAACGGCACTGCCGATCTCGACCGACCCTCGACCCTTCCGGCCCTGCGGGGCCACCTCCCCTTACGAAGGGGAGGTTAGGGATTAGCCTCCTCGTAAAGGGAGGCTGGGATTGGCTCCCCTTCGTAAGGGGAGCTGTCAGCGGAGCTGACTGAGGGGTCGAGGCTTGGATTACCGCCGCGTCCCGTTGAAGGGTACTGCTGATCTCAACCGACCCTCGACCCCTCCGGCCCTGCGGGGCCACCTCCCCTTACGAAGGGGATGCTGAGAATCGGCTCCCCTTCGTAAGGGGAGCTGTCAGCGGAGCTGACTGAGGGGTCGAGGCCCGGATAACCGCCGCGTCCCGTTGAGCGGTACTGCCGATCTCGACCGACCCTCGACCCTTCCGGCCCTGCGGGGCCACCTCCCCTTACGAAGGGGAGGCTGGGGAAGAGGGTTGCGGCTGCGCCGCTGATTTGAATCGCGCCAGAGGCGCACCTTTTTCTTTGGCTCCCCTTCGTAAGGGGAGCTGTCAGCGCAGCTGACTGAGGGGTCGAGGCTTGGATAACCGCCGCGTTCCGTTGAGCGGTACTGCCGATCTCGACCGACCCTCGACCCCTCCGGCCCTGCGGGGCCACCTCCCCTTACGAAGGGGAGGCTGGGGTCGGCTCCCCGACGTCCGGGGAGCTGTCAGCGCAGCTGACTGAGGGGTCGAGGGCTCGGGTCCGCGCGCGGGCGTCCTTGGGGAAGGGCGCCCGCCCCCGGGCCCGGGGGCCTCCCCCGGCGCAACCCACCGCCGGGGGAAGAGTTAAAATGTTTAATTAATGATTAGGAGAACACAATGCTCAGCTCAGAGATATCAACGCTGCTGAACACAAAGATGTACTCAACGCCAACGCTGTTTCCGGTACCGATACGTCCAATTGTCTTATATCCATCGGTATCCGGGTCGAATCTGTACCATGTAGTATGAGTACCAGCAGCATCCTGCTTACCTGCGTTATCCTTGGGCAGCGTCTGAGCCTTCAGCGTCGCAATGTCAGTTATTGTCTTGGTAACTGACGCACTAGCCCCCGAGCCGGTGACAGCCATCGCTCTGCACCACATACCGGCCTGCGAACCCGCGGGAGCATTTGTGATTAAATCAACAGTCATCTCCTCTTTGCCGAAATTGTAGGTGCCGTAACCGATCCACATGTCGCTGTCACCCAAAGTCTGGTTGGCCAGCGCACCGGAGCCCAGAAGCTCGGCAACCGCCAGGGACTTCATGGCGCGGCCGTTGGAGCTGTGGACGCCATAACGGGCCTTCTCAAGGGAGTTGGTGAAGATGGGAACCGCGATGGCAACCAGGACGGCGATGATGGCCACGACGATCAGCAGCTCGGCCAGGGTGAAGCCCTTTTTATTGAGCTTCTTCGCGAAGTACATTGTCATTTAATTATCCTCCTTACGATAATTGGTTTGGTGTGTTTGTGTACAGGGGTCGCGATCCACACCAAACCAATACCGTAAGGGGGGTCAGCGCTCAATCAAGCGCCGGGGGATTGGATGGTGTGGGGGCTCAGG
>CANQSU010000035.1 GCA_947626585.1 uncultured Oscillospiraceae bacterium
GAGCAAGGCCGCGTAATCCTTCAATATTCTACGATAGGTGGTTTATTTTTGCGTCTGTGGGCGTGGGTGCGGTCCAACGCGCCGGTCCCAGGCTTATTTTTTTATTTTCGGCGCGAGCTTCAGGCAGCTTCGCTCCGCGGCGCGCAGGAGGTCGTAACGGATGGGGGAGGCGGTCAGGCATACCTCGCCGGCCAGACGGACAAGCTCGGCGCCGAACTGGCGCTTGAAGCGGTAGAGACCGCAGGAGTCATCCTCCCGCTCCAGAAAGCCACGCAGGTCGTAGATGTCGTCACCCCGGGCCAGGGCACGGCGTATGGCCTCCCAGTGCAAGAGGTGGCAGGGCATATCCGACCGATGCTCGTCGGCGCTGGCCCCGTAGAGATACCAGGTCCTGCCGCTAAAGTGGACAAACAGCCCCGCGGCGGCGGTCTCGCCGCCGGCCTTTGCCAGAAGAAGCGTCAAATGCCCGGGTCCCAGCGCGTCCCACAGGCGTGGAAAATACTCGGGCGGCCTTCCCCGAAAGCCGTCCCGGCGGGCGGTGACGGCCATGAGGCGGGACAGGACGGGAAGATCGTCCCGGCCGCCCTCCGTGATCTCAACGCCCCGGCGCTGAGCGAGGCGTATGTTGTAGCGGAGCTTCTTGTGAAAGCCGGCCAGGACCTGGTCCTCACTTTTGCCCCGAAGGTCGAGGCGAAAGAGGGAGCGGGGCTGGACCGTGTCGTACACGTCCCGGCAGGGACGGCGATGCCAGCCGAGGCTCTCCAGGAGGAAAAGACGCGCCGCGTCGTCCTCCCGGATGTCCGGCTCGGCGTGGATGCCGGCGGCGCGGTACTTCCGGATCATCTCCCACGCCCCGGCGGTGAGCTGCGCCAGGGTGTCCCGGTCAAAGCGCTCACATACCGGGCCCCGGGGACAGTAGATGACGTTCCCGAACACCGGCACCCGCCGTATGAGCAGACTCATGACACCGGTGACATTGCCGCCGGTGTCCTCCGCCAGGATCGTCTCGCTTTTCCACGCCCCCTTCACCTCCGCCCACATGGGCGTCTGCATGAAGTGGGCCCCGCGAAGCCCGGCCGCAAAGGCCCCGGCCCGCGCAAGTCCCTTGCCATCCGTTACGATCTCCATACTCCGCCGCCCTCCGTCTCCGCAAAATATCGGTACGGCGCCAATGGTAGACCGGGGCGGAATAAAAACGGACAGCAAAAAGCATCAAAACGGATAAAAATGGAGAAAAAATAAGGAGCGGCCTTTTTCGACGGTTTTAGCGGGCCTCCCTGGCGCCGCTGACAATGTTGTAGTAGGCGTTGGAGGTCAGACGGTAGACGACGGCATAGAAAACGGTGAACACCGCCACGCTCAGGGCCGTGGTCAGGGCGAAGAGAGACACGTTGTTCAGGCCGAACAGCCGCAGCAGCTTCTCGATGATGGGGAAAGCGAAGCAGATGTGCATGGCGGCGAAGAGAAGGGGCAGGAAAAACACCGTCAGCAGCTGAGAGTTGATGCTTTTTCGGATCTCCCGCTTTGTCATACCTACCTTCATCATGATATCAAACCGGGCCTGATCCTCGTAGCCCTCGGAGATCTGCTTGTAGTAGATGATCAGTACGGCGGCCAGGATAAAGACGAGGCTGAGGATGACGCCCAGGTAAAAGAGGGAACCGTAGAGGCTGAAAAACTGCTCCTTCTCCAGCTCCCGGCACTCGATGGAGCCCACGGTCACCCCTTCGAAATGGATCAGCTGTTCCCCGCCGTCGCGAAGCTTCGCCCGGAATTCCTTACAGAGCGTTTTCTGCCCCTCGGCGTCCAGGCCGGTGTCGAACTGGAAGAGCCAGCGCATGACCAGGTACTGCTCTGTCTCCTCCGACATCCCCTCCACAAGCTTTTCCATGGCGGCGTAGATATCCGGCACGATGAGGAACACGGTGGGCACCACGTCCATGGCCGCCGAGCCGCTTCCCGGAAATTTGTCCGCCGTCCCCGCGAGGTGCAGGGTCAGCCCCCGCTTGAAGGTGATACTGTCGCCGTCAAAGGAGGTCCGGTAGGTGTAGATCAGGGCCTCTCCGTCCTCGAGGGTGTGGGCTTCCCCGGTCATGGCGTCGTAGTCGGCCAGGGGGATGAAGCAGAAGGTGGTGATGTTCCCCAGGGCGGAGGCGCTGAAGCTGTCCATCCTGTCCGGATCCGTCTCCACCTGACCGTCCCCGGTAAGAAGTCCGGAGACATTCAGATAGCGGTAATCGCAGACGTCGGAAAGCTCCGCCCCGTGGCTTTCGGCGATGGACTCAATGGCCTCCCGGAGGGGGCGGATCCGTTCCCCGGAGGAGTCGCGCTCGTCCGTAAAGGTGGCGGTGAGGCTCAGCTCCCGGGGGTACCGCTGGGAGACGGAGGCCTCCTCCCCGAAGTAGAGGCAGGTGGTGGAGGAGATCATCACCAGCACCATGGTGGCCAGGACGCAGATGGACGCCAGGCCCGCGCCGTTGCGCTTCATGCGGTAGACCATGGAGGAGACGGAGACGAAGTGGCCGGCCTGATAGTAGTAGCTCTTTTTCCTCTGCAAAAGCCGGCAGAAGAGGACGGAGCCGGCGATCATCACAAGATAGGTGCCGACGATGACCATGAGCACCGCCACGAAGAACCAGAGGAGCGCCGCCAGGGGATCTTTGATGGCGACGGCCAGGGTGTAGGCGGCGGCCAGCAGGAGAAGGCCGGCGGCCCCTAAAAGCAGATTGCTCCGGGGCGGCTTTTCCCCCGCGTTCTCACTGCGCAGCAGGGAGACGGCGCTGGCGAAGCGCACCTGGCGGATGGAATTTAAGAGCAGCAGGACGAAGATGACGCCGAAGACCTCCGCCGTGCGGACGATGGAGACATGGGAGACGGTCAGATCGAAGGTGACCTCCCCGCGCATCACGTTGACCAGCCCCAGCTCGGCCAGCTTTGAGAGGGCGATCCCCGCGAAGAGGCCGAAGCCGATGGAGAGAATGGCGGTCCAGACGGTCTCCCAGAGGAGGATCCGGGCGATGTTGCCCTTGCCCATGCCCAGGATGTTGTAAAGGCCGAATTCCTTTTTCCGGCGGCGCATCAGGAAGGAGTTGGTGTAAAAGAGGAAAATGGCGGAGAAAACGGCGATGACCCAGCTGCCCAGGGCGAAGATCTCCCGCAGGGTATCCGCCCCCTTCACCGCGTCCAGGGAGGGGCTGACCGCCAGATACAGGATGATGTAGAACATCATCACCATGCCCACGCAGGTGAGGATGTAGGGCAGGTACATGCGCCTGTTTTTCCGGATGCCGTCGGCGGCGAGGCGGGGGTAAAATCCAAGCTTCATTGTCTCCGCCCTCCCGTGGCTATGAGGGTCAGGGTGTCGGAGATCTTCTGGTAGAGAAGCTCGTCGGTGTCGTTCCCCCGGTAGAGCTGGTGGAAGACCTCCCCGTCCTTGATGAACAGCACCCGGCCCGCGGAGGAGGCCGCCTTGACCGAGTGGGTGACCATGACGATGGTCTGGCCCCGGGCGTTGATCTCGGCGAAGAGGCGCAGCAGCTCGTCGGAGGCCCGGGAGTCCAGCGCGCCGGTGGGCTCGTCGGCCAGCAGGAGCTTGGGATCCGTGATCATGGCCCGGGCCACGGCGGCCCGCTGCTTCTGGCCGCCGGACACCTCATAGGGGTATTTTTTCAGAAGATCGGAGATCTCCAGCCGGGCGGCGATGGGCGTCAGGCGGCCGCGCATCTCCTCATAGCGCTTTCCCGCCAGCACCAGCGGGAGGTAGATGTTGTCCTCCAGGGTGAAGGTGTCCAGCAGGTTGAAGTCCTGGAACACGAAGCCCAGGTTGTCCCGGCGGAAGGAGGCGACGGCCGCCTCCCGGACCTCCTTCAGATCTTTCCCGTCCAGGAGCACCGTGCCGCCGGTGGGCTTGTCCAGGGCCGCCAGGATGTTGAGAAGGGTTGTCTTGCCGGAGCCGGATTCGCCCATGATGGCCACGTATTCCCCCCGCTCCACGGTAAAGCTCACGTCCCGCAGCGCCTCCACCCGGTTCCCGCCCAGGCGGGAGGCGTAGACCTTGCGGAGATTTTTGACCTCCAAAATACTCATGCGTATAAAGCCTCCTTTGAGAGTATGGCTTTATTATAGTCGGGCGGGAAACGCGCCGCCATCGAAACGGCTTACATTTCCCGCCTGAAAGCTTACATTTTTGTAAGGTCACTCTTTTTCGCAAGATTACTCGGCTTTCAAATCGTACTGTGAAAAATCGAGGCTCACGGTCGTCCCAACGCCGGGGGAGGACGAAATGCCGATCCCGATCCCCAGCTCGTCGCAAACGCGCTTGACCAGATAGAGGCCGATCCCGCTGGAGCGGCTGTCCCGATGCCCGCCCGCGCCGGTGTAGCCCTTTTCAAAGACCCGGGGGAGATCGGCCGGATCGATGCCGATGCCCGTGTCCGAGATGCGCAGGGTCTGGGGCCCCTCCGTGAAGATACG
This sequence comes from uncultured Oscillospiraceae bacterium, assembly GCA_947626585.1. Taxonomy (GTDB): domain Bacteria; phylum Bacillota; class Clostridia; order Oscillospirales; family Oscillospiraceae; genus RUG626. Next base: position 4,474 of record CANQSU010000035.1, read on the forward strand.
GATGCCGCCCTCCTTTGTGTACTTGAGGGCGTTGGAGAGAAGCTGTTCGATGACGAAAGAGAGCCACTTCCCGTCCGTAACCACGGTGAAATCCGAGGGGGCATAGTCCAGCGTCAGCCTCCTGTCGATGAACTCCGGGGCGAATTGGGACAGGGCCTCGTCCACGATATCCGAAAGGGCTTGCTCCCGGAAAACATAGTCGGTGGACTCGGAGTCCAGACGCAGATAGGTCAGCACCATGTCCACATACTGCCGGATCTGAAGAAGTCCCGCCCTAAGCCGGCGTGCCAGAGGGGTGTCCTCGCCCTCCAGCGCCAGATTCATGCCGGTGATGGGCGTCTTGATCTGGTGGGCCCAGACGGTGTAGTAATCCACCGTTTCCCGGAAGCGCCGGACCGCCTCGGCCTCTCTCTGGGCGGCGCCGGCCGTGAGGGCGCGTATCACCGCCTGATACCCGGTCTCCGCCGTACTCTCCGACTCGGGCAGACGGACGATCTCGGAATAAGGGAGGGCGGCAAGGCGCGAAAGCTCACGGTATTTCCGCCTTTTCCGGACAAAATCGATAAAAAGAAGCGTCGCGCCGGCCGCCGCGCAGAGCATGGCGGGGTAAAGCACCGCCATCAGCGGCAAATGGTAAAGAGCAAAGCTCACGGCAAATATGGCGGCAAAGGCGAAAAAGACCAGAGCCGGACGGCGCAGCTCCTTCAGATATTCCCTCAAAAAATCCATTTTCTCACTCCACAATGTAGCCCAGACCCACCCTTGTGGCGATGAATCCGGGAAGACCCACGGCGTCCAGCTTCCGACGCAGGCGGTTGATGTTGACGGTCAGGGTATTCTCGTCCACGAACTGCCGGGTCCTCCACAGCCGCTCCATGAGCTTTTCACGGCTGACGATCTGCCCTCGGCTCTCCATGAGCGTAAGCAATATCCGAAACTCGTTTTTTGTCAGGTCCACATGCTCGCCGTTCACGGTCAGGGTCCCGTCGGCGGCGTTGAGGGCCGCGCCCCGATGCTCCAGCAGAGGCGCGGGCGGCGCGAAGTCATAGGCGCGGCGCAGGAGAGCCTGGAGCTTGGCCATCAGCACCGAGGAGTCAAAGGGCTTGGCAATGAAGTCGTCGGCGCCCATGTTCATGGCCATGACGATGTTCATGTTGTCCGAGGCCGAGGAGATGAACACGATAGGCACTTTGGAGCCGCGCCGCAGCTCCCGGCACCAATGGTAGCCGTCAAAGAAGGGCAGGGAGATGTCCAGAAGGACGATATGGGGGTCAAATTCCTCAAATTCCCCGACGACTCTCCGAAAATCCCGGACGGTCCGGGCCTCCATCCCCCAGGAAACCGCCAGCGCGGCCACGGACGAGGCGATGTCGGGGTCGTCCTCCACGATAAAAAGTCGGTACATGGTTCCTCCTTTGACAGCTCTCTTCGATCTTGTTCCCACGGGGGCGGACACCGTGCGGGCCCGTCCCCGGTCCCGCCGCGTCAGTCGATTTTCAAAATAAGCTCTAAAACGCGCCTTGCGCAGACCTCCAGATCCCGGCGCGTCACCGCGCCCTTCTCCATGGCAGCCCTGACGCGCTCGGGCCAGCCGGTGGCCATCTTCAGGTCGTTCCCGGCAAGGATCTCCTTGTAATGCTCGCCTCGCGTCCACCAGTCGGTCATCACAAGCCCGGTGTAGCCCCAGTCGCCCCGGAGAATGTCGGTGAGAAGCTCCCGGCTCTCCGACGTTCTCCGGCCGTTTATGATGTTGTAGGAGGACATGACCGCCCAGGGTTCGCCCTCCCTGACGATGATCTCAAAGCTTTTGAGGTAAAGCTCCCTCAGCGCCCGCTGGGAGAGGCGGGAGTCGGAGTCCCGCCTGTTCGTTTCCTTGCCGTTGCAGGCGAAGTGCTTGACCGTGGCCGCCACATTCCGGGACTGGATGCCCCGGACCATGGAGGCGGCCAGCCTGCCGGTGAGAAGCGGGTCCTCGGACCAATACTCGAAGTTCCGCCCGCACAGAGGGCTCCGGTGGAGGTTCACCGCCGGAGCCAGCCAGACGGAGATGTTGTTCTCCTTGACCTCCTCCGCGGCGGCGGTGCCGACGGCGCGGACAAGGTCCGCGTCCCAGCTGGCGGCCAGGAGGGTGGAGCAGGGGAAGGCGGTGGCGGTGAGGCCCGTCTCGGGCGCCAGCCTCAGCCCGGCGGGGCCGTCGGCGGTGGACAAATTGGGCACGCCGTACTCGGGGAGGTTGCCTATGCCGAAGGTGTTGCACACCGAGACGTTGGGCTGCCCGCCGAGCAGGTGGATGAGGTCGTCATCGGAAAGCTGAGCCATGAAGCCGTCCAGCGTCGTCCGGCCCTCGGCCACGTCCGAGAGGGGGCGTCCCGTGAAGGGGTGATCCAGGGGAAATCTGTCCCTGCCGCGTATGGCGGGGTGGACGGCCCCGTCGGCCCCGTCGGGCAGGCGGGGGAGAATGCTCTCGTTGGGGTCGTGATCGACGCCCCGTGGCGCCGGCTCATACGTGCCGTCGGCCCGAAGGCGGCTTTCCAGCCGCGAGGGGGCCAGGGAGTCGGAGACGCGCGCGGTCACCATGTCCCGGTCAAGCTCAAAGACGAAATCCAGCGGCTCGGCATCCCGGACAGAGCCGCCCAGGCAGAGCTTATACCGTCCCCTCTCCATAACCCAGGCCGAACGCTCGATATGGCCCACGTCGTCAAAGGATGCCATCTGGGTCGTCGGGAAGGAGAGGGTGACCGTCTCGCTTTCTCCCGGGGCAAGCGGCCCCGTCTTTTGAAAAGCCGCCAAAACGCGCCGTGGCTTTAAGATCCGCCCCTGGGGCGCCTCAAAATAAAGCTCCGCCACCTCCCGGCCCGGACGGGCGCCGGTGTTGGTGATCCTGACTGTCACGGTGATGAGGCCGTTTCCCTCGGAGACGGAGACGGGGGAGATATCAAAGCTCGTGTAGCTCAGGCCAAAGCCGAAGGGGTAGACTACCTTTTCCGACGCGCCGGGGACCGTCTCGAAATACCGATAGCCCATGTACACGTCTTCTGTGTACTCCACAAACCACGGGGACTTGTGGAAGTCGGCGGTGGAGGGGTAGTCGGCAAGGTCCCGGGCCAGGGTGTCGGGCAGCTTGCCGGAGGGGGAGTCCAGCCCCAAAAGAAGCTCGGCTATGGCGTCGCCGCCCTCCATGCCCCCCTGATAGGCCAGCAGGAGCGAGGAGACCCTCCCGTCGTCATGGAAAAGGCTCACGTCCATGCCGCCGCCCACGTTCAGCACCACGGCTGCCCTGGGGAAGGCGGCGCAGACGCGTTCCAAAAGCGCCCTCTCGGCGTCCGACAGATACCAGTCGCTGTGGGGAAAAAGCCTTCCCACCTGGCGGGGCAGGGAGTTTTCATCCACCTCCGGATGCCCGGGATCCGCAAATTCCACGTCGGACCTGTCCCACCCCTCGCCGGAGAAGCGGGAGAGAACGACGACGGCGGTGTCGGTAAACCTTCGGGCGGCGGAGAAAAGCTCGTCCGGCACCTCCGGCTCGGCTATCATGCCGGGGAGCCGGCCCTTTTGGTACTCCGCGGCCGTGTATTCCAGATAAAAGCCGCAAAGAGGCTCAAAGACGCGGGCGTTCAGGGCGCGGAGGCCGTCGATGATGTTGTGGACATAGGCCGCCGTCACGTCGCCGCTTCCTCCGCCGCCCTTGACGTAATCCGCGCACCCCTTGCCGAAGAGGGCGATGGGGGCGTCGGGGGAGAGAGGGAGAAGGCCGTTGTCGTTTTTGAGCAGTACCGCCCCCTCCCGGGCGGCCCGGCGGCTGAGCGCACGATGCTCCTTTGATCCCGTCACAAATCCGGCGGGAGTCAGGGGGAGATTTGGCTGGTAAAGGGCTCTGGTCCATTTTCTCATGGGTTTTCGTCCTTTCGGGAGGTTTTTCAGTATTATACACCCTTAGGGACGGTATGGGAAGACGGTTAAGCAAAAATCGGGCGGCCTCAACTTGTTGGGAAACGGAGCGGCGCGGGCCGGCTCCCGGCGGCCGTACTCACCTGCTTCCCACGTCCACGATGTTGCGTGTCTCAATTTTGGCATTTGTAAGAAGCAGGATGCCGGAGGCCGGGTGGCTGGCGATGTACTCGCCGCTGGTGACGCGATAGCGGCCCAGCTCCGTGCCGTTTTCGGTTTTTTGGGCGTCGAACCAGGTGACGGTGACGGGGTCGCCCCGGCGGAAGGAGTGGAGACGCCGGTCCAGAAGCTCGGCGCGGTCCGTGGGGAGCTCCGGGCGGGGTATGAGACGAAGCTCCCACGCCGCCAGGGAGTCGTCAAGGCCCCGGAGGGCGGAGAAGGGCGCGAAAATCTTGGCCCTGTCGGCACGGGCCATTTTGGGATAGCGGCTGCTGCGCCGGGCGTTGATGATGTCCTGATAGCTGTTCATTTTCTGTGTCCTCCTATCTGGCCGTGCCGCTCTCTGGCGGTGGCCCCTTCCAAAAAATCATGTCCCTTCAAAAGGGCGTTTTTACCGTATTTATGATGCACGTCCAGTATGCACCTTTGCAGGGCGCTCTCCCGCAGATCCCGCTCATGGTCGCAAAACAGGTCGAGCTGCTCCGTCCTCCCGGCCGCGTCGGAGAGGCGTATGGCGGTGATGTTGACCCGCCGCACCGTCAGCTCCCGGTTGACTATCCGGTCGAAAAGCTCCAGCGCGGCGCCCGCGACGCGCGACAGGGCGTCCGTGGGCGTGCCCAGGGGCTGGGTGCCGTGGGCGGAGACGGGGACGCGCCGGCCGTAGCGGTCGGACTTGACGGCGCCGCCCCAGGAGCCGTTTTCCCGGTCGTAGCCGACGTGCAGGACCACGGCCTCCGCGATAAGGCCCTTGTCGGTCAGATCCAGCGCCAGCTCCTCGGCCATCTCCCGGACGATGATCCGGGCCTCGTCGAAATTGTAAGGGCGGGACAGCACCTGGCCCGAGCTGCGGGACCGGTCCGTGGGGCGGTAGGCCTTGATGTCCGCCATGGTGCAGCTCTCCTCACCCCAGGCGTGATCGATGAGAAGCTCCGCGTCCACACCGAATGCGCGGAACAGGACGTCCTCGTCACGGAGGCTCAGGCGGGCCAGGTCCCCCATGGTGAAGACCCCGAGGCCGGCCAGCCGCGCGGAGACGCCGCCGGCCACCATCCAGAAATCCGTGATGGGCCGGTGGTCCCAGAGAAGCCTGCGGTAACCGGGCTCGTCGAGGTCCGCGATCCGCACCCCGTCCCGGTCGGGCTTCGCCTTCTTGGCCACGATGTCCATGGCGATCTTGGCCAGATACAGATTGGTCCCGATGCCCGCTGTAGCGGTGATGCCGGTGGTGCGCAGCACGTCCCGGATCATGGTCACCGCCAGCTCATGGGCCGTCGTCCGCATGGGCTTCAGGTACTTGGCGGCGTCGATGAACACCTCGTCAATGGAGTAGACGTGTATGTCCTCCGGGGCAACATATTTGAGGTATGTGGCGTAGATCTTCGCCGAGGTCTCCACATAGAGCGCCATCCGGGGCCGCGCCACGACGAAGTCTATGTCCTCGCCGGTGCGGGCCCTGACCTCCCGGAGCTTCTCGTAGACCTCGAAAAGCCGGGGCCGGGCCGGCACGCCGCAGGCCTTCAGCGCCGGGGAGACGGCAAGGCAGATGGTCTTGTCCGTCCGCTCCTCGTCCGCCACCACAAGCCGCGCCTTCAAGGGGTCTAACCCCCGTTCCACGCACTCCACCGAGGCGTAGAAGGATTTCAAATCGATGCAGATGAACATGGGCTCCCACCTCTCGATCCTGCCTTCAAGGACAGTATAACGCCTAATGTGTCCGAAAAAGGTACACAATAACGCAAATCGCCTCTTGACAGGATGGGAAGTACGGCGTATAATATGGCAAAAGGACTTCCCATCCGCAAGCCCATTATAGGCGATCAGACTTCGCTTGTCAAGAGGGAAAGCGGGAAAAAGGAGAAGTAAAATTGCCCAAAGGAGGCGACGGCATGAAATTTGGCGAAAAAATAAGGACCCTAAGGGTCCAGAAAAAAATATCCCAGGAGCAGGCGGCCAAGGCAGCGGGGATCTCCCGGCGGGCCTACGGCTCCTACGAGCAGGAGGGGATCTATCCGAGAAACCGGGAGATATACGCCCGCCTGGCGGAGCTTTTTGGGTGTGATGTGAACTATCTCCTGACGGAGGACGAGGATTTTGTGGCCCAGGCTGGGGAGAAGTACGGCCCCCGGGGCCGCGCCCAGGCACAGAGGCTGGTTTCCGAGGCCACGGCGCTCTTCGCCGGCGGGGAGCTTGCCGACGAGGACAAGGACGAGATGCTCCGCGCCATCCAGGAGGCCTACTGGATCGCCAAGGAGCGCAACAGAAAGTATTCGGGTAAGTGACATGCGGATCGACAAGGTTGAGACAGCCAAACGGGCCGACGCGCTGGTGCGCTTTTCCGGCGAGCGGGACCCGCGCAGACTGGCGCGGGAGCTGGGGGTGGAGATCCTGGCCAGGCCCTTTGCCGCCCAGAAAGGGGCGTACACCGTCATCATGCGGGTGCCCTTCATATTCATAAAGGACGATTTGGACCCCAACATGGAGCGCATCGTGATGGCCCATGAGCTGGGCCACCACATCCTCCACCGAAAGGAGGCCGAGGAGCGGGGCGGGTTTCAGGAGTATGACCTCTTTGCTCTGAACGCGGGGAAGATGGAGTGCGAGGCCAACGTCTTTGCCGCCCAGCTTCTGCTGCCGGACGAGGAATTTTTGGAATACGCCGGCCGCGGGTGGGACACCGCCTCCATCGCCGCGGCTATGGAGACGGACGTGAATCTGGTGGCGCTGAAGGGAGATATCATGATCGCCCGGGGGTATACCCTCAGGTCACAGCCCCACAGGACGAGGTTCCTCTCCGCCCCGGCGTGAGGGGACAAAACAACGCCGCCCGGAGGCGATTCCTATTTGCCCACACAGAAACGTTGGAATATCCTGTCTGTCACATCGGAGGCCAGCGCCTTGCCGGTCAGGCGGCCCAGGGAGGTGAGGGCCGCCTCTATCTCCGTCAGGACCGCGTCGGGGGTCATGCCGTCTGAAAGGGCCGATCTGGCGGCGCGGAGGGAGTCCAGCGCGGAGGACACCTCGCCGGCCTGACGGGCGTTGGTCAAGATCTCTCCGGCGGGCGCGTCGGGGACGGAGGGGAGAAGGGCGGACGCCCGCCTTGAAAGCTCCGAAAGGCCCTCGCCCGTTTTGGCGCAGACCGCCGCCCATGGTATTCCGGCGGGCAGAGAGGAAGGACTCAGCCTTTGGGGCAGGTCGGATTTGTTGAGGACGATGACCGTGGGCGCCGTGGCCGCGGCTTTTTTGATGATATCGGCGTCCACGGCGCTGAGAGCCTCCGACGAATCCAGTACGGCCAGGATGAGCCGAGCCGAGCCCATGGCGGACAGACTGCGCTCCACGCCGAGCTTTTCCACCGCGTCCGATGTACCCCGGATGCCGGCGGTGTCGATGAGGCGCAGCTTTATGCCGCCAAGGACACATGTCTCCTCCACCGTGTCCCGTGTGGTGCCGGGGAGGTCGGCGACGATGGCCCGGTCAAAGCCCAGAAGGGCGTTGAGAAGGGAGGATTTTCCCACGTTGGGACGGCCCACGATAGCGGTGCGCACGCCGTCGCGCAGGATCCTGCCCCGGTCGAAGGTGTCCAGAAGGGCGGAGAGGGCATCTTCGGACTTTTCAAGGGTGGAGAGGTAATTTTCAAGCTGAAAATCCTCGATGTCCTCATCCGGCCAGTCCACCACCGCGTGGAAGTGGGCGACCATGTCCAGAAGCTCCGTGTACACGGCGTCGGTCCTGCGCGTCACCGCGCCGCCCAGCTGTCCCGCCGCGTTTTTCGCCGCCTGGGCGGTGTCCGCGTCGATGAGGTCGATGACCGCCTCGGCCTGGGTCAGGTCCAGCTTGCCGTTCAGGAAGGCCCGCTTCGTGAACTCGCCGGGCAGGGCCTGACGGGCGCCCGCGCGGAATAATTCGGTCAAAATCGCGCCAAGCGCCGTAGGGGAGCCGTGGCACTGAAGCTCCGCCGTGTCCTCCCCGGTGTAGGAGCGGGGGGCGCGGGAGACGGTGCAGAGGGCCGTGTCCAGAAGCGCGCCGGAATTGTCGCGGATCTCGCCGTAGACGAGCCTGCCCGAGGGGGCATCGGACATTTTTTGCCCGGATCTGGCGTGAAAAACACGGTCGGCGCAATCGATCGCGCCCTCGCCGGACAGACGGATGATGCCGATCGCCGACCGGACCGAACCGGTGGCGATCGCCGCGATGAGGTCGCTCATGTCAGGTTCTCCAATTCATCCAGCCACGCCGTTGAAACGGCGTCCGAGGGCATACGCCAGTCGCCCCGGGGGGACAGGGCCACGGAACCCACCTTGGGTCCGTCGGGCAGGCAGGAGCGCTTGAACTGCTGGGTGAAGAAGCGGTGGACGAAGGTGCGGAGCCACTTCAAAATCGTCGCGTCGTCGTAGGTCCCCGCGAAGGCGTATTTGGCGAGACGGTAGATTTTTGCGGGATTCATCCCCCACCGGACGAAGTAATAGAGGAAGAAGTCGTGAAGCTCGTAGGGGCCCACCAGATCCTCTGTCTTTTGGCTGATCTCGCCGTTTTCCGCCGGAAGAAGCTCCGGGGAGACGGGGGTGGCCAGAATGTCGTTGAGAACACCGGAAAGCCCGGGATCGTCGCAGGTGTCGGCGTACCAGCCCACCACGTAGCGTACAAGTGTCTTGGGGACCCCGGCGTTGACGCCGTACATGCTCATATGGTCGCCGTTGTAGGTGGCCCAACCCAGGGCCAGCTCGGAGAGGTCCCCGGTGCCCACAACTATGCCGCCCAGGGAGTTGGCGATATCCATGATGACCTGGGTGCGCTCCCGGGCCTGAGCGTTTTCGTAGGTCACGGAGTGGTCGTTCTCGTCGTGGCCGATATCCGTGAAGTGCTGACGGACGGAGGCCGTGATATCGACGACCCGCAGCTCCGCGCCGAGCTTTTCGGCCAAAACCATAGCGTTGGATTTTGTGCGCCGCGTGGTGCCGAAGCAGGGCATGGTGACAGCGACGAGCGCGCCGGAGGACAGGCCAAGCTGACGCACCGCCATGGAGGAGACAAGCATGGCCAGGGTGGAATCCAGCCCGCCGGAGACGCCCACCACCAGCTTTTTCGCGCCGATATGCTCCATGCGTTTTTTCAGGCCCTGGGTCTGGATGGCGAAAATCTCCCCGCACCGCTCGGTACGCTCGTCGCGACTTGCGGGGACAAAGGGGTTTTTGGCAACTATACGGGTGAGGGCGGTCTCGGTGATATTCAAATCAAAGGCGGCGCGCCAAAACCCGTCGGCGAGCTTTTTTGGGGTGAATGTAGTGTTGCGGCGGCGGTCATACATAAGGCGCTGAATGTCTATCTCCGAGACCGTGAGGCCCGTTTTGAAGCGGCTCTCCGCCAGGATGGTGCCGTTCTCGGCTATCATATTGTGTCCCGCAAAGACGAGGTCGGTGGTACTCTCCCCCTCCCCGGCGTCGGCGTAGATGTAGGCGCAGTGGAGGCGGGCGGACTGGTTTTTCACCAGCTCCCGGCGGTAGGCCACCTTGCCCACCAGCTCATTTGAGGCGGAGAGGTTCAAAATTACCGACGCCCCCGTCCGGGCAAGGCCCGTGGAGGGCGGGTCCGCCGCCCACAGGTCCTCGCATATCTCCACGCCCACGGCAAGGTCGGGGCAATCCCGGCAGTAAAAGCAGCCGTCAGCGCAAATTAGGCCCTCAAAGCGCCGGTCCGGGAAGTTCACGTCTCCGGTCCAGCCGTCGCCCCCGGCGTTGAACCAGCGCTGCTCGTAAAACTCGCCGTAGTTGGGGATATTCATTTTCGGGTGAAAGCCCAAAAGCTTGCCCCGGTTCAATATAGCGGCGCAGTTATACAGCTTGCCCATCCGGGAGTCCCGCACAGGGCATCCCACGGCGATGAGCATATCTAAATCCCGCGTCTCGTCAGCTATCCGGATAAGGGCGCTCATGGCGGCGTCAATGAGCGTGTCCTGCAAAAAGAGGTCCCCGCAGGTGTAGCCGGTGACGCAAAGCTCCGGGAATACAAGTATCTTCACCCCGAGGGAGGCCGCCTCACGGCAGAGCCTGACGATCTCCCCGGCGTTATATTCGCAGTCGGCCACGCGGATCTTCGGCGTGGCGGCGGCGACCTTGATGAATCCGTCCTTCATTCCGGTACCTCCGTAAATTCAAAGAGATCCTTGTCAAAGTAGTGGATGATGGCCAGACGCACGGTGTGGAGCGCCTGCTTAGGCCCGGTGACGGCGATGACGCCGTCGGAAAGCGCAAGCTCCACGCCGGGGGCGTCGAGTCTGGGGAGAAGGTCATTTTCAATCTCCGTCAAAAGCTCGTCCACATGCCCGGCGTAGTATTCCGCGCTCTCCGCCGGCTCATACCCCTCCACCGGCGCACCCTTGGCGGTGAAGAGCAGGACGGTGGCGAGGACGGTCAGTATAAGTACCGCCGCGCATCCGGCGGGACGGAGCCACTTTACAAACTGTTTTCCCGTCTCCATGGCGTCACACCCGGAGTTCGACCACCATCGCCGCCGCTCCGGCGGCGATGACGGCGGAGACAAGGGCGCCGGCGAGGCGCGCCTTGCCGTTTCTGATGTGTCCACGGGCTGAAAGGGCGAGAATGGCGGGGCAGAGGACCACCGTCACAACGATGAGGATCGTCTCCTCAACGGACGGCGGCATGAAGCGTGGGAGCTGACCGGTGTGGGCGCCGATCTCCGAACGCAGGACGAGGGCGCAGACGATCACAGGGGCCGAGACCGCGAGAGAGGCGATCCACGCCCGGCCCGTGGCGAAGTAAAGGCAGAAGACCAGCGCCAGAACAAAGCCGTGGAGCAGGAACCATTGGGTTTCAACGAGGGGGAGGCAGGCGGCCTCTTCCACGCCGGAGCCGTTCAGAAGCGCCGTGGTGAAAAGCCCCAGCCAAACGCTGAAAATCACAAGAAGGACGGCCACATACGTATAGTGCGCCCCGGTATAGCGCCGCCAGTAGTTGTTGCCGTCGGACGGCCCCTTGCCGCCGTTATACCAGATGGCATCAAAAAGCTTCATGGTTCAGAATTTCACCCGCTCGGCGATATAGGCTTCCAGCTCGGAAATGGGGATGCGTACCTGCTCCATGGTGTCCCGCTCCCGGACGGTGACGCGGTTGTCCGTCTCGGAGTCGAAATCGTAGGTGACGCAGAAGGGAGTGCCGATCTCGTCCTCCCGGCGGTAGCGCTTGCCGATGGAACCGGCGTCGTCAAAGTCCACCATGAAGGAGCGGGCCAGCTCGTTCCTGATCTCCATGGCCTTCTCGGAGAGCTTCCTGGAGAGGGGCAGGACGGCGCACTTGAAGGGGGCCAGGAACGGGTGGAGACGAAGCACCACGCGCACGTCCTCCTTGCCCTTGGCGTCCACTAAATGCTCCTCGTCGTAGGCCTCGCACAAAAACGCCAGGGCCACCCGGTCGCAGCCCAGACTGGGCTCGATGACGTAGGGGATATAGTGTTCGTTGGTCTCCTGATCGTAGTATGTCAGGTCCTTGCCGGAGGCCTCCTGATGACGGCCCAGGTCGTAATCGGTCCGATCGGCGATGCCCCACAGCTCGCCCCAGTCGGTGAAGGGGAAGGCGTATTCGATATCCGTGGTGGCCTTGGAGTAGAAGGCCAGTTCCGCCGGCTCGTGGTCCCGGTAACGCATGTTCTCCTCCTTGAGGCCAAGGCTCTTGAGCCAGTCGATGCAGAATTTCTTCCAATAGGCGAACCACTCAAGGTCGGTGCCGGGCTTGCAGAAGAACTCGCACTCCATCTGCTCAAATTCCCTGGTGCGGAAGGTGAAGTTGCCGGGGGTGATCTCGTTGCGGAAGGCCTTGCCCACCTGGCAGACGCCGAAGGGCAGCTTCCGGCGGGTGGTGCGCTGGATGTTGGGGAAGTTGACAAAGATGCCCTGGGCCGTCTCGGGCCGCAGATAGCAGGTGGAGGAGGAATCCTCGGTGACGCCGATGGCCGTCTTGAACATCAGGTTGAATTTGCGGATGGGGGTGAAGTCGTGCTTGCCGCACACGGGGCAGATCACGTCCTCGTGCTCCGCGATAAACTTGTCCATCTCGTCAAAGCTCATGGCGTCGGTGTTGACCTCCGGGTGCTCGTCGCCGATGAGCTTATCCGCCCGGTGGCGGGACTTGCAGGAGCGGCAGTCGAGAAGCGGATCGGAGAAGCTGGAGACGTGGCCGGTGGTGACCCAGGTCTGGGGGTTCATGAGGATGGCGGCGTCGAGGCCGACGTTCCAGGGACTCTCCTGCACAAACTTCTTGAGCCACGCCTTTTTCACGTTGTTCTTGAACTCCACGCCCAGAGGGCCGTAGTCCCAGGAGTTGGCAAGCCCGCCGTAGATCTCGCTTCCGGCGTAGATGAAGCCGCGGCTTTTGCACAGATTTACGATCATGTCAAGGGTTTTTTCGCTGTTTTTCATATTCTTTCCTTCCCGCGGCTGGCTGCCGCGTAATTTGATTTCACGCTTTTGGCGCATTGAGGGTATTATATACCATTTTTGCCGGGTTTTCCACAGTTTTTTTGAACTTATTATTTGCGGTGAATGGCCCGGAATTTGGATGGATATACTATGGAGGCCAAAACTTAACAAGGGAGTATGAGGAATGGAAAAAATCGCGTTTTTTGACGCAAAAAGCTATGACAGGACATACTTTGACCAATTGGCACCCAAGGCGGGGCTTGAGATCCGGTATCTGGAAACCAGACTGACTCCCGAGACGGCTGTCCTGGCCGGGGACTGCGCCGCCGTCTGCGTCTTTGTCAACGACGAGCTGGGGGAAGAGACCCTGGCGCGTCTTTCGGAGAAAGGCGTCAGGGCCGCGGCGCTCCGGTGCGCGGGCTTTAACAACGTGGATCTGAACGCCGCCGAGAGGCACGGCGTCCGGGTTTTTCGCGTGCCGGCCTACTCCCCGGCCAGTGTGGCCGAACACGCCATGGCGCTGCTGCTGACCCTGACCCGCCGGACCCACCGGGCCTTCACGAGGACCAGGGAGCGGAATTTCAGTCTTGAGGGGCTGGTGGGAACGAACCTGGAACACAAGATCATCGGAGTGGTGGGCACCGGCAAGGTGGGGACGCGCTTTGCCGGCATCGCCCGGGGCTTCGGCGCCCATGTGCTGGCCTACGACCTGGAACCCAAATGGGGCGCGGGTATCGAGTACGTGCGGCTGGACGAGCTGATCCGCCGGTCCGACGTCATCTCCCTCCACTGTCCGCTGACGCCCTCCACCTACCATCTGCTGGGCCGTCCCGCCTTTCACGAGATGCGCGACGGCGTCATCATCATCAACACCTCCCGAGGAGCGCTTATCGACTCCGAGGCCCTGCTCGACAACGTCAAATCCGGAAAGGTGGGGGCCGCCGGCCTGGACGTCTATGAGGAGGAGGCGGACATTTTTTACGAGGACGTGTCAAGCAAGGTCATGCGCGACGACACACTGAACCTCCTGCTGAGCCAGCCCAACGTGCTGGTGACCAGCCACCAGGCCTTTTTGACAAGCGAGGCGCTGCGGGCCATCGCGGAGACAACGGTGGACAACCTGAGCCGGTTTTTCAGCGGCGAGAGGGTGGAGAACGAGCTTCACAACAGGGAACCCGCTCCGGTCTAAGCACTTTTCACATATTTTTTCTTAAAATACCACGCCGCTTTTCTGTTTATACGCTTGAAAAGCGGCTTTTTTGTGTTGTATAATTTAGCGGTTGAAAATGTTTCATGCTAATATCCATTTAAAAGCCTTCCCCGAGCGGCGAGAAAAAGGCCGGCGCGAGGGGAAGATTTTGAGTGGATATAAGTATCAGATCCGCACACCGAAAGAGAAGTGTTACCATGGTTAAAAATATCAGAAATGTCGCCATTATCGCCCACGTGGACCACGGCAAGACCACGCTGGTCGACGAGATGCTCAAGCAGTCCGGCGTTTTCCGTGAGAATCAGGCTGTGCAGGACAGGGTCCTGGACTCCAACGATCTGGAGCGTGAGCGCGGCATCACGATCCTTGCCAAGAACACCGCCGTACAGTACGGGGATATCAAAATAAACATCGTGGACACCCCGGGCCACGCCGACTTCGGCGGGGAGGTGGAGCGTATTCTGAAGATGGTCAACGGCGTTATCCTCTTAGTGGATGCCGCCGAGGGACCCATGCCCCAGACGCGCTTCGTGCTTTCCAAGGCCCTGGAGCTGGGTCACCGGGTCATTGTGGTCCTCAACAAGATCGACCGCCCCGACCAGCGGATGCTGGAGGTGGTGGACGAGATTTTGGAACTCCTCATCGAGCTTGGCTGTACCGATGAGCAGATCGACTCCCCCATGCTTTTCTGCTCCGGCCGTCAGGGCACCGCCAGCTACTCAGCCGACGTGCCGGGCACCAATCTGAAGCCCCTCTTTGACACCATTGTGGACTACATCCCCGCCCCCGAGGACCACGACGGTGAGCCGCTGCAGATGCTGGTCTCGTCCCTGGACTACAACGACTACGTGGGCCGCATCGCCATCGGGCGAATCGAGCGGGGCACCATCAAGCAGAACCAGGAGCTGGCGGTCGTGAACTACCACGACCCGGACGCCGCCCCCAAGCGGGCCAAGGCCGTGAGTCTCTACGAGTTTTCCGGACTTTCGAGAGTGCCGGTGGCCGAGAGCAGCTCCGGCAATATCATTGCACTCTCCGGTATACCCGACATCTCCATCGGCGATACCATCTGCGCCCCCGAGGCGCCGGAGGCCCTGCCCTTTGTGAAGATCTCCGCCCCCACCATGGAGATGACCTTCTCCGTCAACGACTCCCCCTTCGCGGGAAAGGAGGGCAAGTACGTTACCTCCCGCCAGCTCAGGGACAGGCTTTTCCGGGAGACCATGAAGGATGTATCCCTCAGGGTCAGCGAGGTGGAGGGCTCCGACCACAGCTTCAACGTGGCCGGCCGCGGCGAGATGCACCTCTCCATCCTCATCGAGACCATGCGCCGGGAGGGCTATGAGTTCGCCGTGTCGCCCCCGCGCGTGCTGATGCGGGAAATCGACGGCGAGAGGTGTGAGCCCATCGAGCGGGTCGTCGTGGACGTGCCTGAGGATAGCGTGGGCGCCGTCATTGAGAAGCTCAGCTCCCGCCGGGGTGAGTTCGTGGAGATGAATCCTGTCGGAAGCCGCATGAAGATGACGTTTTTCGTCCCCTCCCGGGGTCTTTTTGGCTACCGCAACGAGTTTTTGACCGACACCCGGGGCGAGGGCATCATGAGTTCCGTCTTTGAAAAGTACGATAAGTTCAAGGGCGACCTCTCCCGCCGGGGCAGCGGCTCCCTGGTGGCCTCCGAGACCGGTGAGGCGGTGGCCTACGGTATTTTCGGCGTCCAGGACAGGGGCGTCATGTTCGTATCTCCCGGCGTACAGGTCTACGGCGGTATGGTCGTGGGCGAGACGCCCAAGGACGAGGACATCACCGTCAACGTCTGCAAGAAAAAGCAACTGACCAACATGCGCGCCGCCGGCTCCGACGAGGCCCTGCGCCTTGTCCCGCCCAGGATCATGAGCCTTGAGCAGTGCCTGGAGTTTTTGGCGGACGACGAGCTTCTGGAGGTCACCCCTACAAGCCTGCGTATCAGGAAAGCCATTCTCGACCACGCCCTTCGCATGAAAGCACTCAAGGGCGCGAAGGTCATGTGACCGCGCATTTCAAAATCAACGCAAAAAGCTCCGGTTAACGGTTGATATGCTCCCCCTGAGGAGGACAGCGAAAAGGCAGGCTGTCCAAGATAGGGGGAGCTTATCGGTTATGGGGCTTTGCGGCCGAGATTGTTCGATGATCGAACAGCGCGGAACGGGTGTGGACATGACACAAATATCAACTTAAAATCTTCGCGTCACGTCGGCCTTTTTTCGCCCTCGCGCGAACCGTTTTCCTCACCTGACACGAAAACTCCTCGTTGCTCGGGGCAATGTCATTAAGTTAAAAAACCTACCCCAAATCGGCATTGTGCCGAGAGGAACTGCGTTGTTAAGATAAGACCTGCTAACAAAAGTCAAGAAAAAGTTTCAAAATATTCACGCCGCAAAAAGGATATGCTAACGCGAGCCACTTAGCAGTCAAAAAAAGAAGGTGGCCGGGCGGGTGTATGTAAGGGTAGGAGTTATTGCCTGCTCTACCCTGTCCAGATACGCCTTGACGGTGGCATAGTAGACGCGGAGGAACTTGTTGGCGGAGGCCATCATGTAGACCTTGTAGGGCTTGCCCTCGGCGCGTTTCCGGCACATAAACTGGTAGACCGGCTCATCGGCGTGAGCGCGTTGAAGGTAAACGCCCATGACCAGAAAGAGCGTTCTGCGCAGGGAGGGAGATCCACGCTTGGAGATACTTCGGCTGTTGGCGTTGAATTTGCCGGACTGGTTGGGCGGAGGGTCGATGCCGGCAAAGCCCACCAGAGCTTTTTTGGACTGGAACCGGCGCACGTCGCCGATCTCGGCCATGAGCTGAGGACCGAGGATGTGGCCGACGCCGAACATATCCATCACCACGGGAAACTCCGGGAGTGTGGAGGCCAGATCGAGCATCTCCTGTCTAAGCGTCGCTAAGGCTGACGACGTGGCTCTGAGCTGAGAAACAGCCTGCTCCACTAAGAGTTTCGCGGTATCCGTTTTTGGCATGACGCTGAAATGGCCGCATGCGGCGGAGTAGATCTCAAGAGCCTTGGTCTGGCTGAAGTTGTAACCGTGTTTGTCACACCACTTCCGGTATCTGGTGACGAAAGATTT
>CANQSU010000036.1 GCA_947626585.1 uncultured Oscillospiraceae bacterium
GTGCCGCCATCATAGCGGCTTTTGTGATCTTGTATTTTATGAAAAGCCCTTACCTGGGGTGGGATTACAGCGACCCTGAAATCGCAGTTCTTGGCGTACTGTTTCACGCGTTGGAGTGGTCATTTGTCAGAGTCGCGCCGTTTATTCTGATCGGCGCGATTGTTGGGATATTTCTGACGCGGGGCAAAAAATAAACACGTTAAAATAATGCCAATAGCATAAAATGTATTACAGTATGGGAAGCTCAACGAGAAACGTGTTGACCCGGTCCCGGCTCTCGGCCCAGATCCTTCCCCGGTGTTCCGTGACGATCTCACGGGCGATGGCAAGGCCCAGGCCGTAGCTCTCGTTCATGGCCCTTGCCCGGTCGGCCCGGTAGAAGCGCTTGAAGATATCGGAAAGCTCCCGCTTCGACATCTCCTCCCCCGGCGATGCCACGCCGAGGACGCAGTGCCGGCCCTGCTTTCTGAGCGACACCTTCACCGTCCCCGGCGTGTCGGAGTATTTCAGGGCGTTGTCCAGCAATATCTCCGCGGTCTGCCGAAGATGCTGAGCGCTGCCGTTTACGTTTATCCCCGGCTCCGCCTCGGTCTCCAGCGTCAGTCCCCGCTCAAAGAACAGAGGCTCAAAGGGCAGAACGGCATCCTCCACAAGGGCGCTCAGGTCCACCCGCTCCATGGTCCTTCTGACGGCGCCGTTTTCCACCCTGGCAAGATCCAAAAGGCTCCCCACCAGGCCCCGCATCTGATTTGCCATGGTGAGTATGCTGTCCGCGCACCGGCTCACGTTTTCCCCGTCTCCGGCGTGGGCCTTCAAAAGCTCGGCGTTTGTGAGGATCACCGTCAGCGGCGTTTTCAGCTCGTGGGAGGCGTCCGCCACGAACTGCCTCTGCTGCTCCCACGCCCTCTCCACAGGCCGCACGGCCCACCGGGCCAGAAACACGCTGATAACCAGGAACGCCGCCAGGCTGACGCCCCCGATAACGAGGCACGTTCTCACGAGATTTGAAAGGGTGGCACGCTCGCTGGACATATCCGCGAAAACCACGCAATCCCCCCACACGCTCCTGCCGAAGCAGTAGCGGAAGCCGTATTCAGGCAGCTCGCCCGTCTCCTTCCCGTCGGCCCTGGCCGCCTCCAGCAGCTCCCAAAGTGTTTTCTCGTCGGTCAGGTCAAAATATCCCCCCACCGCCGCCAGATCTCCGTTTGGCGTCAGTTGGATCACGAAATACGGCAACTGGACCTTGTCGTGCCGCTCCCCGGGCCTGAAGATCCGCATCGGCTCCGCCGCCACGGCTCTGAGCATGCCCACGCTCTCCCGCTCCAGGTCCCGGCTGGTGATGCCGAACACCAGGCCGAACATGACAAGCAGGACCGTAAGCACAAGGGCCATGTTGATGACGATGAATTTCGCTTTCAGCCTTCCGATCACGGTTTTTTCACCTCCAGATGGTACCCGAGACGCCGGACGGACACGATCTCCACGTCCGAGCCTATAGCCGCCAGCTTCTTTCTCAGAAAGCCTGCGTACACCTCCACGTGGTTCTCCACCGCGTTGGAGTCAAAGCCCCAGACCCGGGCCAGGATCGTCTCCTTGCTGAGGTTCCGCTCCCCCGCCTGCATCAGCGCCCGCATCACGTCAAATTCCCTGGCCGACAGCCGCACCTGGCGCTCCCCGCATATGAGCGTGGAGGAGGACAGATCCAGCACGGTGTTCCCGCGCCTCAGTTCGTCCACCTCGTTGCCCTGCCGCCGCAGAAGAGCGTTGACGCAGGCCAGAAGCTCTCTGGAATCAAAGGGCTTTGTGAGATAGTAGTCCGCCCCGGCGTTGAGCCCCGCGATCCTGTCCTCAATGGCGCTTCTGGCCGTCAGCATCAGGATGGGCGTGGCGTTCCGCTTCGCCCTCACGGCCCTGGCCACCTCAAGGCCGTTCATTCCCGGCATCATCACGTCCAGTATGAGCAGGTCGTACACTCCGGTCAGCGCGTAGTCCGTCCCGGACTCGCCGTCATATACCGCCTCGGCGTCAAACCCCTTGTCCCGCAGCAGCTCCACCAGAGAATTTGCCAGAAGCCTCTCATCCTCGATGATAAGTATCTTCATTCCCAACGCCTCCGTTTCCTTACGATACCATTATCATACCGATCACCATTTAAAAGCTTTACCCGAGCTGTGAGGATTTTTCGCGTCGGGCGAGGACGGCGGCGCGGGGAATACTTTCGTATTTCCATACCGTCTGACGCGGCATCCGTGGTCCCCGCGCAATTGAAGATCGCGTGGGGAGAGGAGGAGCCGGGCCCGCGCCCGAGGGCGGCCAACGGGAGCCCGAAGTAAAGCGGTTCGCGCGACGACGAAAAAAGACCGCCGTGCGAAAGCCTTTAACCGATGATTAGTATCATACCACCGTTTCCTTAAATGAACCTGAAAAAATCTTAAAAATCCTCCCGTCAGGCATGAGCCCGGCGGGAGGATCGTTATCAGTTCAGAAATAAAAACCTCTCGATAACGGCGGCGTACATGGCCCTTGTGGCGGCGCCCTTCGGAGCCAGACCCGCGCCGTTTCCGTTGATGAGGCCCTTTTCCACGGCCCAGCTCATGGCGGTGACGCACTCCCTGTCCACTTGGGCCCAGTCCGGAAATTTTTCAAGGGCCGTGCCGTCGCTGGCTGGGCTTCCGGCCAGCATCCAGAGCATACGGACAAGCTCCTGTCTCTCCACGGGCTGCGCGTGTCCCTTACCGCCTGTCAGGCCTCCGGCTTCCGCCCACCTCATACCCGGGGCATACCAGGGGCCGTCCCCGGTGTCGGCGTTCTTAAGCCGCGCCAGGACCGTGACCGCCGTACCCATATCCACCGGTCCGTCCGGCAAAAACAGGCCGCCTCCCACGCCGCGCATGATGCCGTTTATCACGGCGTGATCCACATAGCGCCTCGCCCAGTGCCCGTCCGGCACGTCGCTGAAGCAGGGCTGGGCACAGCTGACCGAGACGTGGCTGTCAAGGCCGATATCGCCGCATTTTTCAATCAGGGTCCGCCATTGAGCCGCGCTCCCGCCGAAATTGACACAGTCAAGTCCCGCGCAGCGTCCAAAGGCCCCGGCGCCGGCGCTCTCAACGCTTGCCGGGACGGAGAGGTACCCAAGGCCCTCACAGCCGTAAAACGCCCTCTCCCCGACGGTCTCCAGCCCCTCGGGCAATGTGACGCTCTCAAGCAAAACGCACCCCTCAAAGGCCCTCTCTCCAACGGCCCTGACCGGGACGCCGTTCACATTGTCCGGGATGTCGGCGGCTATGATGTACCCGTCGGCGTCGGTGACCGTCCCCGTGGCGGGATCAAAGTAGATGTTCCCCCCGTCCATCGCCACAGCGATCAGGCCGTACCCCGAAAGCACCCTTTCCGAGTCCTTTACAGAGGCCACATAGGGCAGGGCCTCCTGATCCTTGGAGGGCACCAGGATAAAGCTTCCCTTCAGCCTCTCGTCCCCATAGGCCAGCCTCACATTTTCCGCCCAACGGGTGTAGAGCGGCAGTCCCCCCGGCGCGTAGAGGTACCACACCTCGTCCGGTCTGGGGCCGCCGGGCTCCTCCCGGGAATCTCCTCCCGTCTCCCCGGATCGGCCCGGACTCACCGTGGGCTCCGTCCTCTCACAGGTCATCTTCCAGGCGTCGGCGCCCATCCGCTGGATATCACGGAAGGCCCCTTTATAGGCGTACCGACCGGAGCCGTCAGGATCCCCGCCATATCCGCCGCCCTCAAAGGTCCCGTCCCCGTGAAGGGTAAACATCCCGGCCCGGCCGCCGCTCGCGCAGTCAAAGGTCAGGCTGTCAAAGGGAAGCTCCCCCGCCGCCCGCGCTCCGGCGGCGGCCACGGATGAGAGCGTGAGAAGAGTCATAATAAACGCCAGAAGGAAGGGCAATGTCCGCTTTTTCATAGGGAACCTCCCATCATTCGATTTCCGTCCACAAAACCGTCGGCCAACCTTTCCCCTCTATTTTACAGTCCTTTCCCCCTTCTGTCAAGGGAAAGCCCGCGGGGAGCTGCGAGTCCCGAAGCAAAGGAACAGCTGACGGGGTCCGAACCGCGCGGGTCCACCTCCCGTCAGCTTGGGGGATTGCAAAGCGCGCGATCCCCCGATCCCTTTTACTCCGTCAATTATTTAATTGCCGGAGTAATAATACTAATATCTATTTAAAAGGAGACACCGAGCGGCGAGGATTTTTCGTGTCAGGCAAGGAAGATGCCGCAGGGAATACTGTATGTATTCCCAAGGCGGCTGACGCAGCATGGCGCGAAAAAGACCGGCGCAAATGTCTTATTTTAATTAGATATTAGTATAAATATCAAATATCAGCATAAAACCTCACGGGCTTTTTGCCCGTCAGCGCCGCGCTCAATTCGTCCGGCTGGGAGGTCCCCAAAAGCAGCTCGAACCTCCCGCCGCGCACCCGGTTCCCGTCCCCGTCCACCACGGTGAAGGCCTCAATGGGGATGGGGATCTCCACCGTGTCGTGGCCCCAAACGGGCAGCCAGACCCGCCTGAAAGCGCACAGCGCCGGGTTGGGCGGGGCGAATTCGGAGTCCATTCGTTTTATGTAAACCTGAAGGACTTCTCCCGTGTCCCGGGGCCCCCGGTTGCCGATGTCCGCCACAATGAAAAATCCGGTCTCGGCGTTCCCTTTGAGCCGTGCCGAACGGATGACCACGTTTCCGTAGGTGAGCCCGAAGCCGAAGGGGTATTGGACGGGCCTTTCGATATACCGATAGGTCCTGCCGGCCATGGAATAGTCCTCAAAAGCGGGCAGGTCGTCCAGGGAATTATAGAAGGTCACGGGCAGCTTGCCCGAGGGCGACTGCTCCCCAAATAGGATCTCGGCGACCGCCCTGCCCCCCATGGAGCCCGGGTACCAGAGGTCGAGGATCGCGCCAAAATGCTTTTGCGCGAAGCTCAGATCGATATCGCCGCCCGCCATCAGGCACAGCACCGTGGGCTTGCCGGATTTCGCGACCTCCTCCAGGAGCTTCCGCTGGCACTCGGGCAGCTCCAGCGTCTCCCTGTCGCCGGAGAAGCCGCCGTTCCGCTCGCCCTTCTCCTCCCCCTCCATCGTCTCGTCAAGTCCGACGACGAGAATGACCACGTCGCTGTATTCGGCGACGGCCGCCGCCTCGGAGAGCCGGTCCCCGGCCCGGGCAAGGCTCTCGGTCCTGTCCTTATAAAGCTCACAGCCCGCGCTTGTCAGGATCCGTATCCCGCTGCCGTACAGGTAATCCTGAAGCCCCTCCTGCACCGTTATGTACCGGGAGGCGGAGCCGTGGTAGTTGCCCAGGAGCGCCCGGCGGCTGTCGGCGTTAGGACCGATGACGCCGATGGTCCCGATCTTCGACCTGTCCAGCGGCAAGATCCCGTCGTTTTTCAGCATGACCACGCTCTCCAGGGCGGCGCGTCTGGCCAGATCCAGATGCTCCGGCGACTCCACCTCGGTGTAGGGGATGCTGTCAAACCCGGTCCTGCCGAAAAGCCCCAGACGGTAGCGGGTAGTGAAGAGCCGCACGCAGGCCTCCGTGATCGTCTCCTCGGATACCAGCCCCTTTTCATATGCCTCAAGGATAAAGCAATACGTGTCCCCGCAGTTCAGGTCGCAGCCGGAGTTGATGGCCAGCGCCGCCGCGTCCACCGCGTTTTCCGAGACGCGGTGCCCCGTGAAAAAGTCCCGGATGGCCCAGCAGTCCGACAGGAAATGCCCCTCGAAGCCCCACTCGCCCCGGAGGATCCGCTGAAGCTCCCGGCTTGCGCAGGCCGGCTCGCCGTTGACCCGGTTGTAGGCCCCCATGACGGCCTCCACCCCGGCCTCTCTGACCAGCGCCTCAAAGGCGGGCAGATACGTCTCACGGAGGTCCTTGGGGGAGACCCTAGCGTCGAAGCGGTGCCGCTCGTTCTCCGGCCCGGAGTGGACGGCAAAGTGCTTGGCGCAGGCCGCGGCCAGCATGGTCCCGCCCCTGGCCGTGTCCTCGCCCTGGAGCCCCTTCACAAATCCCACGCCGAGACGGGATGTCAGGTACGGGTCCTCCCCGTAGGTCTCCTGCCCTCTCCCCCAGCGGGGGTCCCGGAAGATATTCACGTTGGGCGACCCGAAGGTCAGGCCTTTGTAGATGTCCCGGTCGCCGTACCTGGCCTGGACGTTGTACTTGGCCCGGGCCTCCCGGCCGATGGCCTCCCCGATCCTTTTGAGGAGCTTCTCGTCAAAGGTCGCCCCAAGGCCGATGGCCTGGGGGAAAACCGTGGCGTTTCCGGCCCGCGCCACACCGTGGAGCGCCTCGTTCCACCAGTTGTAGGCGGGGATCCTCAGCCTTTTGATGGCGGGGGCGTCAAAGCGCAGCTGGCTTGCCCGCTCCTCCAGGGTCATGCGGGCCACCAGCCGTTTGGCGCGGGTCCGCGCCTCCCCGCGCGTCACGGAAGCTCCCTTGTGGCCACCACCGCCACGCCCGTGCCGCAAACATCCCCGATCACCGTCTGGCCCACCTTTACGGGGGCCGTGACCGTCACTCTTGCCAGCTCCGCCATCACGTCCTCGACGCGCTCCTTCGGCACCGGGGCAGCGGTTTTCACCGGACACCGGGGATACCGCGCTCCCTCGACCCTCACCGTCGAGGTGACGACTCTCGTGGGATGGGTCAGCTCCGCCCTGGCGTAGGCCGCCCCACGGGGGCAGAAATTCCCGGCCACGTTCATTTCCTCGTCCACCTTCATGTGACACCCTCTGGGGCACACGATACAAACAAGCTCCCGCATGGTCACACCTCCCTGACCTCCACGGTGATATCCCCCGCAACGTCCTCAAGGAGCTTCACGGGCACCGTTATATTCTCCATCTCGCCGGGGGCCAGCCTGTCCCGCCTGAAGCGGCAAAGCTCCTTTTTCCCGGCGGAGACAACGATCTCGCTTTTGCCGAAGATCCTGTTGACTCTGAAAAACACGTTAAAGGCCTTTTCCACATTCCCGGGCCGCACCCTCTGGGGCACGGTGTAGCTGACGCCATCGCCGTTTCCGAGGGCGACGCTCTCGCCCTTAGCGGGACCCTTCAACACGTATCTTGCCGCCGCCGCGCCGGCCCTCTGGCTCTCGGCGGTCACAAAATCCACCAGGTCGTGGACATGGGTCACGTTGCCGCAGGTGAAAACGCCGGGGACGGAGGTCTCCATGTTCTCGTAAACCAAGGCCCCCTTGGTGCGCGGGTCCATCTCCACGCCGGCCCGCTCGGTCAGCTCGTTTTCCGGGATCAGGCCCACGGACAGGAGCAGCGTATCGCAGTCAAAGACCATCTCCGTGCCGGGGACGGGCCTTCTGCCCTCGTCCACGCGGCTCACCACCACCTGCTCCACCCGGTCCCTCCCCCGGATTTCGGTGACGGTATGGCTCAGGTAAAGCGGGATGTCAAAGTCCTCAAGGCACTGGACGATGTTGCGCGTAAGGCCGCCCGAGTAGGGCATGACCTCCACGCAGGCCAGCACCTTCGCGCCCTCCAGGGTCATGCGTCGGGCCATGATGAGGCCGATATCGCCGCTCCCAAGGATGACCACCCGTTTTCCGGGAAGCCAGCCCTCCACATTCACATACCGCTGGGCCGCGCCGGCGGTGAATACCCCGGCGGGGCGGGTACCGGGGATGCCGATGGCGCCGCGCGTGCGCTCCCGGCAGCCCATGGCCAAAATGACGCTTTTCGCCCGCTCCACCCTGTAGCCCGTCTCCGGCCCCGTCATGTGGACCTGAAGATCCGGCGTCACGTCCAGGACCATGGTGTCCGTCCGCGCCTCGACGCCGGTTTTCGACAGCAGCTCCACGAACCGGTGGGCGTACTCGGGGCCTGTCAGCTCCTCCTTAAAATAGGTCAGACCGAAGCCGTTGTGGATGCACTGGTTGAGGATACCGCCAAGCTCCCGGTCCCGCTCCACGATGAGGATGCTCCGAAGGCCGCTGTCCCAGGCCGCGCAGGCCGCGGCGAGGCCAGCGGGGCCGCCGCCCACCACGATCAGCTCATACATCGGCGTCTCCCCCTTTCGTCTCTCCGACAAGAATGTTCATCCCGGCCCTGTCCTTGACGATCTCGCCCGGCGAGACCCCAAGCTCCCGGGAAAGGATCTCCACCACCCTCGGCGCGCAGAAGCCGCCCTGGCACCGGCCCATGCCGGCGTTGACCCTCCGTTTGACACCGTCCACACTGACGGGCGGGATGGGCGTGCGCAGGCAGGCCAAGATCTCCCCCTCGGTCACCGTCTCGCACCGGCAGATGATCCGCCCGTAGGCCGGATCGCGCTCCACCAGCGCCCTTCGCTCCTCCTCGGGAAGCTCCTTGAAGCGGATCCGCCGGCGCTCAAAAATGAAGTCGTCCTTCTTCTCAAGGGGCAGCCCCTCGCCGGCCAGAAGCTCCACGGCGTACTCCCCGATGGCGGGGGCCGAGGTCAGGCCCGGCGAGCAGATCCCCGCCAGGTCCACAAAGCCCGGCGCGGCCACGCCGATGATAAAGTCGTCGCGCCCCGTGTTGGCCCGGACCCCGGCGAAGTTGCGGATGGACTTGGAGAAGTCCACCCCCGGCACCGACAGCCGTGCCGTCTCCCTCACAAAATCAAGTCCCCCGGCGGTGGTGGCCAGGTCGTGTTTATCCGACCCTTCGGCGTTGGGGCCGACGATCAGATTCCCGTGGACCGTGGGCGAGACCAGCACGCCCTTGCCCCGCTCGGAGGGGCACTGGAAAACCACGGTGTTTACCCGCGTCCCCTCGGCCTTGTCCAAAAGGTAATATTCGCCCCGGCTGGGCCTGATGTCGAAGGAATGTTCCGCGACCATGTCGTGAACGGCGTCCGAGTCCACCCCGGCGGCGTTGACCACATATCTTGTCCCGATGTCTCCCCTGTTCGTGTGGACCAGCCACCCGTCCCCGGCCCTTTCGACGCCGGTGACGGCGGTGTTCAGTTTTAATTCCGCGCCGTTCCTGACGGCCGTCTCCGCGAAGGCGAGGCACAGCTCCCAGGGGGAGACGACGGCCGCCGTGGGCGCCCAAAGGGCGGCGGCGACGGTGTCCGCAAGCGCCGGCTCCCGGGCCCTGGCCTCGTCCCCGGAGAGGATCTCAAGCCCCGGCACACCGTTTTTGACGCCCCGGTCAAGAAGCTCGCGCAGGGTGTCCTCCTCCTTCTCCGAGAAGGCCAGGACCATGGACCCGCACTGCCTGTAGGGCACGTCCAGGGCGGCGCAGTATTCCTTCGCCAGGACCGCCCCCCGAACGTTGAGCCGCGCCATCAGCGTCCCCGGTCTGGGGTCGTAGCCGGCGTGAAGGATGGCGGAGTTCGCCTTGGTGGTACCCACCGCCACATCGTTTTCACGCTCCAGAAGGACTATGTCAAGCTTGTATTTTGAAAGCTCCATGGCCGCGGCGGCGCCGACGACGCCCGCGCCGATGATCACAACATCTGCCACTTTCAGACCTCATCTCCTGTCAAAATGTATAATGATAGTATCCCCTTTTTGCGGCATTTTGTCAATAGCGAAAATCAGTGGACTTCTGAATAAAACTTGCCAAATCTTTAAGGCTATGCTATTATGATTCCAATATTTCCATACAGCGAGGTGGACAGATTTGGAAAAGTATGAACGCGAACACCGTGATCAGGTACGCTCACTGGCCGCCGGGTGCGTGGTCCTGCTGCGCTCCGACGGCTCCTTCCCCTTGGATTCCCCCCGCGACGTGGCGCTTTACGGCGGCGGCGCCCGCCGGACCGTCCCGGGCGGCACCGGCTCCGGCGAGGTGAACACGCGCTTTGACGTGTCCGTGGAGAAGGGCCTGGAGAAGGCGGGCTTCCGCGTCACCACCAAGGACTGGCTGGCCCGGTACGACGCCGTGTATGCCGCCGCCCGCCGGCGCTTCATAAACGGGATCCGGGCCCGGGCCCGCGCCGCCCATATGAACCCCGTGGTTTTCGGCATGGGCGCGGCCATGCCCGAGCCCGAGTACCGTATCCCCCTCACCGGCGCCGGGGACACCGCTATCTACGTACTGTCCCGGATATCCGGCGAGGGCTCCGACCGCCGGCCTGTCCCCGGCGACATACTGCTGACGGAGACGGAGAAGCGTGACATCCCGTTTCTGCAGCACAAGTACAGGCGTTTCCTCCTGGTGCTGAACGTGGGCGGCGTGGTGGACCTCTCCCCCCTTTCGGAGGTGAAAAACATCCTGCTCCTCTCTCAGCTGGGTTCCGTCACCGGCGAGGTGCTGGCCGATATCGTTCTTGGCAGGGCGGCCCCCTCGGGCAGGCTGGCCTCCACCTGGAGCGCCTGGGAGGACTACGGCAAAATCGGCGAGTTTGGGGAAAAGGACGATACCCGCTACCGGGAGGGCGTCTACGTGGGCTACCGTTACTTTGACACCGTGGGCAAAAGGCCCCTGTTCCCCTTCGGCTTCGGCCTTTCGTACACCGCCTTTTCCACAGATAATGTCGCGGTCCGCGCGGAGCGCGAGACGGTCACCGTGACGGCGGAGATCAAAAACACAGGCTCACGGAACGGGCGCGAGGTGCTGGAGGTCTACGTCTCCGTCCCCTCGGGCCGGCTCGATCAGCCGGCCAAGACCCTGGCGGCCTTTGTTAAGACCCGGGAGCTGAAGCCCGGACAGAGCGAGACCGTGTCCGCCGCCTTCAGGCTTTCGGATATCGCGTCCTACGACCCGGACAGCTCCGCCTGGGTGCTTGAGGCCGGGGACTACATCGTGCTGACGGGTTCCGATAGTGAAAACGTGACTCCCGCCGCCGTTCTGCGGCTTTCGCGCGAGGTCACGACGCTCAAAGCAAAAAGGTGCTTCTCCGGCGCGGATTTCACGGACTGGAGGCCGGAGGATCCCGTCAGGGTCGCCGCGCCGGACACCGTTCCCGTGATCGAGATCGACCCGGACCTCATACCTTCCGGCGCCGTCAACTATGACCGGGTGGACGAGATCGATCCCGTGGTGACAGAGCTTTCCGACGAGGAGCTTGTATATCTGGGCATCGGCTCCTTTGACCCCAGGGGCGGGATCAGGAACGTCATCGGCAATCAGGCCTCCGCTGTGGCCGGCGCCGCGGGCCAGACCACGACGGCGCTCCGGGGGCGGGGCATCCCCTCCCTGGTGATGGCCGACGGCCCCGCGGGTCTTCGTCTGACCCCCCGCTTTTACCGGGACGAGGCCGGCGCCCACGGCATCGGCGCGGGCCTTCCCGAGAGCTTTTCTCAGTTCCTTCCCGCCCCGGCCAGGGGCTTTATGAAGCTCATGAACAAAAAGCCGCCAAAAGGCGTGGAAATTCTGGAGCAGTACGCCGTCTCCATCCCCATCGGCACGGCGCTGGCGCAAAGCTGGGACACGGCCCTCTGCCTGGCCTGCGGCGACCTTGTCGGCAGCGAGATGGAGCGCTTCGGCGTGGATCTGTGGCTGGCCCCGGCGCTGAACCTGCACCGGGACATCCGCTGCGGGCGGAATTTTGAATATTTCTCCGAGGACCCGCTGATCTCCGGCCTCACCGCCGCGGCCCTGACCCGTGGCGTCCAGCGCCATCCGGGCAAAAGCGTCACCATAAAGCACTTCGCCGCCAACAATCAGGAGACCAACCGCCACCGCTCCAACAGCCGGATCTCCGAGCGCGCCCTCCGGGAGCTGTATCTGCGGGGCTTCGGCATCTGCGTCCGCCGCGCTCAGCCCAGGGCGGTGATGACCTCCTATAACCTTATCAACGGCGTCCACACCTCGGAGAGCCGGGAACTCATCGAGGACGTGCTGCGGTGCGAGTTCGGCTTCGAGGGCGTGGTCATGACCGACTGGGTGGTCTCCCGTCAGGAGGACGCCACCTCCCTCCACCCCGGCGCAAAAAGCCCCAACGTGGCAAACGCCGGCGGCGAGCTTTTCATGCCCGGCAGCCGCGCGGACCACGACGCCCTCCTGGAGGCCGTGAGGACCGGCGCCGTGGAACGCTCCCGGCTTAGGCGCAACGCCTCCCACCTTCTCCGTCTCATCCGCGAGCTGAAGATGATGTGATCCTAAAATCAGATTAAATATCCCGTCGCGCCGGTCTTTTTCGCGCCAGGCTTTGTCAGTCGGCTTGAGAATACGACAGTATTTCC
This sequence comes from uncultured Oscillospiraceae bacterium, assembly GCA_947626585.1. Classification (GTDB taxonomy): domain Bacteria; phylum Bacillota; class Clostridia; order Oscillospirales; family Oscillospiraceae; genus RUG626. Next base: position 12,131 of record CANQSU010000036.1, read on the forward strand.
AAGCGGTCTGACGAAGTATGACGAAAAAAAGACCGGCGCGAATGGCTTGTTTTAATTAGATATTTGTATTAGTATCAGATCCCCTCCCGGCGGCGGTACATGTCCAGGCAGGCCTCCTTGCGCCAGACCCGGAGGCTCTCGCGCAGGACCTCCCGGCGCCGCGGGGTCAGCAACGCCACGGCGTGGGGGGAGAAGCGGGTTCCGGACCCCTCCTCGATCTCGGCAAAGGCCCGCTCCAGGGGCACGGCGGGGCGGTACCGGCTGGCTGTCTCGGGGATGGTGGAGGCCAGGGTGTCGACCAGGGCGACGATGGAGATCATGGGCCGCGCTTTGGAATCCCACAGGGAGAAGTCCACCGGGTAGCCGCCCTTGCCGTCATAGAAGCAGTGGTGGCCCAGGGCGATCTCCGAAAAGCCCCGGGTGGAGGGGTGGGCGGCCAGAAGCTGGGCCCCGCAGTGGGCGTGGAGCCGCATCAGCTCGCTCTCCTCCTCGAAGATTCCGCGGCAGGCGGCGGATTCCAGGTTTTTGAAATGTATCATTCCGGTGTCATAGAGGACGCCCGCCTTTTCCGCGAAGTCCATTATCTCCCCGCGACGCCGCGCGACCTCGGCCTCATCTCCTGTATCGAGAAAGCCCACAAGCCTCCCGGCGGCGTCGTCAATGGCCCAGCCGGTGATGAGCCGGGCGGTCCTCCCCGCGATCCACTGCCTTATGTAGCCGGTGGGGAGCCAGGCGGCAAAGGTGTTTTGCAGCAGCTCAATGAAGGGCATACAGCCCGGAAGCTCCCGGTAGGCGTAGAGAAACTGGCGGAGGGCAAACATGGCCGTCTCGTTGATGCCGTTTCCCGGCATTCTCACCAGCCAACGGCACATGCGGTCGGTAAGCCTCTTTATCCTGGAGGCCACCTCCCCGTCCAGTCTGCGGTCGTCGAGCTTTTTTGAGTATTCCATGTAATAGGCGGGCGCGCCCAGGTGGGCGAAGGCGCTCTGGGACCCGAAGTCGTCGTCGGCGCAGGAGCCGCAGAGGCCGTAGATGCCGTCAAGCAGCTCGGTCAGGTGGACGGCGCCGCTGTGGTAAAGGGCCGCCAGATAGGCGTACCGCCAGCGGGGCTGGAGGGGTTCTCCCCTCTCCCGCATATCGCGCATCTGCTTTTCCTGGACGATCTGGGCCGATTCCAGCACCTGGGCAAAGACCTCGTGGCCCGCGTTTCCCGAACGGAGATAGCCGAGGAGCGCCGTGCGCTGCTGGTGACTGGCGTAAAGATACCGGTCCCAGGGGAGGGATGGCGTCTTGGCCCTCACGTCCGGGTCGGAGAGGATGCGTATGGATCTGGTGGCGGCTTCCAGCTTCGCCTTCACCGATTTCTCGTCGCCGGTATCGTAGCTGAGGGGGATATTGCCCATGCTCCGGTGTATGTAGCCCCTGGTCTCAGGGTCCGTTATCTCGTCGTAGTCCCGCTCAAAGTGGGAGGCGCACTCGGTGAAGCACAAGCGCATCCTGGTGTTGTAAAGGCGGATACGGTTGGGGCTGAGCATGCTCTGCATGTTGTAAAGGGACATGCCCATCTCGTAAAGCTCCCGGATGAGCAGGTCCCGGTCGCCGGTGTGGCGGGCATAGGACACAAGGGCCATGGTGATCCTGTAGTGGAGGCCCACATCCCCGCTCATGAGCTTTGAGGCAAACTCCAGAAGACTGTCCACCTCTTCCCGCGTGGCGGAGAGGATATCGTCCAGCAGCGGGAACAGGAACCGGCGCAGCAGCTCGGTCCCCTGTTCTACGATCTTCGCCTCTTCCCCGGCTGTTCTGGCCGCCTCCTCCACGAACTCATCGGGCGTCATCTCCTCCAACGACGGGCCGGACAGGGCCGAAGCGCGGCGCAGGAGGGCAAGATACCGCTCCTGATACTCCCTCATGCCTCCACCTCCCGGCGAAGGTACTTGTCCATGGCCTCGGTCAGGTTCTGGAGGCTGACGGGCTTTGGCACGTGCCCGTCCATACCGGCCTTGCGGCAGGCCTCGATGTCCTCAACGAAGGCGTTGGCGCTCATGGCGACGATGGGCACGGTCCCCGCGTCGGCTCTGGGGAGGGCCCTGATCGCCCGGGCGGCGTCCATGCCGTTCATCTCCGGCATCTGGATATCCATGAAGATCAGGTCGAAATACCCCGGCTCCGAGGCGTTGAACCTGTCCACGGCCTCGCGGCCGTTCTCGGCGCACTCCACATCGGCCCCCAGCATCCCGATAAGCTCCCGGCCGATCTCGATATTGATCTCATTGTCCTCCACCAGCAGGACGCGAGCCCCCTCAAAGCCGCGTTCGTCGGCATTTCCCGCGCCGCGCACGGCGCTTTTGCCCGCGTCGGTGTACTTGTAAAGCTCCTGGCCCAGGCGGGAGCGGAAGATGGGCTTGGGGATAAAGGCGGTGATGCCGTGCTTGCGCATCTCGTCCCCGGACAGCGTCCACTCGTAGGAGGACATGATGAGGATGGGTATATCGGCTCCCAGTATGGCCCGCAACTCACGGCAGGCCTGGACCCCGTCCACCACGGGAAGGCGCCAGCCCAGAAGGATGGCGAAGTAGTCGCGTCCCTCCATGTGCGCCTGGGCGGCCAGCTCGTTTCCGTCCCAGGCGTTTTCGGCCAGGTCGCACTCCATGCCCAGATCCTCCAGGATCTCCCGAAGATTGCGCACGGAGACGGCATCCGGTTCCACCGCCAGGACCCGCCGCCCCCGCAGGGACTCCTGGGCGGCATCCCAGATCTCCAGCTGCTCCAGAGGCAGGGTGACGGTGAAGGTGGTGCCGCGTCCCAGCTCGCTCTCGACGGCGATCTCGCCGTTCATCATCTTGACAAGGTTGTAGGTGATGGTCATACCGAGCCCCGTACCCTCGATCCTGCTCACGGTCCGGGCACGCTCAAAGGGCAGGAAGATCTTCTTCAGGAATTCCGGCGACATACCCATGCCGGTGTCGGTGACGGTGAACTCATAGTTGGCGTAGCCGAGCCTCTCCCCCACCTTGCCGGTCTCCCGGACCCTCAGAAAAATGGTACCCTCCTCGGGGGTGAACTTCACCGCGTTGGAGAGGATATTGATCAGTATCTGCTGGATCCTCAGCTGGTCGCCGCGCACCCGCTCGTGGCGCACGCCGGTGAAGTCCAGCTCCACCCGCTGGCGCTTTTTGTCCGCCTGGGGGCGGAACACGGCCATAAGGGAGTGGATAAAATCCGCCATGGTAAACTCCTCGGGCGAGAGGGCCATCTTGCCGCTCTCGATGCGGGACATGTCCAGGACGTCGTTTATGAGCGCCAGCAGATGGCGGGAGGACAGGTCGATCTTGTCAAGGCAGTCCGAAACCTTGTCAGAGTCGCTCATATTGGCGCGGGCAATGGTAGTCATGCCGATGATGGCGTTCAGCGGGGTGCGTATGTCGTGGGACATGGCCGAGAGAAAAGCGGACTTGGCCCGGTTCGCGCTCTCCGCCGCGTCCAGCGCGCTCCGAAGCGCCGCGATAAGCTCGCTCTGGGCTTTCGAATTCTCCTCCATATCTCAATCCCCCTTTGTTATTTTTATGTCATTATGTTAATAATATCACATCCAGCTCCCTCTGTCCATAGGGAAAACCGCTCAGCCGCTTAAAGTCCCCGGATCGCGGGTGGATTTCCGCCTCTTAAGAAAAAAGCGAAAAAAAGCAAAAATAAAGCTTGCATTTTCCGATGATGTATGCTATTATACTCAAGCACAAAATAATATCCGGGTGTGGCGAAGTTTGGTATCGCGCTTGAATGGGGTTCAAGAGGCCGCTGGTTCGAATCCAGTCACTCGGACCAAGAAAAAGCCTTAGAGTTGCAACGACTCTAAGGCTTTCTTGTTGTTCCGGCAAGGGCATTTTCCCTTTACAGCTCGGATACGCCCTTTATGGAAAGTCAAGATATTACCTCAATTTTAATATCTCCGGTGGACGTTTTGAGTTCACATTTACCGCCCGTTACTGTTTTCGGCACGGAAATTCGTCCGGTGGAGGTTTCAGTCAGGAAAACCTTATCGGAAAGTAAAGTGCCTGTAACGTCTCCTGTATCAGTTTTGACGGATATCTCAGCGGCGTCGCTGTGATCAAACGTTATGTCGCCGGTATCGCTTTCAATTGTAAAGCTTCCCGCCCCGATCACATTTTTTAATGTTATGGACCCGGTATCGCTTTCCGTGTAAAGATCATGACAGGAGGTATCCGTAAGCTCCACCCTTCCCGTATCCGTTTCAATTCTGATATTTGCGCCGACATCCGCTGTATTTACCTGAATTCGACCTGTGTCCGTTGTCAGCTTCAGTTGTTCTGTCGCGATATCTTCCAATCGGATATCACCGGTACTCAATTTGATCTCAATGCCCTGTGAGGCGGACGCGGAACAATCCACATCGGAGGTATCGCCGTCAATTATAAGCGTATCGAAGGAAAAATCCTTTGGGATCGCAATATCGCCCGTATCCGTCTCTATGAACAGGGAATCGTACTCATTGCGCGGTAGATATACGGTCATCCTCGGTTGACTAAAAGAGATGGAAAAATGTTCATACCATTTGCGGGTGTCAACCGTATCGATCACCAGCGTACCGTTTTGTACGGAAGCGGAATGTCTCACCTTTTCATCTTCAAAGAAAACGATTTTGCATCGTCCGTTGTCGGCGGGAGCAAACGCTATCTTGGTCGTTTCGACGTCGATGGATATGTTTTTAAAATCACCGTCTACCTCATACGTGTTGGTCGTATATGCAACAGTACCGAGCTTGTTAAAATCCCAACCGTTTGCAATCATCGCGCCTGTAAAAAGAATTCCGCCAAGCGCAACTAAAACCGCCGCGACTGTCAGCCAAATTTTTACCGCTTTGCTCATCATGCCGCCTCCCTTCCGACGAACAGAGATTTGAACCACAAAGCCGCCCTTTTTGTCAGCTGTAAGATCCCTTTTGTCATGGCCTTGCACCCGAAGAAGAGAAAAATAGACAGACCCGCGCAACAAAGGCCGGCCGAGAGCATCGCAATTCCATTAAGCACATTGCCCTGAACAGTGAAAACCGAAATCACTCCGCCAAGGGTGCCGGCCCAAAAGGACACTTCTACTGCCCACAGCGAAATGACCGCCGACCACACGACAATATAGACCGCGAGAACCACGGCAAAGGCGGCGATCAAAAGAGGAAGCCATACTGGAAACCCTAATACAAGAAGCACGATCTCCCACGCTCTCATGGATCTTTCCGGCTTGATTTTCTCTTTGACCAGCCTTGTGAGCGGCATATCCGTCAATATTTGCGAAACAACATCGTCCACTGTTCCGATCGATCCTACCGCTTCGGTCTCCGAGAGCCCCTCCTCCATGCGGTCATCGATCATTTCACTGTAAAAAATCAGTCGTTCTTCTATATCATCCCGCGGCATGCCGGACAAGCCATTGCGAAGCCGGGCAAGAAACTCCTGCTTATTTATTTCCATCATCCTCCTTGGTCACGAACCGGTATATAGACAGTATTTCTTTCCATTCGTCCTTGAAATCCTCGATGCGCTTGAGCCCCGCGCCGGTAATATGATAATATTTTCTGAGGCGGCCGCCGTGTTCGACAGAGCGAACGATCAGCATATTTGCTGTTTCCAGGCGTTTCAGAATGGTATATAAGGTCGATTCGGAAAGCTCAAGATATGGCTTCATATCTTTCATGATTTGGTAACCATATGAATCTTTGCTTTTAATTGCCGCTAAAACACACACATCCAACAGACCGCGTTTCAACTGAACATCCACACTATACCTCCTATCACGATATACATCATATCACGAAGTATTCGCTTTGTCAATACCCAACGAGTCAAAACCTCCGGCTAAGCCGGAGGCTTTGACTCATACTAATATCTATTTAAAAGGAGACACCGAGCGGCGAGGATTTTTCGTGTCAGGCAAGGAAGATGCCGCAGGGAATACTGTATGTATTCCCAAGGCGGCTGACGCAGCATGGCGCGAAAAAGACCGGCGCAAATGTCTTATTTTAATTAGATATTAGTATCACTCGCCGACTTCGCTCCTCCTCTCAAAACGCGGCTCGCTTCGCTGGACTCGCGTTTTGTTTTTACAGGAGTTTTAACCCCTTATTCCATATCGAGCGTCCATAAGGGCTTTCATCTTATGGACGCTCGTTTTGTTCTTCCGCTCCGTCCGCGCCTCAACACGGGCTCCACGGCTCGCGTCACGGTGTTTCCGGTCTGCCGAAAAAAACGCTTTTCACTTTTTATCGGATCAAGCTTTACATCTCACCCGTCTTGTGCTATTCTCTATTAGGCCCAAACCAATGAAAAGAGCGATCGTACATGACACTTAAGGAACTGAAGATAGGGCAGACCGGCCGCATCGACGTGGTGGGCGGCGACGGCGCTCTCAGACAGCACTTTCTCGACATGGGCGTCATCCCCGGTGCCGAGGTGACCGTTGTAAAATACGCCCCCATGGGCGACCCGGTGGAGCTTCGTATCCACGGCTACGAGCTGACGCTCAGGCTCGCCGACGCGGACAGCATCCAGGTCACGAAGCTGGATACCATCACCCCCGAACCGGCGCCGCAGGTGAAAAAACGCGCCGTACAGCCCCACCCCTACTTTGGCGAGCCGGGCGTCCACCACGAAAAAAGCACGGAAAATCCCCTGCCGGAGGACCATATCCTCACCTTCGCGCTGGTGGGCAACCAGAACTGCGGCAAGACCACCCTCTTCAACCGCCTCACCGGCGCCAACCAGCATGTGGGCAACTTCCCCGGCGTCACCGTGGACCGGAAGGACGGCGCCATCATCGGCCATCCCGACACCCGCATCACGGACCTTCCCGGCATCTATTCCATGTCCCCCTACTCCAACGAGGAGCTGGTCAGCCGCAACTTTGTTCTTGACGAGAAGCCCGACGCCATCATCAACATCGTGGACGCCACCAACATCGAGCGGAATCTGTATCTGACCATGCAGCTTCTGGAGATGGACCGCCCCATGGTGGTGGCCCTCAACATGATGGACGAGCTGACGGGCAACGGCGGCTCCATCGATGTGAACACCATGGAGGCCAAGCTGGGCGTGCCCGTGGTCCCCATCTCGGCGGCCAAAAACGAGGGCGTGGACGAGCTTATCACCCACGCCCTCCACGTGGCCAAATACCAGGAAAAGCCCGTCAAGGTGGACTTCTGCTCCAGGGACGCCTTCGGCGGCGCGGTACACCGGTGTCTCCACGCGGTGGTCCACCTCATTGAGGACCACGCCGAGAACTACGGCATCCCCGCGCGCTTCGCCTCCGCCAAGTGCATCGAGGGCGATCGGCTCATCATTGAAAAGCTGGCCCTGGACGAAAACGAAAAGGAGCTTCTGGAACACATCACCCTGCAGATGGAGTCCGAGCGGGGCCTGGACCGCAGCGCCGCCATCGCGGACATGCGCTTCGGCTTTATCGGCCGCGTCTGCCGGGAGTGCGTCAAAAAGCCCCGGGAGAGCCGGGAACACATCAGAAGTGAAAAGCTGGATAAGATCCTCACCGGCAAATACACCGCCATCCCCCTGTTCATCGCCATCATGGGCCTGGTATTTTACCTGACGTTCAACGTCATCGGCGCTTTCCTTCAGGACCTTTTGGCGAAGGGCATCGACGCCCTGGCCGCCGCCCTTGACGGCTGGATGACGGGCGCCGGTGTGAACCCGGTCCTCCACGACCTGGTCATCAACGGCGTCTTTGAGGGTGTGGGCTCGGTCCTGAGCTTCATGCCCATCGTGGTCACCATGTTCTTCTTTCTCTCCCTTCTGGAGGACTCCGGCTACATAGCCCGCGTGGCCTTCTTCATGGACAAGCTTCTCAGAAAGATCGGCCTTTCGGGCCGGAGCATCGTGCCGCTGCTGGTGGGCTTCGGCTGCACCGTCCCCGCCGTCATGGCTACCCGCACCCTCCCCAGCGAGCGGGACAGGAAAATGACCATCCTTCTCACGCCCTTCATGAGCTGCACCGCCAAGCTCCCCGTCTACGGCTTCTTTGTCAGCACCTTCTTCCCAGGCAAGGGCGGCTTTATAATGACCGGCCTCTATCTTCTCGGGATCCTGGTGGGCATCCTGGTCGCTTTCCTCTACAAAAAATTTCTCTTCCGGGGCGAGGCCGTCCCCTTCGTCATGGAGCTTCCCAATTACCGCTTTCCCAGCTTCCGCAACTCCGTCCAGCTGATGTGGGAGAAGGCCCGCGACTTTATCCAACGCGCCTTCTCGGTCATCTTCATCGCCACCATGGTGGTGTGGTTCCTGCGGAGCTTCGATATCCACTTCAACCTGGTGTCAGACTCCTCCGACAGCGTCATGGCCATGCTCGCGGGATTCATCGCCCCGCTCTTCAAGCCCCTGGGCCTTGGCGACTGGCGCATCTGCACCTCCCTGATCAGCGGCTTTATGGCCAAGGAGAGCGTGGTTTCCGTACTGGAGGTCCTGTTCTCCTCCCAGGGCGGCGTCGCCCAGGCGCTGGACACCGTCTCCGCCGGCGCGCTTCTGGTGTTCAGCCTTCTCTACACCCCCTGCGTGGCCGCCATCGCCTCCATCCGCCGGGAGCTGGGCCGCCCCTGGTCAGTCGGCGTCATCGTCTGGCAATGCGTCCTGGCGTGGCTGTTCGCCCTCCTCACAAGGGGCGTCCTGATCCTGGTCCTCTGATACTGATTGCCAATTAAAACCCTTCATTCGCAACGGTCTTTTTTCGTCGTCGCACGAGCCGCTTTACTTCGGGCTCGGCTCCTCCTCTCCCGGCGCAAAAAATCCTCGCCCCTCGGTTAAAGCTTTTAAATGGTGAGTAGGATATGAAAATACCGCCTGTTCCAACGGACAGGCGGTATTTCAACCCGTTGACAAAGGCAAAGCCTTTGCCAACGGAAGAAATATGCATTTTTTTCGCGCCTGCGGGCGCGAAGCTTCGCGAGGCTTTGTCTACAGTCTAAGCGCCCCTTCGTAAGGGGAGCTGTCACGGCGTAGCCGTGACTGAGGGGTCGAGAGTTCCGATTACCGCGAATTCAGGCACCGGCAAAACCCTTCACCCT
>CANQSU010000037.1 GCA_947626585.1 uncultured Oscillospiraceae bacterium
GCCACGGATACGTTGTCGGCCATCACTGACGACATGATCATCCGCCACTTCGACGATCCGGACACCGGCATGAGCTTTGAGACGTATCAGCGGATGGCCGATGTCTACGATAACATCAAAGACGAGCATGCCAAGGAGACGTACCTGGCACACAATCCTGTGTTTGCTGATGCTGTCGATTACGTGAACCGTGTTGATGCGGCTTGCTATGATATGATCGACGGTTTCAACGACGGTACGTTCGACTATAAGGAGAACGGGTTCTTCAAAGATCCCGAGCTGAAGGAGGACGTCCAGGAATCCATCCAGCACATGATCGATGGCGATCTGTACGAGATGCCGGATCCCGAGGCTGAGAATGAGAACGACGGTGCCGGACATGTTGACGTTGACGCGGGCAACCAGCTCAAGGATTCCCTGGATTTCGAGACCGGCAAGGAGCTGGCCACCGGGATCTGGGCCGGGAAGTACGGCAGCGGCAACGAGCGCGTTGAGAAGTTGACGGCTCTGGGCTACAGCGAGGACGATATCAAGCGGGCTCAGTCCCTCGTGAACCAGGGGTACAATTTCTGCGTGAACATGACCGAGGACCAGTTCAACGCCACCATGGACGCCTACGACGCCAAGATGGCTGAGAACGACGGCCAGGCGAAGACCCTGGCAAAGGGTGTCGTGGACGGCGCCACGATCCGTCAGGAGGAAGCGGCTGCGGCTGAGGCGGAGCATCAGGACGATGATGCGTCCGGCACTCTGTCTGGCGCGATCGCCGACGGTACGGAAGCCGGGACGGAAACCAGTGCCGACGACGAGATGGAGTTCATCCCCGGGCCCGTCTTTGGCGGTGACTGTGACAACCCGGAGAACCGGGAGACCGATGACAAAGAAGCCGAGGACGTAACCGGTCCTGACGTTTGATGGAAGGAGGTGCCCAGTATGGGGCTCGTTAGCGCAGGTCTTGGCCTGATGAAGGTTGCCGGAACCGTGATGTCCGGCGTCACGAAACTGGGTACGAACGCCCTGAGCTTCGGCTCGAAGTTCATCAAGTCCGGTTTCGGGAAACTGGTGCTGGGCGCCGGCGCCGTCGCGTGCCTGACGTCCGATCCGAACAAAGAGGGAGGGCTGTTCAATAATATCAAGGACGGTTTCCACAATTTATGGGAGAAGGTGTCCGGGTTCGTCAAGGAGAAGATCCTCGGCGTGTCCGTCAAGACGATGCAGGCCGGTGAGAATGCGAAGAACATGGCATCGGAATACGCGTCTGAGAACCCTGGCTCCCCGTTCAGCACGCTCATGGCCGCCGTCGGGAACAGCACCGAAGCAGTCACGGAGGCGCCTGCCGCACAAACACTCGTGACATCTGTACCTGAGGCCGAGACTCCCGCCGCTGAGGCGCCTGCACCGGCAGGTCCGGAGATGGCCATATAAAACAATATCCTGAAAGGAAGGTATTCTTATCATGATCGATAACGCATTGATTACCGAGCTGGGCGGCAAACCCAGCCACAGCGTCGAGGAGGTCACCCGTGCCGTCAATATCGCGGTCGGTTCCAGCGCCGCCGTCACCCTGGCGAAGGACGTGTCCGAGCGTTCTGCGGCGATTTCCGAAGCGGTCGTTTCCGGCCCTGCCATGCCGTCCGTGAATGACCGTGACCTCGTTGACAAGATCCAGGTCATGGACGCGCCCACGGTCCAGGCTGCGGAGCCTGTCCCCGCGGCGCCGGCCGTTGAGGTGGACGAGCCGTCCGTTGATGGCGACGAGTACGACGGGCCCGACATCGGCTGATCCTGATGACGGATCCCGGACTTCCGGGGTCCGTCTTTTTCTTAATCGCATATCAAATATCATCCAGAGAGGACGTGATCATTTATGGGACCTGGCGGCAGACATAGACGCAGTGTGCGCGTCAGCCTCCGCACCCTGAAGAAAAGCGGAGAGATCGCGCGCATGATCAAGGGCGGCGTTGAGGCGTCCTGCGCTAATATGAACCGGCTGGCCGAAGCCGTGCATGAGAGCGCGCAGACTTACATCAAGACCATGAAGGCGAGCCGCGAGGCCTATGACAAGGCCCGTGACGCCGCGGCGCGTGAGACGCCGAAATTGCACGCGCAGAACGATGAAAAAGAAAATACGAGGCGGGAGCTCTCGGAAGAGCTTTCGCTTTAAGTGAAGGAGCGTGAACAAGAATGGGCGACCTGAATAAATGGGCTGGTACCGAAAAGGATAAAAAACAGCTGGTTGAGTCCGTACGGGGTCGGTTAGGCGAGCTGCTGACGAAAAACGGTATGCAATTTGGAAGTGTCCGCATTGGCGACTTCCTCGATTATGAGGATGGCGTTTGGGAGGCTTACGGATCGGATCTGGAGCGATGCGGTTATTCGCGTGACGATCGTGATGGGCTGTTTACCGATCTTATTTATGAAGCACAGAAACCGTTGCTTGAGTCTCATGCAAATGCTTTTGATGTTAACCGTGGAAAGGCTTATAGCAAGGATTATATCCACGAAACCCTTGCAAAACCAGCGCTTGAAAAAACCGGTAAGTGGCTTGTTGAGGAAGTTCGTGATGATGTGCCGCCTGATTGGCTGGATGATGATAGCAGATTTGATGACGAACCTCTTCCTGATGATGATGATGCCGAGGATGATCCTGAGGACGAAGAGTCGTCTGATGCATTAGACGGACAGAATTCCGGTACTAATTCTGATACGAAAGATTCCGACAAAACGGCACAAACGAACACTAACACCGGTAAAGGGAAAGACAAGAAGAAAGAGGCGGAGAAGGCTGCGCAAGCTGCAGAAGCCGCTAATAAGGAGAAAAGTAAACAGGATGACCGGCGGATGGAGAATGAACTGTCCGGACTTCATGAGCTCGGTGCTTTGTCCGATAACGAGTACCGGTGCGGCATGGCCCTTGGGCAGGTCATGACCATGTCCGTGAAAAATGCCCCCGTGATGCGTGCGCTGCTTGACCCGATCAATTACCTGACCACATCCCAGCGTTCTTCGTTGTATGGAAAACATGTGGCCAGGATGCTGGAAAAAGAACTGAAGCGCTCCCAGAAGCTGGACGCCGAGATCGCGAGCCTCTATGACGATATCAAGGAACGCGGCAAAAACCGGGCCGAGAGGATCCAGAATGGTGAAAAGGTCGACCTGGAGAAAGAAGCCGGGAAGAAATCTGATAAGAGGCCGCAGGAGCAGAAAGACGGCAACGAGTCCGGGAAATCCGGCGAAAAGCGTTCCGTGCTGAGCTGGTTGGGCGACAAGATCCACAGGTCGTCTGGGAAAGACGATGTGAAGGACGAGCCTGAAGAGGCCGTGAACCAGCCGGAGGCCGACGAGGGCACCGTGTCCGGCGAGGATGGCAAAGCCAAAAAGTTCGGGAAGGCTGCCCTCACGGCCGTGCAGACCGGCGCTGCCGGGCTTGCCGGGTGTTTGACTGGCGTCACGCTCGGGATCTGGAACAAGGCTAAGAATATCGGCGACGTGATCCGCCGTACGCCGGCTTACCAGACGTTCGCACAATTTCCTCCGGTCATGTGGCTGAAAGACACGGCCCACAAGATCAGCGACAGTATTAAAGAGGCGCGCGAGTCCCACAAAGCCGCAGGTGACCATGACTGCACGAAGGAAGGCAATGAGGTGACCTTCGTCTCGAATATTGATCCGTGCCCTGAAAAAATACCGCCAGAGGAAGACTTCGTCAAGGCCCTTGAGACCGTGGTAAAGTATTTTAATGCGAAGGGATTCTCTGTCCAAATTGTCCAGAATGAGCCTGAAAAGGCGACTGAGGCGACGCGTGAGGCCGCTGCGCCGACAGTCGAGGCGGAACAGGGTGTCAAGCCTGAGACGATCGAGGAGCCGGTGCCGGAGAGGCCGCTTCCCGTGGACGAAAGCACCGTGATGGCCGAGAAGGGCCCTGAGAGGCCCCAGGAGGCGCAGGATGGCCACGAGGGACAGGATACCGCACCGAAGCCTGAAACGGCCGTGGAGGGCTCTGACGGGCCTCAGGACGGCCAGGACGGCGTCAAGGGACAAGTTACTGCACCGGTGGCTGAAACGCCTGAGAAGGGCCCTGACGGGCCTCAGGACGGCCAGGACGGCGTCAAGGGACAAGTTACCGCACCGGTGGCTGAAACGCCTGAGAAGGGCCCTGACGGGCCTCAGGAGACGCCGAACGCTGCTGATGGGCAGGATACCGCATCGAAGCCTAAAACGGCCATGGAGGGCTCTGACGGGCCTCAGGACGGCCAGGACGGCGTCAAGGGACAAGTTACCGCACCGGTGGCTGAAACGCCAGAGAAGGGCGCTGAGGAGCCACAGGATGCGGATTCTGAGACGGATCTGGCCGTAAATGCCGGAGAAGCACTTAGAAGAGGTACGTCCGATAAGACTGACCATAAGGATACTCCGGTGAGTCATACCATGGCTGAGTTGAACAGGCGTGCCGCCGAGATGAACAATGACGCTGAGGCCGAAGACGATAAAGAGAGCCAGGGCCTGAACGGCATTGGGTGATCTGTTCAAAAATAAAAAAAAATCCGCCGCAGGTGCAATGCCTGTGGCGGATTTTATTGTTCCGAGCGTATCTGTTCCAGGATTTTTCCGAGGCGGTTCTGTCCGTGGCCGTTACAGAGCCTGCAGGTACATACGCCCCAGAAGTTGTCGTGCCTCGTGTTGTAAAATACGATCGGGGCGTCGCCTGTCGACACCAGGATCCCACGGAGCGGCTCCTGGGAGAATTTCTCCTTCTGGATCTGGTACATGCTGTCCAGTTCTTTTTGCATATTCGTTGTATGGATGAAAGACCCGCGGTATGAGGCGTGTTCCGGTGTCATCGTCTGGAACTGTTGTTGTTTCCACACGGGCTGTCTTGATGCCTGATATGCGTTTTCAGCTGAAGGATATTGCAGGGTGCCGAAGTTGATATTTATCAAATACCTGGGGTCGATGGCTTGTGACAGGGTTGGATTTTTATCCATGATACCACCTTCTTTATCAAAACCTGAAAAAAAAAAATGAGGGGCAGCCCCGTCACGGGCCGCCCCTCGGTGCCGTCCCGTTATCTGCAACGGGCAGCGGGCGCGTGGCTCCGCCGCCCGCCGCGGGGTCTGGGACGGGGTGTGGCGCGATGGTTACATGAGGCCGAAGTACATCATAAAGCCGTTGAAGATGCCCCTGAGCACCTGGCCGATGAGGAAGCCGCCGCCGAACATGAGGGCGAAGCCGATGACGCGGCCGATCATGGTGAACACGGCGGGAACATGGTAGCTGATGTCGCTGACGGTGTCAACGACGTCTTCCATTTTAACTAAAAACCAGCGTTTCATGGTGATTCTCCTTTCTTAATTCTCAAATTTCAGATTGGCCCGCCCAGGTTTCACGGGACGGGCCGTGCGTTACTTGGTGTGGTATGCCGTTGAGACGGTGTCCGCATAGGTGTCGAAGGTGATGACGTTGTCGTCATACTTCCCAGACCAGTCGTAGTCCACGTCGGAAACGTAGAAGTTGGCACAGCCCACGTAGGCATATTCCGGGTCGACCATGGTTTCATAATGACCCTTGGAGTCACGGTAACCCGGGGCAGGGTCATATGCGCGTTCATCGCCTTTGTTGCAGCCTATTGTGCACTTGTTTTCCTGATAAGTGTCCATGTCAACCGCATCCATATATCCGTAGAATTCTTTCGTCTCCAGCATATGGAGCATCCCGTCATGGTCATTCCAGCCTTCGGTACAGTCCATGTAGGCCCTGAAGTTTGCAAGTGCGGCCATTTCGGAATCGAACTCGACGGTGCCTGCGTTTACTTCTTTACGGTATTTGTTGACGCTTTTGAGTTCCCTGGCCTGTGTCACAGTGAGTTCCTGCGCGAGCTGCTTTTTATAATCACCAGTTGTTTTGACGCTGGACTCGGTGTCCTGGTGGAGCAGGTAGTACAGGTAGTAGCACTCGTAGTCGTCACCGAAAGCCTTACGGAGGGACTTGTCGCAGTTGTCCATGTAGGCGGCCACGTTAAAGCCCTTGGAACCCTGGCGTCCCTCATGGATGCCGACGGTCTGGAAGTGCTTCAGGAGCAGCGCATCGTCGTCGTGGTACAGGACGGCGAGCATCGGGAACGCGGACTTATAATATTCCGCGTCGAACACCAGCGACCAGTCGGCGGCGGCGACGTAGGCGTCGTAGTCCTTGCCGTAATCCCAGGTCACGTCGTAGGGGTTGCCGTGGTTCTTTTCATCGTCGAAGATGTAGACGAGGCACTCGTCTTCGTCTTCCTGGACGGCGGCTTTGAGCCCTCCGAGGGCGGCGATGGATTCGACGGAACCAAAACCGGAACCGGTTTCGGTGGTGTCAGTGCCTTTATCAGATGTGCCGTGGTGCTTTCCGCGGGATGCTTCAAAAGCGTCTTTGTCGAGCTTTGGCCACTGGAACGTGCTGTCGCTGCTGTCGACGTCGGCAGGCTCGGTGCCTTCGGTGCTCTCAGGCTCTGTTACGGCTGGCGTGTCGGACATCGGGACGGTGTTGTCCTCGACAGTTTCAACGGTGGGTCGGGTGATGGAGGTGGTGCTCGGAGCGGCCTCCGTGTAGTCTTTTGCGCAGCCCGCAAACATCACGGCCATGAGGACGGCTGCCATGAGGCTTGCATAAATATGCATCTTTTTCTTCATGATTATTCATTCCTTTCTATGAAATCAAATTTTGTAATTGACGTTTTCCGGGAACCCTTTTCCTGGTTCCCTCACTTTTCTCGCACGGCCGCGGGGCGCGTCAGCGATCCCGCGGCCGTGCTTTGGCACCGGTGAGCTGCCGGGACTGCCACGCCTGGCAGGGGAGTTTCCGGCCGCCAAATTTGAATTGAAGGGGCCGCCGGAGCCCGTTACAGGGTCGAACAGGCGTTCGGTACGGGTGCGGTTTTTGGGTGCTGATGGGCCCAAAACCCAAAAACCGGCCGGTGACAAACGTTACATTTTGGTACGGATTTTGATCCGTGTGCTTCCTATAAAAATCGTAAAAACTGTAAGAATCATTACAGATTTTCGCCGATGACTTCAAAAATCGGTACTGCATTTTTTCGAGGGCTTTCGCGACCATGAAAATCAAAACGTTACAAGAAAGTGCTGAAAATTTCTACAGTTTTTGCATTTATGTTTTCAACTCCGTTACACGACGTTACACGTGTGTCACCAAAAACTGCAGAAATCTTAGCATAAATTTTTTTGTAACGTTTGTAACGTTAAAATTAGTATTATATACGCGCGTGAGAAAAACTCATATAAAGGGTGTTAAAAAACTCCGTTACAGACGTTACAAAAAAATTTCTGCTATAATTCTTGCACTTTTTCGAAAATTTTTGTAACAGCGTGTAACGTCAGAACGTTACAAACTTAAAAAGTGCAAGAATTCTTACATATTCTTGTAACGTTTATTTTCGACGCTCGGAAAATGGACCTAAAAAATGCAACCAGCGTGAAATCGAGAAATTTTTTTATTAAAACCATATAAACTTGTTGCATCTTGTTTGCGTTTGTGATATAATCGATCCCATCGGGAGACAAATACCCTGGGAACCGCCTGATGTGGATTGGAGGACTGTGAATGAACCGGCTGCTGCGTGACAGTTTTTTGCATAAAGGTTATACGTATGAATATTTGACCGATATCTTTCGTGACGTGTATGGCCAGAATTACATTTTCGAGGATGAGGGGCAGCTGGTCCTGGCCTTGAAGAAGATCCATGACTCCGGCCGGCATGTGGTCGTGTATCCGGATTTCGACATGGACGGGATCTCGGCTGGCTGTATCCTGTATGCCGGGCTGTCCCTCTTCGGGTTCCGCGTTTCTTTGTTTGCCCCGCGGACGGACCGTGGATACGGCATGGAGCCGGAAGACGTTGAGAGGCTGGTGTCTGAGTTCCCCGATGTGTCCGCCGTGATCACCTGTGACGTGGGTATCGCCGCAATGGATGCCATCGCCCGGGCCAGGTCCCATGGGTTGAAAGTCCTTGTGACGGACCACCATCCGGAGACGATGCGTACTTCTGCGTCCGTGATCGTAGATCCGTCTCGGATCGGGTCCCAGGCAGAATTCAAAGGCGTGTGCGGCGCCTATGTCGCTTTGCATGTGATGCGGCTTTATGCTGACCTGACCGGCAACGAGGCCGTGAAGGCGCTGATCGAGAAGTTGACCCTGTTTGCGGGACTTGGCTCCCGGGGCGACGCCATGCCGGTGATCCATGACACCAGGTCCGTGGTCCGCCGGAGCGTGGAACTGTTCAACCAGCTCCTGGACTGCGAAGATGTGTCAGAATTTTTCGGGTGCAGTGTCGAGATGCTGCCGGACGTGTATGTCGCTCCGTTTGAGAATTTGCGGGCCTTGCACTACTACATGCTGCGGGAAGGCAAGGTCCAGGGCGGTGATCTGACTGAGGAAACTTACGATTTCAAGTACTGCCCGCTGTTCAACTCGATCAAGCGCATGGGGTCCGACATCCGGCTGCTGTATGATTTATTATACACCAGGTACCCTTGGGAACGCAATACGGAACGTGAAGACCTTTGCAGCTGGATCGTGGAGAACAACGAGACGAGGAAGGCCGCGATCAAGCAGATCTATGAGTCTCTGGCACAGGACGCGTCCCAGGCCTATGCACCGTATATCTACCTGGCCGACGCGAAACCTGGCCTGCTGGGACCGCTGGCATCGAAGTTCCTGGAGCTTACCGGGAAACCCTGTTTGGTCCTGCGGCCCGACGGGAACGGGTATTCCGGTTCCGGGCGCACGCCCCAGGGGTTTGACCGCACGAAGAACGGCGTCTTTGCGTTCCCCGGCGTCAAGGCGGACGGGCATGAGAATGCGTTTGGTGCCTACGTCCCGAAAAAGCTGCTGAAAGACGTGCGTGACGCCATGGAACGTGGTTTTTTGGCGATGCCTGCCGGCACGGGCGTCCCCGGCGAGTACTATGTGCTGGGCATGAACGGCCGGTCGTGCCTCGGCGATTATGATTTTTCAATCACCCGCCCGGACGATTTTGACGTGTGTTTCGAGTACGCCCATGAGATCGACCGGTTCCGGCCGTTCGGCCAGGGGCTTGAGGAGCCTGAGTTCGCGCTTGCGTTCACGCCGCGGGACGTCCTTGGCAGCAGGCTGATGGGTTCGTCCCAGACGCACCTGCGGCTGAGCCTGGACCACGCGATCACCGTCGTGTGGTTCAACGGGGCCGGGTTTTTGGAAAAGCTGTCCGCGGCGAGGCCCGAGGACGTGTTCCGGGTCGCCGGGAAGTTCCGCATCAACCGGTTCAACGGCAGCGAATACCTGCAGTTCCAGGCTGACCATGAAATTTCTTGTTAATCGTTGTTGACTTTTATAGCGTTTTGTGATATGTTGTTAACATGAGAGCAATTTTGAGGCGCCATGAGCGCCCGTAAAAAGCAAGGAGGTATTTCCCATGAGCACATGTGAACACAACTGCCCGTTCAAGAACCAGGAGAAGGTCCGTAAGGACGCGTACGATGCCGGCTTTTCTGCAGGCCTTGAGGTCGGCGCGAACGCCATGCTCGGCGCCGTGCAGATGACCCTGGACGCCAGGTCCGAGGTCGTGAACGTGTATCGGAACGGCCCGCACACCATCATCGAGACGGCTGACGGCGAGAAGACCCGCGTGACCTACGACCCCGGCTACGGCTACCCGTACGACCGCGAGAAGGCCCTGATGGCCGCGATGCTGAAGGCCATGGTGGGCAACAAGTACATCGCTGTCCTGAAGCGGTTCGCCCATGACGAGGACGCCGAGTGCATCGAGGCTGCCGCATGTGACGGCGCGAAGCAGAACGTGGCCAAGGGGATGATTCGCAAGATCCGCAAGGCCCTGCGCGACGCCTGGTCCGACGAGCCTGACCCATTCGATGTGGACGAATATGCCGACCAGATCGGCGGCGCTTTTGAGCCGGCCCATGACGAGGCGTGTGACGCGCCTGCCGCGTATGAGGCCGCTGACCGCGGCGCTGATGACGACCTGATGATGGACGGGGAGTTCCACCTGCACCGTGACGATGACGGGATGATGTCCAACGGCGATTTTCATGTCCCCGAGCACGACGCGGACGAGGAGAGCCTGCTGTCCGATCTGAGCGGCATGGCGCCGGAGCCCGGGTATGACCCGTCCTTGTTTGCCTGATATCGTTCCAAAATTATCGTGAGAGGAGGTGGCCGCCATGCCGAGCGGTAAAACGAAGGAGAGTGTTTCCGTAAACGCCAGGATCGGAAGGGACCTGTTCGTCCTACTGGAGCGCACATGTGCCGAGATGGGCCAGTCGAAGACGGTCGCCGTTGAACGCGCCATCGTGGCATACTGTACCGAAATGAACCGGCAGTCCGGGGATGACGATAAAAAGGACGGGGACCAATGAACGGGCGCGGGCATTTGTTTTCCGGCACCGTGCTGGCGGCTGACGCGCTGGCCGTGTCCGGCATTGCAGCGGTTTCCGGAAAACCAGGATTTTTAGCCGGCGCATTGCCCGAAGCAAAAGCCGTTTTCATCCCTGCCGGGGATGGGGCGGCTTTCGTTTTATCCTGTGCGGCGTGCGCGGCGCTGTACTATTTCGGCGTCCTGCTGCCGGACATCGACAGGCCCAATGCGACTGTCACAAAGCTGACGCATTTCCACCTGCCTTTGTGCCACCGGGGCTTCACCCACAGCCTGTGGTTCGTCTTCGTGTTCCTGGCACTTGGAATGTTTTTGTGGTTCCCGCTCCGGTACGTCGGGATCGGGATGCTGGCACATGACCTGGCAGACTGGGGCTCGACGGCCGGATGGGTCCCGTTCTACCCGCTGGGCCGCTGGCGGAAGTACCAGGACTGCGTGATGGCCCGCGGGCATTGGGTCAGTTTTTATTCATCCCAGGCACCCGGGTCCGAGACGGTGGTCAATGTTTTTCTGACGGTCCTGAGCCTTGCCTGTGTCGGAGTTTATGCCTGGATCGCGTTTACGGGAGGTGGTTGAGTTTGGTGCGGATACGGAAAAGCGTGTTCTGGTGCGGCGTGTTCTTTTTGTGGATCGCGGCCGTCCCGATCTTGGGAATGGTGTTGGCGTCGATCGTCCGGTACTATGCCGGGTTCGACAATGCCGGATATTACATGGCGACGGTCGTCATCGGCGGCCTTTTGCAAAGCCTTGGGATCCTTGCGTGCTGGAAGTTGACGCGCGTGCGGGTCCTGGGCGATTCGGAGCCTGGTTCCAGCGGCACCCTTGCCGGCCTTTGTACCGGCGTTTTCGGGTATATCCCGCTCATGGTGATCTCAGCCCTGTGTTCCATGACGTTCCCGGGCGGTTCCGGCGGTTCTGACCTGATCCTGCAGATGGGCCTCGTGCCGGCACTTATCAGCATTGCTTTGATACCGTGCGTCATGGAGGAGTTGATCTGCCGGGGCGTGATCTTCGGGATCTTCCGGCCGTCTGGTTTCAGGCCTGCACTGTTCTGGTCCGCAGCCTGCTTCGGGCTGCTGCACGGGAACCTGGGAAGCATTCTTTACGCCTTTATTTTCGGCCTGGTGGTCGGATATCTGCGGGAGCGGACCGGGTCCGTCGTTCCGGGCATGCTGGCCCACGGGACCATCAACGCCATCACGGTGTGCCGGATCTTCCATGGGCCGGAAAGCTGGGTGCTGTCCGATGTGCTTTTTCTTTTGGAGATCGTGATCAGCACCGTGTTCCTGTTTATCAGCTTCAGGCTCTTACCCAAAAAGCGGGACGGAGAAGCCGTGACGGATCCTTCGTTTGGCCGGCGGGACCATATCGTGTTTTTCATGTTCTTTCTGGCTGTCTGCGTTTTTGAGTTAGTGTTCGTATGAGACTGCATTGTGTAAGCTGAATAGAAATTGTGCAACAGAGGCGCTCCACGCTGGACGCATGGATTGAAATTTTTGATGAGAGTCTTGACAAGACGCCCGCCCGCGTATATATTATATATAAGCGGGCGGGCAAACTGCGTCCGTCCAGTATTTTGACCATGTAAGACAGGAGGAACCTGAAATGTCTGTTATGAACAGTTTAGAAAATGTTGCATTGATCGGCGGCGCCGCGCTTGGCACCACGATGCTGCTCGGCAAGGCGTCCGAGATGGACAGTGACAAGCTCCGCGAGATCGGCGACAAGGTGTCCGGCGTCGTGGGCACCGTCGGTGACAAGGTCAGCGAGGCCGCCAAGAAGCTGATGGACAAGGCCGTCGATGGCGACGATAAGAGTGATTTCCTTGAGACCATCAAGGCGAAGATCGCCGACAGTCCCAAGCTGTCCGGCATTTTCAGTGCCGTCTCCCACGGCGGACAGGCGATTTCCCAGGGCATCACGAAGATGTGGGACGGGATCGTCGCTGCAAAAGAGCAGTCCGAGCTGGACGGTTCCAGCTTTGCCGGCAACCTGATGCACGGGCTGATGGATTCCGTGTCTAACGCGGCGGAGTATGCGGCTGAGAAGGCGAAGGATTACCTGGGCCTGGATGACGCGGATGGGCCGAGTGCCGACACGCCTGAGGCCGACGGTCCTGAGGTTGAGGACAGCAGCGCCGATTTTGAGATGGAAGCCCTGTGACGGGGCTTCCGTTTCAGACTAATTGAAAGGAGGCCCGTGACGTGGCTGATAATAACGAAGTCAAGAAAACGACGCTCAAGGGCTGGATCACCAGCGGGGCCGACCAGAACGTCGAGCTTATCAACACGCTGGACGACCTGGAGCGGCAGCTTGCGAGCGGCAAGCGTGCCGTCGCCGTTGACAGTGGTTATATGACCGAGGATGAGGCTGCCGCCATGTACGCCAAGGAGACGGCTGACATCGACGAGCAGACCGCGAAGAATTTGTCAGATAATACGAAGCTGATGTGGACTAACGGCCTGATCAATACGGCAGGTATCGCGTTTAGCCTTGTACAGGCTGGGAGCGAAGTTGTGGCTGCAAAAAATATGGCTAGTGCTGCGAAAACAGTTGGTCATCTTGGTGAGGATGTTTTGACTGAAAGCGGTAAGAAAGTTGGGACTGTTGGCCTCAAGAGTGCTTTGAAGGAGGTTAAGTTTGGCAACATTTTCTCTCCCGTTCATGCGGCTGAAGGGGCTTCTAAACTCAGCCGTGTTGCGGCCGGTGTTGCCAATGCTGTCAAATTGCCCGGCGCAGCGGTTATGAGTGCCAGTAAGTGGCTTCTGACCCACGGGGGTGTGATGACAAAGGTTGTCGGTGCGACCCTTCCTGTTGCTGCAGCTGCTGCTCCTGCGATGCTGGCTCGGATCTATACGACCGGCCGTACCGAGGACGCGGCAGACGTTTACCAGCAGGATATCAATACCTGTCTTGCCATGCACAATAGTCTGATGGAGAACGGTGACCAGATGCGCGAGGATATGGCCGAGGATTTCGGAAAGTGGGACGAGGCCTACACGGCCGCCACTGCTGAATACTATGAGCAGTTTGAGGCCGGCAAGATCTCCAAGGAGGAGCTGGACGTGGCCCTGGAGGACATCTCCAAGGAGTATGCGGATCAGCTGAAGCCGTTGCAGGAGAAGTATGCGAAGGAAGGCGAGGAGATCATCGGTCCGAAGCTGGCCGGTGCTGCCGGCGAGGAGATCGCCAAAAAGGGTTATGATCTTGAGGAGGTCGAGAAGCATTCCTATGAGGTCCGTGACGCCATGGAGAAGAACCCAGACGTCCGCAATGAGGTTGTCGAATACCAGAAGCAGGCAGCCGAGCTGGATACCGGCAGTTCGTTCACGAATTTCCTGGCCAGCCTCAATGCGTCGATCCTGCATTACCTGCCCGGCGCCTCGTATGTCGAGGCGGCCCTGATCAAGGGCGCGGATGTCGTGATGGACTTCGTTGCGAACAAGGTTCCCGTGCTTTCCAGCGTGATCGACTACGACGAGAAGCACAAGGGCGAGAGCATTTCTGAGCTGGCAAAGACGATCTCGGAGGACGCTGAAGCCAGGTATGAGACGGAGCATGCCATGAAGGAGCATGCGAGCAATATCGAGGACACGAAGAACTGGGGTACGGTGGACGTCAACGGGCCGGAGGATTCCGGTCCTGAGGTAGCCGTCTCCCCGGCGTAAGGAGGTTTAAGCTATGGGCTTTTGGAAAACAGCTGGCAACATCGCCAAGGGGATCGGCAAATCGATCGCCCAGACCGCGACTGACATTAAAGACATCGGGGCGCAGGTTGTCGGCGGCGTGTTTGACGTCGGGAAGGCCGTCCTGGATGGCGGCAAGACCCTGATCACGGATCCGGTCCAGTTTGCCAAGGACGTTGGGAATGGCGTGAAGGCCTGGGGCGGCCACGTGAAGGACAGCTGGAACAAAGGCGTCGACACGATCGAGTCCGGTATCGAGGATGCCAAGAACGGGCGCAGCCTCTGGCACGCCATCGGTAATACGTTCAAGGGCGTCGCACAGATGGGCTCCCTTGGCGTTTCTGACATGTGGGACGACCACCTTGAGAGCTCCATGATCGAGGAAACGGACGACATGGGGAACGTGGTCGGGTATTCGACGAAGGAAGGCACGGACGCCATCACCCGTATCTTTGTCCGTAAGAACGGCGACGAGATGGCCCTGAATAAAAACGCCGAGGAGGAGATCCACGAGGCGTTGGCCGAAGGCGACGTTGAGAAGGCCAGGGCATTGGACAGTCAACGGTTTGCGGCTACTACGGGCAAAGATATCGCGAAGGTTGGCGCACTCGCTGCTGTTGCCGGTACCGTGGCCAGCATTGCGCTTATCCCTGTTACCGGCGGCGCCAGCGCTCCGGCGGCTTTGGCGATGGCCAAGACTGCGGCCGGTTTCGCCATTGGCGCCGGTACTGCCGCCTCCATTGCCGGAACCATGACCTTTGACTCCAATAAGGCGACGTTCGACGTGAACAACGTGCGGGATGACGCTGCCGATGCCGCTTCTGAGCTGGCGGCCAACAAGGTCGCTTCCGGGGAGCTGGATCCCGGCATGGAGGAGCTTTATGCCGCGACGGCCCAGACGGTGTACGAGGTGACCGGGTATAACGGCGTCCGTGATTACGCGGAACAGGCCGGGTTCGAGAGCAAGGAAGACATGATCGACTTTGCGTACCGCGGCGCCGAGGCTGACGCGCAGCGTGAGAGCGTGACCCTTGCCGCTGCTGCCGATGGGACCTACGAGGCCGTTCAGGAGGGTGCGTCCGTTGAACCGGAAGCTGAGACGCCTGAGGTTGACCCGGACCAGGAGGCCCAGCAGGCCGAGAACATGGCCATTATGCAGGAGGCCCTTGGGCTTGCATGATGATCCGTGACGCTATCTATGACGGGGTGGAACAGGTGTTCCGCCCCGTTAAATTTTTTCCGCGAACGTTAATAAAAATATTGATCTTTGTTTGTTTTTGTGATATGATGGTTCTTATCAAGATCCATGATCGGAGGGTATATCGTGAGGAAGGCAAATTCGTTCGTACAGGCCCTTTTGGGCGAGTACCGGTACGCGTTCGTGACCATCAGCGATGGGACTGAAACGATCTGCGAAGGGACCGCAAACAGCCTGTCAAAAATACTTAATTTTCATGACCTGGACATCCGGTCTTTTTTCGTATCTGAGGCCGAGGACGGCAGCATCCAGGCTGACGTGCAGATCCGGACGGGAGGCGCCCATGCAGTTACGGGTTGAGTGTTACGGCAATGAATTCGACGGCCTGCTTGCGGCCCTCCGGAAAGGCCTGAATGTTGCCAGCGTTTCGAAGCCGTATCCGAACATGCGGGGCAGCGCTGGGACGCCGTGCGAGAACCGGTATTACGTGAAGATCAACGAGGGCCGGCCGTTCCAGCCTGGCGGCAATGATTCCGTCACGGACCTCATCACAAAGGACATGCTGCGGTTCCTTCGGGACTTCGGGTCTGCCATGGGGTTCGACCCGGATTCCGAGATGGCCGGCGTGCGGATGTTCTTTGATTCCGCGGACAAGCTGACGGATGAGCAGAAGTTTGCCCTGATGGCGGAGTGGCGGTCCGCATTGATCCTGAAATATACGAAAAGGGGTGTGACGTAACATGGCGCAGGGGATTGTTGAGTTAAAAGAGTTTTTGCAAAGCCTGCTGAACCCGTCCGTACTGACGTTCGACAGTGCGGAGGGCGTCGTCGTTATCATACTGTGCGTGATCATCGTGTACCGCATCACCAAGAACCTGGGGAACTTCATCGGGTGGCTGATCGGGGCGTTGTTCATGATCCAGCTCTGTTACGTGCTGGGGCTGACCGTGCTGGACGACTATATCCCGTTCAGCGCGATCTTCAAGTATGACATCCTGACGGCGATCGCGCAGGTGTTCAACGGTACGTTCATCGCCGATATCTTCCTGTACATGAGCGCTTTTATCAATTATGTGGCGAAGATCGTATCGGAATTTTTCGTCAACGCGTTCCCGTTCCTGAAGAATGTGTTCGGCGACGTGTTTAAGTCACTACCATGGGAAATCTTTTCACCGCAATAAAGGATTTCCTGGCGGGGGCCGGGTTGTCCGGGTTCGTCTTGGACATTGCCGGCGGCGCGGTGCTGTCGCTTCTGGCGATGGTCGTGATCCCCGCCATGGGCTGGCTGATCGAACGCGGCCGGCATTACCTGTATTTATGGCTCTGCCATGTTTTTCATTCCAGGGCTGGTTACATCGTGATGAATTACGCGACCTTCCCCGGGGTCATGTTGCATGAGCTGTGCCATGTCACCATGGCGAAGCTGACCGGCGCAAAGGTCGATGACGTGAAGTTTTTCGAGCCTTCCGGCACGTCGCTCGGTTACGTGCATTTCCACTGTAACGGAAAGAAATCATCACACGCCTTCCAGATGGCCGCCACGGCCTGCGCCCCCGTGGCCCTGGGGTTCGTGGTGCTCGCGCTCCTGCGGTCCGGGATCGCGTTTTTCCACGGGTTCCCGGTCTGCCAGGCATATTTATGGCACATGCTCGTTTCGATGCTCCTGCACATGACGATGTCCAAGGAGGACCTGAAGGCTTATGCGCGGGGCTGCGTCGGGTTGTTTTGGCGGTTTTTGATCATCGGCTTCCTGGTGATGTTCTTTACCGGGCGGGTCGTCATAGGTACTTAAAAAGAAATATGGAGGACATACAAAATGGATAACCGGAACATGGGTTACAGGGCCCGGATCCTGGTCTCCGAGGTGGCGGCGGAGCCCGCCGTCGCCTGGTTCCTGAACGAACTCGCGGCACGGCGCCGGTCCGCATTCGTCCAGGAGATGAACACGGCGTACCTTGCGGCGCAGCTGCTTGAGGTGTACGACTACGACGGCGACGTCAAGGGACTGCTGCGGGGGATGCTCCTGCACGACGTTGGTGAGCTGATGACCCCGAACGACATCCTGGGCAAGCCCGGGCGCCTGAGCCCGGAGGAGCGTATTGCCGTCCAGCGGCATGTTTCCGACGGCGCGGAGCTGCTGACCCGCAAGGGGATCACCGGCGACGCCCTTACGGTCGTTTTGCAGCATCACGAGCGCTCCGATGGGACTGGATATCCGGCGGGTGTTGAGTCACCCGAGATCGCCCGGTGTGCCAAGATCGCCATGGTGTGCGACGTGTATGAGGCCTTGACCACGGACAGGCCGCAGCGCAAGGCGTTCAACATGTATGAGGCGGTCAGCATGATGACGGGAATGCCTCTGTCGCACGGGATCCTGCAGAGCATCAAGCGGTGCGATGACACCTGACAGAAGAAGGAGGATGGAAAGACATGCTGAACTTTTTCGATGAGACCGTGATCAAACGTGGCCTGCCGCACGTCCTGCAGAACCTGGACAAGTTCCTGGACGCCCTGCGCGTCCCCGGGCGTGACGAGGTCATGCACACGGATGACAAGCTGGCCCTGCTGCTTTTACACGTTGGCGGGTGCGGGTTCACGGACCGGTTGCTCGACCCGTCCCATTACGTGCTGGACCTGATCCGCACGGACGAGGATGCCGGCGAGAACGCCGCCCTGAGCGCCCAGGACAAGGACCAGCTTGCTGCAAGCGCGCTGGCGATCATGCCCGCCTGGCAGGGGCAGAAATATGCCAGGGCCGTCGACGTGTTCAAGTATCTGGCCGTGTCGCCTGAATGGGCCAGGACCTATGAGCCGATCAGCGACATCGTGCGCCGGGCCCACATCCGGTTCGGGCACATGTTAAGTTTGCGGTCCGTCGGCGACGACGTCCGGACGATGACGCATGACGCGTGTCTGCACTGTGTCGGCCTGGATGACGAAGATGAGTGAAAACGGTTCCGTCCCGGTATTCCGGGGCGGAATTTTTTCTATATATTTTTGTTGACATTTGTGATAAAGTGTTGTATGATAGGCACATGCAGATCCGGGTGTAGCGCAGATGGCAGCGCGCTTGGTTCGGGACCAAGAGGCCGTGGGTTCAAATCCCGCCACTCGGACCATTTTTATAATCATTGTCCGACATGTTCTGTGGGGCGTCCTGGAGTCGTTTCTGTGGCGTTTTGGTTCCGGCGTTGCCGGGGAAAGGGTATAGTGAAAAGAGCGGTCCTTGGGCTTCTGGCGGTGTTCCTGGCCATTGTTCTGGCTGGGTGTGCGGGTTCATCCGACAAGGTGAAGCTGATGACCAGGAAGCAGATCATCAAATACTGCGGGGAAGAGTTCGGTGCGTGTGAGCTGGTCGGTGTCCATGAAGCCGGGAACAGGCGGGAGTGTACGCTGCGGGACGTTGGGAAGGGTTTTGAATACACATTCGTGTCGTATGCGGCGCCGGTCGGCCTGGACGGCGCCGTTTTCGGTTATACCGAGAGCCACGGGTGTACGTTCCCGGACGCCTATATGGAGAATTTTTTGGGCACGTATGACAGCGTGTTTTCCGGGTTTGAAACCGGCGGATGCAGCGCCGACATGGACGGGTCCCGCCGGGTCCTGACCGGGCCTGACGATGCCGTAATTGATTTCGGCGGCGCGGTGTACCGGGCCATGGTGGAATACGATACCCGGAAATACTGGGCCGATGACGATCGTGTTTTCCTTGAGGACCTGGACGGTAATGACCTGGGCCAGTACAGCGTGGAACGGGGTTACTTGGACCAGGATACCGTTGAGAACGAGTGGCTCCTGGATCGTGCCGCCGGCAACATGGGTGTCCCTGTCGACAAACTGTCGATGGTGTCCTGGGAGTTCACCCAATACGATTCCTTGCCGGGACACGATAAGACCGCGCGCGTGAACGTCGTCGGGACGGATAATGATACGAGGGATACCTGCCGTGTCGTCCGGTTCACTTATAAGGGCGAGACGTATTTCGTCGCCGATGTTGTTGTCTACGCCATGATTCCCGGCAATTATGGCCGGACGCGGTATTTTGGCGATTTTCCAGTGCGTTGAAACGGAGGTTTTGAATTATGCGTGAGTACAAGAAAGTGAACGGCTATATCAGCGATGATGATGCGGCCGAGATCGTGAAAGCTGTTGAAGCGGATTTCCGTATGGAGGGAATGGCCTTTACTGAACCGGAACGTCGTATGCTTTTTGCTGTTGCGAAGGGAGACATTTCCGAGGAAGCGGCGATACGGCAGGTGCTTGCGGAAGCTGGTGTGAACAATGGTTGACCCGTATGTTTATCCTGGCACGAATGTTTTGAAGAATAAGTTTGACATCCAGTTTGCAGATAAATTCGAAATTGTTGAGCGCGATGTTTCCGGTGTGCGTGTCACAGCTCTTCGTAAGCAGGGTGTGACTGGCGATTTTGGGCCGGAGCACCTGAAGTCGATCCACCGGTATATTTTCCAGGATATTTATGACTGGGCCGGGGAGTTCCGCACGCTGCAGATCTACAAGGGCGGGACGGAATTCGGGCATCCGGGCAGGCTCATGGACGATCTGAACGGCCTGTGCAGCGATATTAAAAGGCATGGGTTTTATAGAAATTTATCCCTTGAGGATACTGCAGCCGGGTTTTCTGATGTGCTCAGCCGTCTGAACCTGATCCACCCGTTTCGGGAAGGGAATGGACGCACGCAGCGGGTCTTCATGGAGCAGCTGGCGCTGAACGCCGGGTTTGATTTGAACATGAGCGGCATTTCCGAGAACGACATGCGGAATGCCAGCATTGCCGCGAACCGTGGGAACCAGAACCTGATGCGGTATTTGCTTAAAACGTCGATGACGGAGATCCCTGAAAAGCGGGTTGAGATCGCCGCTGAAACGGTGGCTGTCGCGCCTGAGGAACCAATTCGTAAATCATCTGCGATGGACAGGCTGTGTCGGTTTTTCGGCCGGTCTGATAAGCCTGACGGATGTGGCAGAAAGGAGCCTGAGATATGAGCGTCCAGAAATTGTTTGACCCTGATAAGCTGTTCCCCGGCGACCCGCCGCCGGTCAATGCATTGGTCCAGAAGTGGCGGGAGAAATACCCGGTCGAGCCGTGCGTCGGCATGAGCTATTCTTGTATGTTCTGCGGACGGTGCCCGTCTGGAGACTACTGGAAGGTTCCCGAGGAGGACAAGGCGGAACAGGCGGAATGGGAAAAGAAGTTTGCGGCCTGGGCAGCCCGGCATCCGGAATACCCGCAGATTTTATTCGAACAGGAGATCGAGATCATGGACCCGGACAAGAAGGAGGTTCGGCCATGCGGCGGGTCGTGGCAGTATTGCGACGGGAACTGCGGTTCGTGCCAGATCGTAGGCGGCCTGCAGGCGTCTGACCGTACGGCGATGGGTCCACAAATTGGGGCGGTGTAAAAACCGCCTCGATTTTTTTTTTTTCAAAAATGCTTGACATCGTCTTACATGTATGTTAAAGTTGTAATTGCAAAGTGAAAGAGAGGTGAGGAGCATGTATGTCGCGCATAAGCGCAAGGATGGTGCGGTTCAATCCGTTGAGGCGCATTGTGAGGCAGTGTCTGAGATGGCCGCGGAGTTCGCAAGGCCGTTCGGGATGGCGGAGGTTGCCAGGCAGGCCGGCCGGTTCCATGACATTGGGAAGACGTCGGACGGGTTCCAGGACCGTGTTTTGAATGGCGGCCCAAAGGTCGACCATGCGACTGCCGGCGGCTG
>CANQSU010000038.1 GCA_947626585.1 uncultured Oscillospiraceae bacterium
GATCAAGAAGGTGGCCCAGGGCACCTATCTCATCACGCCCTATAACGTCAACCTCATGGGCGACCTGATCGACGAGCTGGAAAACAACGGCTTATACTTCTAAGATAAACGATCGCAGACTCCGCGATCCCTTTAAGAGAGATTGCCGGCGACGGCACGAAAGGATGGGATTTTGGTATGTTGACACCTCAGGATATAGAGAATAAGGAGCTGCCCAAGGCAGTTTTCGGCGGGTATGATATGACCTCCGTGGACGAGTTTCTGGAACAGCTGACCGCGGACTACGCGGCCCTTTACAAGGA
This sequence comes from uncultured Oscillospiraceae bacterium, assembly GCA_947626585.1. Taxonomy (GTDB): domain Bacteria; phylum Bacillota; class Clostridia; order Oscillospirales; family Oscillospiraceae; genus RUG626. The sequence goes on from CANQSU010000038.1 coordinate 303, forward strand.
CAACATGGTCTTAAAGGGGAAGCTGAAGGTCCTGGTAGAGAAGGTGGAGGAGTACCGCTCCACCGAGGATGCCATGCGCATGGCGCTCCTGACCGCCCAGAAAATGAGTGACGACATGATGGCCGAGACCAAGGCCAAGTGCGACGAGATGCTGGCCGCGGCGGCTAAGGACTCCGACGAGTCCCGTGCCCGCGTAGCCGAGGACATCTCCCACGAGGACATGAAGCTGGAAGCCGCAAAGGTCAAGACAGCCGCCTTCGTGTCCGCGTCTCGCCAGATCCTCAACCAGTACGAGGCCTTCCTGGAGAAGCTTGACGCCGTGACCGCCCAGTACGGCGGGGCGGAGCCCGCTGAGTCCGCGCCCCAGGAGCCGGCTCACGAGCCGGTATTCTCCCCGGAGCCTGAGAGGGTACGTATGCCCGCTGTCCCTGTGGTTCAGCCGGCGTCTGAGGAGGAGTCCGGACCGTCCCCCGAGGCCGAGCCTGTCAGTACCCGAGAGCCCGCGCGTGAGTCTGTGCCCGCCGTTTCGGCCGAGAAGCCCGCGCCCCCCGAGGGCGTGGACCTGGGGGAGGATTTGGAGCCCGAGCCCAAGCCCGATGAAAAGGCCGGCGAGGCCGCCCCTGTCCCCGACATGTCCGCCGCCACCCGCCGCATCGATATAGACGCTGTGCGCCGTATCTACTCCGGCGACGGAGAGACAAAGCGCATGGCCTGGGACGAGGAGGACGAGCTGACCACGCCCCGGCCCAAGTTTGACTTTTCCGACCTGAGGTTCGGCTCCAACTACGAGGAAGAGGAGCCCAGAAAAAAGGGCGGAAGGAAGGACAACAAGTAAACGATATGGCGCGCCTTTCAGGCGGGGGAACACCCTCGCGGTGAAGCGGTCAAAACGCGTATATTACCGAGAAAGGTTATCCTGCCGGCTTTACCTGAGCATATGGGCAGGCTTCAAATAAAGTTTAAGTAAAGTTTAAGCGAGGAATTCCAAAATGCCACAGGACTACAATCAGACGGTCAACCTTCCCAAGACAGACTTTCCCATGCGCGCCTCCCTCCCGACGCGTGAGCCGGGGATGCTGGAGCGCTGGAATGAGATAGATTTTTATCATGAGATGCTGAAGCGCAACGAGGGCAAGCCCCTCTTTGTGCTTCACGACGGCCCTCCGTTCTCCAACGGACACCTGCACATGGGCCACGCCCTCAACAAGGCCATCAAGGACTTCATCGTCCGCTATAAGTCCATGACGGGTTACAAGACCCCCTTCACCCCCGGCTGGGATAACCACGGCATGCCCATCGAGTCCGCTATCATCAAGCAGCAGAAGCTGAACCGCAAAGCCATGAGCGTACCCGAATTCCGCTCCGCCTGCCACGAGTTTGCCCAGAACTTTGTGAACATCCAGCGGGACGAGTTCAAGCGCCTGGGCTATGTAGCCGACTGGGACCACCCGTACCTGACTATGGATCCCAAGTTTGAGGCCGAGGAGGTCAAGGTTTTTGGCGAGATGTACCGGAAGGGCTACATCTACAAGGGCAAAAAGCCCGTCTACTGGTGCCCCCACGACGAGACAGCCCTGGCCGAGGCGGAGATCGAGTACAGTGAGGACCCGGTCACCACGATCTTTGTGAAATTCCGCGTCAAGGACGACTTGGGAAAGCTCGCCGGGATCGAGCCTCTTGAAAACATCTACTTTGTTATCTGGACCACCACCACCTGGACCATCCCCGGGAATCTGGCCATCTGCCTGAATCCCGGTTACGACTACACGCTGACCCGCGCTTCCAACGGCGAGGTCTACATCATGGCAAAGGAGCTGGCCGAGCCGGTTTTAAAGAAGGCCGGACTTGAGGTAAAGGAGGTCCTTGCCTCCTTCAAGGGCTCCGAGCTGGAGCTGATGACCGCCCAGCACCCCTTATTCGACCAGACAAGCCTTGTCATCGTGGGCGATCACGTGACGCTGGATGCCGGTACCGGCTGCGTCCACACCGCTCCGGCCTACGGCGCGGACGACTTCTTCGTCTGCCAGAAATATCCCCAGATCCCCTCCGGACGCGATCTGGTGGTCAATGTGGACGACTCCGGCCGCTTCACCGCCGACGCCGGCAAGTACGAGGGACTCAGCGTCCTCAAGGCCCACGAGCCCATCTACAACGACCTGGTGGCCTGCGGCGCGCTCCTGGCCAGCGAAAACATCACCCACTCCTACCCCCACTGCTGGCGGTGCAAGAACCCCATCATCTTCCGCGCCACCGACCAATGGTTCTGCTCCGTGGACGCTTTCAAGGAAGAGGCTGTCCGTGCCGCCGAGGCGGTCACCTGGATGCCCGACTGGGGCAGGGAGCGCATCAGCTCCATGATCCGCGAACGTGCCGACTGGTGCATCTCCCGTCAGCGCCACTGGGGTCTGCCCATCCCGGTGCTGTACTGCAAGGAGTGCGGAAAGCCCATCTGCACGGAGGAAACCATTGAAAAGATATCCGGGATCTTCCGTGATAAGGGTTCCAACGCCTGGTTTGAGCTGGACGCGGACGAGATAGCCCCCGAGGGCTTTACCTGCCCCGAGTGCGGCTGCACGCACTTTGAAAAGGAGACGGATACCCTGGACGGCTGGTTCGACTCCGGCTCTACTCACATAGCCAGTATGGAGCTTGACGCCCCCGGGACCTGGCCCTCTGACCTCTACATGGAGGGCGGCGACCAGTACCGCGGCTGGTTCCAGTCAAGCCTCCTCACCGCCGTGGCGGTGAAGGGCACGGCCCCCTATAAGGCGGTCCTCACTCACGGCTGGACCGTGGACGGCGAGGGCCGGCAGATGCACAAGTCCCTGGGCAACGGCATCGCCCCGGAGGACATTATCAAGAAGTACGGCGCGGATCTGGTCCGTCTTTGGGCCGCTTCCGCCGATTACCGCAACGATATGCGCTGCTCCGAAAACATCTTCAGGCAGCTGAGCGATAAGTATCTCAAGATCCGCAACACCGCCCGGTACATTCTGGGCAACCTCAACGGCTTCGACCCGGACAACAGGGTGGAGTTTTCCGACATGCTGCCCCTCGACAAGTGGGCGCTTGTACAGCTGAACGCCCTTGTGGAGAAGTGTCTGGCGGCCTATGAGCGCTACGAATTCCACAACGTCACCTATGCCATCCACAATTTCTGCGTGGTCGAGATGTCCAGCTTCTATCTGGATATCATCAAGGACCGGCTCTACTGTGACGCTCCGGATTCCCTCAGCCGCCGCAGCGCACAGAGCGCCATCTACGCTATCCTGGACGCCATGGTGCGGCTGCTTGCCCCCATCCTCGCCTTCACCGGCGATGAGATCTGGCAGGCCATGCCCCATGACAAGTCCGCCAACGCCCTTCATGTGATGCTTAACGACATGCCCGGCGTACACCCGGAGTACAGGTTTGACGACGCCGAGGCTCAGCGCTGGGATAAGCTCATTGCCCTGAGGGCCGACGTGCTGAAGGCCCTGGAGCTGAAGCGCGCCGACAAGTCCATCGGCAAGCCACTGGACGCTAAGGTGACGCTGTATGTCTCCGACGCCGCCAGAGCCGGCTTCGACAAGCTTGCCGGTATGGATCTTGCCCAGATGTTCATCGTCTCCCGCGTCACCGTGGTGTACGGGGATGGCGAGGGCCTCGCCGGCGAGAGCTTCCCCGGTGTCGCCGTGGACGTTCAGCCCTGCGAGGACGCCAAGTGCGCCCGCTGCTGGACCCGCGCCGAGTCCGTCGGTCATGACCCGGACCACCCGGAGCTGTGCGAAAGGTGCGCCAAAGTGGTCAAAAGCCTGTAATTTTTAAACGATAAACCGATCACTGAGGGCAGCGTCCGCTGCCCTCAGGCTTTAGAGGTATGCCTATGCTCTATCTTCTTCTTGCCGCCATACTTTGCGGCATTGACCAGCTTTTCAAGTTCTGGGTGGTTCGAACCATCCCCCTGGACGGGTATGTGGAGCTGATACCCGGTTTTGTGGGCCTGACGCACATACGCAACACCGGTATGGCCTTCTCCATGCTGTCGGAACACACCTGGCTTTTAGCGACTGTGTCCGGTGTTGTGGCGTTGCTGCTGATCTGGCTCATCCTGAAAGGCAAACTCACCGGCTGGGAGAAGATGGCTCTGGCCCTTGTACTGGGCGGCGACGTGGGCAACCTCATCGACCGGGTATTTTTGGGTTATGTGGTGGACATGATCAACCCGGAGTTTGTGCGCTTTGCCGTTTTCAACCTGGCCGACAGCTTCATCGACGTGGGGGCTGTGCTGTTCTGCGTCCTCTACATCGTCCGCTCGTTCCGGGAGGAACGGGCCAAAAGGACCTCCGCCCCGAAGGAGGAGTCCCATGACGGCGACGCTGACGGTAACTGAGTCCGGGCGCGTGGACACTCTGATCGCGGAGGCCATGCCGGAGCTTTCCCGCGCCTTTGTGCAAAAGCTTCTGGAGGAGGGCAGGGTCACCTGCCAGGGCAGGGCCGTCAAAAAGAGCTTCAGGCCGGAGCCGGGGGACGAGCTTGTCGTTGAGGTCCCCGAGCCGGATAAGCTTGAGGTCACGGCGGAGGATATTCCTCTTGACGTGGTCTACGAGGACAGGGACGTCATTGTCGTCAACAAGCCCAAGGGCATGGTGGTCCATCCCGCGCCGGGGCATCAGGACGGGACCCTGGTCAACGCCCTTATGGCCCACTGCGGGGCCGATCTCTCCGGTATCAACGGCGTCCTGCGTCCCGGGATCGTCCACCGGATAGACAAGGACACCTCCGGCCTTATCATAGCCGCCAAAAACGACGCGGCCCATAGAGCCCTGGCCGAACAGCTGGCCGACCACACCCTCTCCCGGACCTACGAGTGCGTGGTCCTCGGCAATCTCAGAGAGGACTCCGGCACCGTGGACGCGCCCGTTGGCCGACACCCCACGGACCGAAAACGCATGTGTGTCACCGAAAAAAACGCCAAGCCCGCGGTGACCCACTGGGAGGTCCTGGAGCGCTATTCGGGGTACACCTATGTGCGGTGCCGCCTGGAGACGGGGCGCACCCATCAGATCAGGGTCCACATGGCCTACATTGGCCACCCGATCCTGGGAGACACCGTTTACGGCGCCAAAAAGCCTGTGCCCGGCCTTGAGGGTCAGTGCCTGCACGCCAAAAGGCTGCGCTTCATCCACCCGGCCACGAAGGAGCCGGTGGAGCTGGAATGTGAGCTGCCGGGGTACTTTGTCAAGGCGCTGGAGAGGCTGCGAAGGGGGTAAAAGCCGGCCCGCCATAGGGACGGCGGACCGTCCGGAACGGCCCGGTCGGTGTTTGCCTCCGGCATCAAAATTCCCTGTTGATATTTTTCAACCGATAGTGTATAATAACAATACGTTACGGCGCGGAGAAGAGCCGCGATAGTTGGGGAGACAGCGGTGCCCTGTGACCCGCAATCCGCTGCAGCGGGGATGAATTCCTGCCCCCGGCCATGTGATGTATCGTCCGCCGTCAGGAAAAGGTGTTGATGAGTCGGTCTCACGCAACGCCGGAGCGTGAACCATGTCAGGCGGGGAACCGAGCAGCATTAAGCGGAAACCGGCGTGTGCCGCGAGTCCGCCGGCTCTGAGCCGGTTCCTGACGTACCGGGTATATCACATCGTCAAAGGCAGGTTCGCGGCTCCTCTCTGCGGTCCGTAACGCATTTTGATTATTACTCCGGCAATTAAATAATCGCCGGAGTAATATTGGCCATGTTTTGCGGCTGCCGCGCAGCGGCGAGCAAAACGGCTTTTAAATCTATTATTAAATCGGCAATATTTAATTGCCGATTTAATAAAAAGCCCGGTTTTCCGGGCTTTTTGGGTATTGTGAGGTGATTTGATGTATCAGGCGCTCTACCGAAAATACAGGCCCAAGAGGTTTGAGAACGTGGTGGGGCAGGAGCATATCACGGAGACTCTGCGCCGTCAGGTGGAAACGGGCAGGACGGGTCACGCCTACATCTTCGTGGGCACCCGCGGCACCGGCAAGACCACCTGCGCCAAGATCCTCTCCAAGGCCCTCAACTGCCGCCACCCCATAAACGGCGACCCCTGCAACGAGTGTGACGCCTGCCGGGGCATTGACTCCGGGGCCATCATGGACGTCATTGAGATCGACGCCGCCTCCAACGGCGGTGTGGAGGACATACGCGCCCTCCGCGAGGCGGCCAACTACACCCCCGCCGACGTCAAAAAGCGCGTCTACATCCTGGACGAGGCCCACATGATCACCACCGCCGCCTTCCCGGCGCTGCTGAAGATTTTGGAGGAGCCGCCTGAGCATCTTGTTTTCATCCTGGCCACCACCGACCTTGCCAAGATCCCCATTACCATCCTCTCCCGGTGCCAGCATTTTTCCTTCCGACGGATCATGCCCGAGGATATTGCCGGGAGGCTCAAATATGTGGCCTCTCAGGAGGGCTTCGGCCTGACAGAGGGCGCGGCGGGACTGTTGGCCCGCCTTGGCGACGGCTCCATGCGCGACGCCCTGTCCCTCCTGGACCAGTGCCTGCCCGCCCAGACGGTGGACGAGGACACTGTCATCCGGGCCGTGGGCATCATGGGCGCGGAGGACACAGTGAAGCTCTGGCGTGCGCTGGCCGCCCGGGACAGCGCCGAAGCGCTGAGCCGCTTTGATAAAAGCTACCGGGGCGGCGCCGAGCCCATCTCCATTCTGCGCGACCTTCTGAGCCTTGCGCGGGACATGCTGATGGTGCGCGTGGCGCCAAAGGGCGCCAAATCCCTGCTCACCGGCGCCTTTGACGCGGAGAGACTTTCGGAACTCAGCCGGAGCGTTGATACCGCCAGGCTGGTGGCCGTGTCCGAGATCCTTCAGGAGGATGTAAACTCCATGAAGGACTCCCGGGATAAGCGGGTCAAGGCGGAGCTGTGCCTCATTAAGGTGATCGGGACATTAACAGGCGAATATACAAAGCCGGGCGCGTTCGCACCGGAGATAAGCTCCGCCGCCGAGGAGAGGCCGGCTGAGACGAGGAAACCTGCTCCCGAGAGAAAACCCGAGCCGGAGCCGCGAAAGCCAAAGACCGAGGCCCTGCGGGTGCCGCCGGAACCGGAGCCTGACACGCCCCCCTGGGAGGATGAGGACATACCGCCAGAGGCGGGGGAGATGATCCGGCAAGCGCCGCCCTGGGAGGAGCCGCCCGAACCGGAAGTCGAGCCGGAACCGGAGCCTGTGCGTGAGCCGGAACCCGTTCCCGCCCCCGAGACGGCGGAGGATGCCGCGCCCTACGCAGGCGGTGACTGGTGGGATGAGGTGCTGAAAAGGTGCGCCGGAAAGCTTGACAGCAACGCGATGGTGGCCGTTTCGGCCCACGAAAACGTGGTCCCCCGGCTCGTGGACACACGTCTCACGCTCTACGTCCGAAATATATTTGTTCAGATGATGATCGACACCGACACGGGACGCGACGCCGTTACAAAGGCGGCCTCCGAGGTCCTGGGAAAACCCGTGGGCGTCAGCGTCGTCTTGGGCCTTCCCCCCGAGGACGGGGCCGCGCCCCCGGGAAAACCGGGCCTTGACGATCTGGCCAGGTTTGACGGGATCGTGAAATTTACTTGAGAACGCGTCTATTAAAATGAAGATACATTTATGTAAATACAGGAGGTACACAAAATGGCAAAAGGTGGATTCCCCGGCGGAAGGATGCCTGGGGGCGTGAACATGAACATGATCAAGCAGGCCCAGCGGATGCAACAGGAGCTGATGCGCCAGCAGCAGGAGATCGAGGAGAAGGAATACTCCGCCTCCTCCGGCGGCGGTATGGTTACCGCCACCGTCAACGGGAAAAAAGAGCTGACAAAACTGGTCATTGACCCTGACGCGGTCATCGACGCCGCCGAGCCGGAGGACGTGGAGATGATCTCCGACGCCGTCATGGCCGCGGTCAACGAGGCCTTGAACAAGGCCAATGAGGAGATGACCGCCGCCATGGGCAAGCTCACCGGCGGACTGAATCTGGGCTTTTAAATGAAAAATCCCCCGGGAAGGGGGATTTTTCGCCTTTGCGCAACCGCCGGTTGCGCGGATTCAAGCCGTGGATGGTAGAAAAAAACAGTTTTTTTCGGTATGCTTTTGCCATCACGGAAAGGGAGGACACTCAAATGACCATTGGCGAGAAGATCCAATATATGAGGAAGAAGGCCGGCCTGAACCAGGAGCAGCTGGCCGAGGCGGTGGGCGTCTCCCGGCAGGCGGTGAGCAAATGGGAGACCGGCGAGGCCACCCCCGAGGTGGGAAAGCTCCTGCTGTTATGCCGGGCCTTCGGAGTCACCGCCGACTGGCTCATCTCCGACGACGGCCCCGACGCCCCTTCGGGTCCGGACAGGAACCGGGAGGACCCAAAGGCGGAGGCAAGGGCGGAGGAGCCGGAATACGCGCCCGAGCCGCGCTCCCCCAACTGGGCGGAGTCCGCGCCGAGGGTCATCGGCAGGCTCCTGAAAAAACACGGCTGGCTCCTGGGTGCCCGCGCCGCCATCACCGGAGCGGCGTTTGCCGTCCTCGGCTGGGTCGTGCGGATGGTTGTCGGCAGACTCTTCCGAGAGGGCGAGTACGTCAGCCCATTGAATGGTGAGCCTGAGGTTGTCTTCATACCGGGGGTTCTCTACAACAAGCCCTACGCCTCCACCGTCGAGCGGGCGCTTAACACCGTCTCGAGCTTTTTCATCGTCTTGGGCGTGGTCCTGTTGGTGACCGGTATCATCCTGACCTTGACGCTGAGAAAATACAGGGAAAGAAAATAAAAAGAGCGCCGAAAGGCGCTTTTTTTACAAATATTTATTAAAGAATTTAATCGAGCGGCTGGGATTTTTGTATCGGACAAGAAAGACGATTTGGAAATACTGTATGTATTTCCAAGTCGTCCGACGCGGCATGGCGCAAAATAAAGCTGTTAGTTAGGCTTTAGTCAGTAGTATTATTTCCACTCCGGGTAATCAAAGGGATCGATGGGGTTTTTGTCGAAGAATTTCAGGGTTTCGGCGGCGTCATGCCTTATCTGATTGCGGAGCTGTTCGATTTTGTCAAATTTCCGCTCGTCCCGGAGAAATCTATAAAATTCCACGCGGATCTGGTGACCGTAGAGGTTTCCGTCAAAGCCGAGAAGGTGACTCTCCACGCTGACGGCGGACTTGCCGCCCACGGTGGGGCGGACGCCGATGTTGGTGACCGCGGGGTAGCATTGGCCAGTCTTGAGGATGTGGGCCTCGGCTATGTAGACACCGTGGCGGGGGATGAGAACGCCGTCCTCAAAGCGCATATTGATGGTGGGGGTGCCCAGAGTTCGCCCGAAACGGTAGCCGCTGCGCACGGCGTCCGTCAGCAGATGCCGGTGGCCCAGAAGCTCGACAGCCTCGCGGCAATGGCCTTCGATCAGAAGGCTTCTGATACGGGTGGAGCTTATCGGTTCGCCGCCGGCCAGGACCGGGGGAACGATAAAACAGCCAAGGTTCAATTCTCCGCATTTTTGCCGCAGTAATTCCGCGCTCCCGGCACCTTTGTAGCCGAAACGGAAGTCACAGCCGGCTACCAGACACACCGCGCCGAAATCGTTTTTCAGCCACTCCACGAACCTGTCCCAAGCCATATGCCGCAGCTCGTCGTCGAAGTGCAGGAAGATGAGATCGTCGATGCCATAAAGCCGGCGCATGATGTCCGCCCGGTCCAGGGGTGAGTTGATCATGGGCACCGGCAGGCCGTCTACGGTCTTGCAGGGAGGTGTGTCGAAGGAGATGACGGCGGGCTCCACACCGTATTTTTCCGCCAATCTCCGGGCCTCTATGAGAAGGGCGGCGTGGCCCAGATGGACACCGTCAAAAAAGCCCAGGGCGATGACGCGTTGTCCTTTTTCCAATCAAACCACCTCGAAAAAACTTTTAACGGTGTGCATCGTTTTGCCCTCCGTCCGCCCCAGCATCAGAAACTCGCCGGCCTCGGAGTAGACACGGTACTCCCCGTCGGAGGCGTCCCACGGAAAATCAGAGCCGCAGCGGCACTGCTTTTCCCGCGCCGGGTCCACGGTGACGGCGGGGGACGCGGAAAAGAGGCTGTCCACGGGGAGCAGAATGCCGCCCAGATCGCCGCTTTCGGATTTTTCGATGACCTCCGAAAGCGCGTGCGCGTCGTCAATGCCGAAGGCCCCGGCGCGGGTCCGGCGGAGACTTGCCATAACGCCGCCGCAACCAAGGCGGCGGCCTATGTCGTGACACAGGGTACGGATATAGGTGCCCTTGGAACACTCGATATCAAGGAGAAAGTCGCCGCTTTCCCGGCCCAGAAGGGTGATGGAATATACCGTGATCCTTCGCGGCGGACGCTCCACGCTTTGGCCCTTTCGCGCCAGATCGTATAGCTTCCGCCCGCCGATTTTGATGGCTGAATACATGGGCGGGATCTGCTCAAGCCGGCCGGTAAACTCCGGGAGGACGGACAGAAGGTCCGTGTCAGAGATCTTACAAATGTTGGATTCCAATACGTTTCCGGAGATGTCCTGGGTGTCGGTGACGACCCCCAAACGCAGGGCGGCGGTATAGCGCTTGCGGTCGTTCTCCGCGAACTCCACGGCTCGGGTGGCGCGGCCCACGAATACGGGCAGCACACCGGTGGCCATGGGGTCTAAGGTCCCGGAGTGGCCGACACGTTTTTCGTGGAGGACCCCACGGAGTTTGGAGCAGACGTCCTGGCTGGTCCACCCGGCGGGCTTGTCGACGATGATGATGCCGGTCATACTTCAACGCCCGCGCTCGCGTCCAGAGCCGCCTCGATGGTGGGAAGGAGCAGCTGAAGCGCTGCCTCGGGGTCCGCCTTTACGGTACAGCCGGAGGCCATGACGTGACCGCCGCCGCCGAATTTTTTGGCGATCTCGGAGACGTTGACGCGGCTTCCCGAGCGGAGGGAGACGCGGCTGGTGCCGTTGTCGTTTTCCCGGATGGTGACGCTGACCTGGTGGCCCTCCAGCTTTCCGGCCAGGGAGGCGATGTCGTCGGTGTCGTTCTCCGTGACGCCGAGAGTGCGCATCATGTCAAGGGTGACGACGGCGGCGACGATCTCGCCGTTGTGGAAGGTGCGCAGGCCGGAGTAGACGGCCCCCTCCAGGGCCAGATGGGCCCGGGAGAAGGTGCGGAAAAAAAGGCGGGACAGGCCGGCGGTGTCCGCCCCCGCTTTGGAAAGCCGCGCGGCGGCCAGAAAGGTGCTTTCGTTGACGTTGGCGTACTGGAAGCACCCGGTGTCGGTGCTGACGGCGATGTAGAGAAGGTCGGCCTCGGCCTTGGTGACGCCGCCGGGGAGGGCCTCGAGAAGCTCCAATATAATCTCCCCACAGGCGGCCCTGCCGGCGTCCAGCACGGTATTTTCGGCAAAGCCGGAGTTGGACGGGTGGTGGTCGACGGCAAGCTCCACCTTGCCCTCAAACCCCACGGGAAAGAGGTTGGGAGAGGCTGTGTCCACGCTCAGGACGTGGACGGGCGTATAGCCCTTCTCGGCGAAAAAGGGCTTCACAAAGGGGACAAACTTTTCGGTGACCTCGGGATTGGGATAGAGGAACGCCCTCTTTCCCGCCCGTCTAAGGGCGGAACAGAGGGCCCCGGCGGAGCCTAAGGTATCCCCGTCGGGGCGGGTGTGGGTCAAAATAAGAAAATCGTTTCGCTCCGAAAGCCACCGGGCCGCTTCATTCACCGTCATTGTCCGACTCCTCCTCGGGTTCTATATCAAGGGAGGCGAGAATGGAGTTGATGTGCGCACCCTCCTCAATAGAGTGGTCCAGAATGAAGGTCAGCTCCGGGGTGTTGCGAAGGCGAAGACGCTGGCCCAGCTCCCGGCGAAGCCAGCCGGAGGCGGACTTCAGGCCCTGCTTTAGAGATTTCTCATCCTCAAGGCCCAGGACGCTGAGATAGATCTTGGAATATTTTAAATCGCCGCTGGTATCCACGGCGGTGACGGACATAAGACCCTGATGGATCCGGGGGTCCTTGACCTCCCGAAGAAGCTTGTCCATGCACAGGCGAATGTCCTCGTTGACGCGGTTTATATGGTTGGATGGCATAAGTTCTTTTTCCTTTCAGCAGGTTATAGTCAGGCAGATCTGTGAGATCAGTCCGTCGGGGAATTCTCCCTCGTAGTCGGGCTCGTATTGGGACTCCGTCAGCAGGCCCAGGGCTTTCAAACCGAATTCCGGCAGGGCGCATCGATAGCGGCGGGGCCGCTCGCCACCTCCGGTCCCCACCCAGAGGGACCAGAGTTCCAGCTCCTCTCCGGGGGAGAAGTTCGCTTTCAGGTAATCCTTCAGAGAGCGCAGATCGTTTTCGTGTCCGCACACGTCCAGTTCATATCGGAAAGGCTTCATCACGAATCCCAGCACGTCTACGTCAAAACGGTAATACTCGTGCCTCATCACGTGGATGCCGTTGGCATAGGCGCGGCGGCGGTTTTCAAAGCTTGTTTCACGCGAATGACCGAGCAGGGGCAGTTCTTTGTCCGCCGCGAGAAGGTTGACATGGCTCGTGGCCGCTCACCCCTTTCAAAGTGAAAACCGGGCGGGCGTCGGCGCCCGCCCGATAAGGTCTTATATCTGCTCCATGACGAAGCACTCGATGATGTCGCCGACCTTGATATCGTTGAATTTGTCGATCTGCATGCCGCACTCGTAGCCGGAGGCCACCTCGCGGACGTCGTCCTTGAAACGGCGGAGACTGGCAAGCTCCCCGTCGAAGATGATGACGTTGTCCCGGAGGACCCGGACCTTGCAACCGCGCTGGATCTTGCCGTCCAGCACGTAGCAGCCGCAGACGGTTCCCACCTTCGAGACCCGATAGGTCTCCCGGACCTCGGCGTGGCCTAGCTGGACCTCCCGGTATTTCGGGGCCAGCATGCCCTTCATGGCGGCTTCGATCTCGTTGATGCAGTCGTAGATGATGCTGTAGAGACGGATATCCACATGGCTTCTGGCGGCGTTGTCCTTGGCCGCGTTGTCCGGGCGGACATTGAAGCCCACGATGATGGCCCCGGATGTGGCGGCCAGCATCACGTCGGACTCGTTTATGGCGCCCACGGCGGAGTGAATGACGCGCACGCGGACCTCGTCGTTTGTCAGCTTCTCCAGCGAGGCCTTGATGGCCTCGGCGGAGCCCTGGACGTCGGCCTTTACTATTATGGGCAGTTCCTTCAGCTCGCCCTCCTTGATCTGGGCGAAAAGATCTTCCAGAGATACCTTTTTTGCGCCGGTGTCGGGGGCGTTGCGGCGCTGCCTGCGTTCCTCGGCAAGCTCACGGGCCATGCGCTCGTCGGCCACGGCGTTGAAAATGTCGCCGGCTTCGGGCACCTCGCTCATACCGGCGATCTCCACGGGGACGGATGGGCCGGCTTCGGCGACGCGCTCACCCTTGTCGTTCATCATGGTGCGCACGCGGCCCACGGCCGTGCCGGCGATGATGATGTCTCCCTGATGGAGGGTGCCGTTTTGCACCAGAACGGTCATGATGGGGCCGCGGCCCTTGTCCAGGCGCGCCTCGATGACCACGCCGCGTGCCTCGCGGTTGGGGTTGGCCTTCAGCTCCTGGACCTCGGCCAGGACCACCAGGTTTTCCAGAAGCTCCTGGATGCCCTCTCCGGTTTTGGCGGAGATGGGGCACACGATGGTGTCGCCGCCCCACTCCTCGGGCACAATGTCGTACTCGGTCAGCTGCTGCTTGATGCGCTCGGGGTTGGCGCCGTGGACGTCCATCTTGTTGATGGCCACCACGACGGGTATTTTTGCCGCTTTCGCGTGGTTGATGGATTCGATGGTCTGGGGCATGATACCGTCGTCGGCGGCCACCACCAGGATGGCGATATCTGTGGCCATGGCGCCTCGGGCGCGCATGGAGGTAGAGGCCTCGTGGCCCGGCGTGTCCAGGAAAGTGATGGGGCTGCCGTTGACCATGACGCGGTAAGCGCCGATGTGCTGGGTGATGCCGCCGGCCTCGCCGGACGCCACATTGGTGGAGCGGATCTTGTCGAGAAGGGAGGTCTTGCCGTGGTCCACGTGGCCCATGACCACTACCACGGGGGCGCGGGAAACCAACTCCTCCTCGGTGTCCTGACGGTCGTCGATGAGGCGCTCCTCGATGGTGACCACCACCTCGCGCTCCACCTTGCAGCCAAGCTCCATGGCCACGAGAGCGGCGGTGTCATAATCGATGGTGTCGGAGACGGAGGCCATGACGCCCATCTTGATGAGGGACTTGACCACCTCGGCGCCGGTCTTTTTCATGCGGGAGGCCAGCTCGCCCACGCTGATCTCGTCGGGGATCTGGACCTTGACGGGGGCCTTCTTGGCCACTTCAAACTGGAGGCGCCTTAACCTGTCGCGCTCCTCCTGGCGGCGTTTGGCGGATTTGTCCTGAGCGGGGTTCGAGCGCTGCTGGCCGCCCTTCTTCCTGATCTGCTCCTTGCCGCGCTTCATATTCTGGGCGCGGTCTCCGGCCATCTGGTCGAAGCGCTCGTCGTATTTCTCAATGTTGATGGTGACGCCGGAGGTGTCAATGACCCGCTTCTGCTTCTCCGGGCGGGGCTTGAAAGCTTTGTCCGGCTTGGGCTGGGCCTGCTGGGTCTGCCCGGCGCCCTGGGCGGCGGGCTGTCCGCCAGTCTTGCCCTGGGCCTTTTCGGCACCGGATCGTGCGGTGGGTGCCTTGGATCCCTCCGCGGCGGATACGTTCGGCGCGGGCGCCGCCTTGGGGGGCTCGGGCTTTACGTCCTCAAACACCTCGGCTATGGACTTCATCTGGTGGTGCTGTGTCAGATACTCAAAGATATAGTCCAGCTCCTGATTCTCGAGCACCTGCATATGATTTTTGGGCGTAGTGGCATACTTCGTCAGTATCTCCGTAACGACCTTCGTGGCGACCTTGAAATCCTTCGCCACCTCATGTACCCTGTACTTTGCAACAATTGCCATACTAACAAAATCAATCCTTTCAATGCTCGATATGTCTGAACTGGAAACGCGAATTCGCGATGGTCGATAAGCTATTTCTTCTTTTTGCCGCGCTTTATATTCTGAAGGTGCCGTCTGGCTTCCTTTTGGCGCTCCCGCGCCTTGCGGTCCTTCTCATCCAGGTCCGCCTTGAGGTCGCCGTAACCCTCGCGTTCATCCGAGAGCTTGTCGATGAAGGCGCTGGCGAAGGAGATGTCTGTGATGGCCGCGACGCTGACCTCGCTTTTGCCCAGGGCCGCGCCAAGCTCCGCCCGGGTGTATGGCAGGGCGGCCGAAGGGCAGTGACCGGCGGCGGAGGCGTTTTCCGCCCGGACCAGGGCGCTGCGGCCGGCATCCGAGGCCGTCAGGATGACCCTGGCCTTGCCGGCACGGGCGGCCATAGCGATGTACTCCTCGCCAAGCTCCACCTTGCCCGCTTTCATGGCCAGACCGAGAAAGGAAAGGGCGCTCATTCCTTCGCCTCCATCTGCTCCTTCAGCGTGTCAAAGACACCTTCGGGGATATCTACGCCCAAGGCTCTGCCCAGCGCGCGGGACTTGATGGCCTTTTTGAGACATTCGGGGGCGGGGCAGATGTAGGCGCCCCGGCCCGGCTTCTTGCCGCGGGTGTCAATGGAAACCTCCCCCTCCGGCGAGCGGACGACCCTGACAAGCTCACGCTTGGGCTTCTGCTCTCTGCACCCCACGCACTGGCGCACGGGAACCTTCTTGACCTGTGTCATAGTTTAACCTTCAAAGCTTTCGGGCTTGATATCGATTTTAAAACCGGTGAGGCGGGCGGCCAGGCGGACGTTCTGGCCCTCCTTGCCTATGGCGAGAGAGAGCTGATTGTCCGGGACGATGACCCGGCAGACCTTGGAGTCGTCCAGAAACTCCACCTTTGTGACGGAGGAGGGGGACAGGGCCGCCGCCACGTATTCGCAGGGGTCCTCGGAATATTTTACGATGTCGATCTTCTCGTCGTGAAGCTCCTTCACCACCGCGCCCACGCGGCCGCCCCGGGGACCTACGCAGGAGCCGATGGGCTCCACCTCGGGGTCGGAGGACCAGACGGCGATCTTGGTACGGCTGCCCGGTTCGCGGGCGATGGACTTGATCTCCACCGTGCCGTCCATGATCTCGGGGACCTCAAGTTCAAAAAGTCGTTTGACGAGACCGGGGTGAGTGCGGGATACTCTCACCTGGGGGCCGGCTCCCAGCTTGCGCACATCGAGGACGTAGACCTTGATCATGTCGCCCTCGTGAAGCTCCTCGCCGGATACGCGCTCGTCGGCGGGCATGACGGCCTCGGTGTATTCGCTTCCGGCGCCCAGATTCAGGGTGACGGTGCCCCGGGCGGGGTCGATGCGGCTGACGGTACCGGTCAAAATCTCGTGGCCCTTGGTGGAGAATTCCTGGTACACCTGCTTGCGCTCGGCTTCCCTTATGCCCTGGATGATCACCTGCTTGGCGGCCTGGGCGGCGATGCGGCCGAATTTCCTGGTGTCCACGGGCACGTTCACCGTGTCGCCCACGGCGGCGTGCCTGGACCAGCGCTGCGCCTCCTCGGGCAGGAGCTGGACGGCGGGGTCCTCAACCTCGTCCACCACGTCCTTGCGGATGTACATGGAGATGCGCTTCTTGTCCTCGTCCACGTCCACCACCATGCGATCCTCGGCGGCGGGGTTGTCCTTGCGGAGCGCGGCCAGGAGGGCCTGACGGATCTTCTCCAGCATATCCTCCTTGGGGATGCCCTTCTCCTTCTCAATGTCGGCCAGAGCGTCAAAAAAATCCGCGTTGATTCCGTTCGATGCGTTTGCGTTCATGATATAGTCTCCTTGTACTGATTGTACGGTTCTTTCTTATTCAAGCCGGAGGTGGACCGAGGCGATCTGGGCGGGTTCAAAGGTCCTCGCTTCACCGGACTTTGTCTCAATGGTCACCGAGCCGTTGTCGTAGCTTCTCAGATAGCCCAAAAATTCCTTTTGACCGTCCACGGTCCTGTAAAGCTTCACGGCGGCATAGGAGCCCATGAAGCGTTCAAAATCGGACGGGCGCTTCAGGGCGCGCTCGAGGCCCGCGGAGGAGACCTCAAAATTATAGCTTGTCTCAATGGGGTCGGCCTCATCCAGCATGGAATCCAGAGCGCGGGAAATGGCCTCGCAGTCGTCGATGTTGACGCCGCCCTCCTTATCGATGTATACCCGCAGGAACCACTCGCCGGCCTCCCGGACGTACTCCACGTCCCAAAGCTCGCACCCCCGGGCCTCCACCACAGGGCGGGCCAATTCGGTGACAAGTTCCGTGACCTTGCTCATCTGTTCACTCCCAAATCCTACAAATTTAACGGGTGAAAAAATTGCGTAAAAAAGAGTGGGAACGTACCCACTCAAGCAAATCCTCATACCAACATAATCATTATAGCACAGGAAGACGGCGTTTGCAAGTGTTTTTTCAAATTTCGGGGTATCATTTCAGCCATTGACAAAATTGCCGTTTTACTCTAAACTGTTAGGGAACCTCTGAACAAATCCACTCGCCGATCTCGACAATTCGATTTATTTAGATGTTCCTTAGTTGTATTTTTATGGGAGGAGTACGAATGAAGAAAACGATCGCGCTTGTTTTGGCGCTTATGTTTATTTTGGCCCTTGCCGGTTGTATCGTGAGAGAACCGGCTGAAACACTCCCGGACGACAGCTCCGGACAGACAGAGCCGCCCGACGACACGTCGTCCGACGGCACGACGCCCGAGGACACCGCCTCTGGGGATACAACGCCCGAGGACACGGCCGGGGGGAGGCCGGTCTTGGCGGTGACACCCGGTCCTGCCGCCGACGCCGTCTCCGAGGCCGGCGTTAAGGGCTGGGAGCTTGTAATCGCCTCAGACCCGGAGGACTGGCTCGCCTCCGGCGGCGCGGCCATTCTCCCCGTGGGCGAGGCGGCCAGGATCTACAACGAGGCGGGCGGGAAGATCGCCGTCGGCGCGCTGCTCACCTCCGGCGGGTGGGTGATTGCCGAGAGCGGAGAGAGCGTCACGAATTTTTACTCTCTGGCGGGCAAGACGGTATACGTGCCCGCTGGCTCACCGGAGGCCACGGCGGTCTTTGCGTATATCGCCGGGGAGTACGGCTTTGAGATCGGCTCCACCCTCATGGTGGAGGAGTCGATGGATGCCCGGAGCATGAGTCCGGCGCTTCTTCCCTCGGATCTTCAGGGTAACGACCATCTCCGCGCCGCTATTGATTTGTTGGCGGAATGGAAAGAGATCACGGGCAGGAGCCTTTGGCCCGGACTGTGTCTGGTGGTGAGTAAAGAGATGGATGAGGCCGATGCCTCGGCCCTGGAGGATGCGGTGAAGGCCGCTGTGACGACGGCCAAGTCACCCTATTCCAGCCTTGAATACGTGTATATCTCCGGAGCGGACACTCTGAGGGAGACGCTGGAAAGCTATCTCAACCTGTTGTACGGTTTTAATCCAGAGCTTATAGGGGGATACATACCGGACGACGGCTTTTATCGGTAATACCTAATATAGATAACCAATATATTGATTGGCGCGGGGGACGGTGGGATCACCGGCCCCCGCGGAGTGACATCGGGCTTTTGACTGATTCGGTTTTTTGGAGTGAAACCATGCTTTCCAAGTTTATAGGCGACCGCAAGTTCTACAAAACGGCCATGGCCGTGGCGGTTCCCATCATGATACAGAATTTCATCACAAATTTCGTCTCCCTGCTGGACAACCTGATGGTGGGACGTGTGGGCACCGCCCAGATGAGCGGCGTGGCCATCGTCAATCAGATCCTGTTCGTGGTCAACCTGTGCGTATTCGGCGCCGTGTCGGGCGCGGGGATCTTTACCGCCCAATATGCCGGGAGCGGGGACCACGAGGGCGTGCGGGCAACCTTCCGCTTCAAGCTCATCACCATTTTGGCCATCAGCGCCGCAGGCATCGGCGCGCTGACGGGCTTTGGGGAGGACCTTATACGGCTTTGGCTCCAGGGGGAGGGAAGCATAGAGGAGGCGGAACGGTTTTTGAGCTTCGGCAAGGAGTATCTCGCCGTGATGCTCTGGGGAATACCGCCCTTTGCCGTCTCCAACGTCTACTGCTCCACCCTGCGTGAAAACGGCGAGACGGTGGTACCTATGGCCTCCGGCGTCATCGCGGTGGCGGTCAACCTCTTTTTCAACTATGTGCTGATTTTCGGACATTTCGGAGCGCCGGCCATGGGTGTCAGGGGCGCCGCGCTGGCCACGGTCATATCGAGATACGTGGAGCTGGCTCTGGCCGCCGGCTGGACGCACACCCATTCCGGCAGGATGCCCTTCGCCAGGGGCCTGTACAGGACGCTGCGGGTCCCCGCCGCGCTGGCGGGGCAGATCGCGCGAAAAGGGACGCCGCTTCTCATAAACGAGACGATGTGGGCGGCGGGGATGTCTGTGCTGAACCAGTGCTACTCCGTCCGCTCTCTGGATGTGGTGTCGGCCATCAACATCGAGTCCACCGTCTGGAACGCGCTGAGCGTGGCCTATATGGCCACCGGTAACGCCGTGGGGATCCTTATGGGACAGAAGCTGGGGCGGGGGATGGACCACGACCGGGTGATGGATGAGTTTCGCAAGCTGACGGTATTCTCCGTGGGGATGAACGTGGTGACGGCGCTGCTGCTTGCCGCCATCTCGCCGTTCTTCCCGCGCCTTTACGCCACTACCGATGAGATCCGCGCCCTGGCCACCCGCTTTATTCAGGTCCAGGCGGTGATCATGCCCTTTTACGCCTTCACCAACTGTTGTTATTTCGCCCTGCGCTCAGGCGGGAAAACGCTTATCACCTTTCTCTTTGACTCGGTGTTTGTCTGGGGCGTCAATGTACCGCTTGCCTATATTCTCAGCCGGTTCACCTCCGTCCCGGTGGTACCCATGTTCGCCATGGTGCAGGGCACCGAGGCCGTCAAGTGCGTCATCGGCTTCCTGTTCATAAAGAAACGGGCCTGGATGCAGACCATCATTGTTTGATTGAGAAAGCGCGACACGAAAAGAGAGTTTCATACGCTCATCAAAACACGGCCCTGCCCCGGATGGAGCAGGGCCATTGAGAACGTCGATAAAGGGGCTGCGCCTATCCCGGCAAATGGGAGTATGCGGATAAAGGCGGAAAGCAGGCGGTTTACCGGGTGCGGAACAAGCCGTTCAGAGGCCGCCAGCGGCGAACTGGCGCGTCAGCCACGCGTCCGGCCCGAAGCCGTTTCTGTGCCGCTTCATGATCCCCTTGGACAGGGAACGGAGACTTCCAAGGTTGTCGTCCGAAAGCATCAACGTCACGCCGTCGAACTCCGGATCGCCCATCAGGCGGAGGGCTTATCGAGCCAGACGCTCTTTCCAATCGTGCCAATGACGACGGCCTCGCCGCCGGCGAGGCAAATCGCTAAATCGGGAAAAATTCTTTCAACTCTTGCTTTCCCACGTTTTTGGAGTATAATGAAATTGGAGGCCGCTCTTTTCTTCCTTCGACCCTAACGGCGGGGAGGCCAAGGGGCCCCTCGTATGCTTTTGCAAATAGTATAGCACATGCACAGCCGCGTTCACAACAAGAACCGGGAAAAAGCCAGGGGAATCGCTTACGAAGCAAAGACTTTGAGAAGGTAAGGAGGAGAGAGGGTACACTTTTTTCGTTTGAGATTG
>CANQSU010000039.1 GCA_947626585.1 uncultured Oscillospiraceae bacterium
GCTGGAGCGGGTGATGGGAATCGAACCCACGTCCCCAGCTTGGAAGGCTGGTGCACTAGCCGTTGTGCTACACCCGCATCTTCACTCAACACGGCTTAATGATGTTACCACATATTTTGCCCGTTGTCAAATGTTTTTTCAATTTTTCCGAAAAAATAAAGCCGCCCTTCCGGGCGGCTTCGCGTTTTCGGGGTCATTCCTTCAGCGCCGGGGTCAGAAGCTCGATATAGGTCTGCAGATCCTCCAACGAGGAAAAGACGGGAAGCTCCTCCCGGCGGAAAACATTTTTGACACGGCTCTTTACGGCCGCCGGCTTCCCGACCGGGGCGGGAGGAGCGCTCTTCAGTCCGTCGGCCTCGCGCTCCAGGTCCTCCACCGGGCGCTCCGAGTAGAAGTGGTCCTTGAAGATGTGCCTCAGCTCATGCTCGAGACATTCCCTCCGGCGGGCCTCGCTCAGGTGGCTGCTCAGGTAGATGTCAAAGGTCCCGTCATCGTTGGGGACGGTGACACCCTGGACGGCGGCGGGGAAGTCAACTACGCGGACAAAATAATCCGGAGTCCACACGGGCGGATCATTCCCCTTGCTGATCGGTGCGGCGCAGGGCCTCGATAATGGCCACGGCCCGCTGTACGTCCTTGGCGGAGGCGTCCTTGGCCAGGGAGAAGAGCATACGGCACTCGCTGCGGGACCGCAGCATGTCAAGGTACGACTCAAGCTCGGAGTCCACAGGGGCGGAGAAGGGCATACGGTCGGTACTCTCGCCCTTCAGGTAGGCCAGAGACACGCCAAAAAAGTCGGCGATCTTCTTCAGAGTAGAATCACGGGGTACGCTGGAACCGGATTTCCAGGTACTCAGCGCCGCCTGGGAGATCCCGGTGGCCTTGGAGACACGGTAGGACGTTACACACTGTTCTTTGCAAAGCTGCATAAAAATTTCGTACATTTTTTGTTCACTCCTACAAATAATTATTTATGCTTAAATTATTACTTGACATTTCTGGGGCAATGAAGTATAATACGACCATCAAAGCAAAGCAAACTTGCGTTTACTAATTAACTCTGTATTCGCAAGCTTCGTTAGACTTCGCTGATTTTGAACTCCGCAGCGGGAGCTTGCGTATCGGGTCCAGATAAGCAAAGTATAACACATGCGCGTAACTTTGTCAACCATTGTTTTGAAAGGAGCGTGAAAGTATTTGACGAGATGGAGAAGACGATTCATTGAGGGGGACCTCCGGGAGCCGTCCGACAGGACCGGTAGCGGCCTCTGGTGTTCCGGGTGCCTTGAGGAGCTTGACAAAAACGAGCTTTACGGGGTGGGAGAGAACGGCGAGGTCCTTTGCGCGTCCTGTGCCGGGGACCTGTGGGACGGGCTTTCCGACGAGGACAGGCTGCGGGTCCTGGGCTACGAGGTGAAGGGATGACGCCGACGGTGAGAGAATTGTCCGACGGTATCGACCGGGCCATCCAGCACTGCCTGACCACCGGCGACGCCCCTGTGGGATTCGTACTGCACAAGTTTCTCGACATAGCCGAAAGTGAGCTGGCGCGATATCTTGAGGAGGGCGAGAAGCTTGAGCGGGGCGAGATCCCCTGGAACGCCGGTGTAAAGGGGCGCTTTCTGGCGGCCCGCCGTTGGGACGAGTTCAAGACCTTTTTCTGGCTGGACCGGGCCCAGCGGGACCCGAAAAATGCCGGCTTCGCCATGTTCAACCTCAAGCAGTCGGAAAACGGAGGCTACGCCGAGAAGGAAGCGAAGAGCGGCAAAAGCACCGTCGTCATCCGGCTGGACGGCGTGGGCGGACGGGAGGCGATGGAGTAAACGGAGCGAGCAAAGGGGGGAGCGTATATGGGCGGCGAGGTCGTTTTCGATCCCGGCAGGGCCAGCGAAAAGCAGAAACGCTTCTTTTTGGCAAGGGCGCCCTTCATCGCCTACGGCGGGGCCAAGGGAGGGGGAAAGACCTGGGCGGTGCGCACCAAGGCGGTGGGCGGGGCCATCGTGAACCCCGGACTGCGGGTGCTGATCATGCGGCGCACCTATCCGGAGCTTGAGGAGAACCACATCGGGCCCATCGTAAGACTGGTGCCGCCGGAGATCGGCAGCTACCTGACCACCACCAGAAGGATGAGCTTTTTCAACGGCTCCTCGATTAAATTCGGCCACTGGTCCGGGGAG
Organism: uncultured Oscillospiraceae bacterium; assembly: GCA_947626585.1. Classification (GTDB taxonomy): domain Bacteria; phylum Bacillota; class Clostridia; order Oscillospirales; family Oscillospiraceae; genus RUG626. The sequence continues at coordinate 2,178 of CANQSU010000039.1, forward strand.
TTGTCCGAGCTTGAATACCAGGGCCAGGAGTTTGACTGGATCTTCATTGACGAGGCCACCCAGTTCACCGAGAGGTCCTTCAACTACCTGAAGGGGTGCCTTCGCGGCGTCAGCCCCTACGATAAGCGCATGTACCTGACGTGCAACCCGGGAGGCGTTGGACACGCGTGGGTAAAGCGGCTCTTTATCGACAGGGACTACCGGCGGAGCGCGGCAAACCCGGAGGAGAACGAGGACCCGGCGGACTACATATTTATCCCCGCTACGGTGGAGGACAACAAATTCCTGTTGGATTCCTCGCCCCACTACCTGCGGATGCTCTCCCAGATGCCGGAGAACGTCCGCCGGGCCTACCGCTACGGCGACTGGGACGCGCTGGGCGGCAGCTATTTTGCCGAGCTTCGGCGGGAGGTACACACCTTTGAGCCCATGCGCATACCGCCCCACTGGCGGCGCTACCGGGCCATCGACTACGGCCTCGACATGCTGGCGGCGCTGTGGATCGCGGTGGACGAGGAGGGGAGGAGCTGGGTCTACCGGGAGTGGACGAGATCGGGCCTCATCGTCCGGGACGCGGCGGCGGGGATCCTGGAGCGGACGCTTCCGGATGAGACAGTTGACGCGACCTTTGCCCCGCCGGACCTGTGGAGTACCCAGAAGGACACGGGAAGGACCATGGAGGAGATCTTTCGGTCCTCCGGCGTGCCGCTTGTAAAGGCGGATAACAGCCGGGTCCAGGGCCACATGCTCATCAAGGACATGCTGGCCCCGCGCCGGGACGGGAGGCCGGGACTGCTCATCTCCAGGTCATGCGGGCGGCTCCTCTCCGACCTCGCGGCCATTCAGGCGGACGAAGATAATCCGAGCGACGCCGCGAGGGAGCCCCACGAGGTGACCCACACCGTGGACGCGCTTCGCTACTACTGCGTCAGCCGGGTGGCCCCGGCGGACAGGCCACGGTGGGAGAGGGAGGAGGAATGGACGGCGGACCCCATCCTCGGCGGGGAGCCGGACATGGACTATCTGATGTATTGTTGAGCCATTAAAGACGCCGGTTTAATAAAATGATCCAACGCCGTTTTGCCCGCCGCCGCGCGGCGGCCGCAAAACACGGCCAATAGTACGCCTGCGATTATTGAATCGCCGGAGTAAGAAATAATCTCCAAGGTAATAAGAGAAAGGGTGAGAAAAATAGCGAGGATATCAACAAACGTTTCGGAGCGGATCTTCAACATCTCGGCCTTCCGGGGGGTGAACGAGGCGCCGGAGGGGGAGGCGAGTCTGAAGCTCGGAGAGGCGGCGGTGATGAGAAATTTCCGGGTCACCGCCGGCGGGGCGCTGAAAAAGCGGCCGGGGAGCAGGGACGTGGCGTCGCTGCTGAACAGCTTCGTCATCAGGACGGCACCGGAGGAGGAGCTTTTGTTCACGGACACCGGCTGGCGGACAAGGGAACTCAGGCCCCGGGCGGAGGTGGACGGCGAGGGCGTCGTCCACGCCGCCGGGGACCCGGCGGAGGTGGACCCGAGAAACGCCCTTGCCTACGCCGGCTGGTTCACCGAGGCCAACGGAGACGTCTGGTCCCTGGAGAGATGCCGGGAGATCCGCGCCGGCTGGGGGACGCCCATCGACGGCGGGACCGGCGAGAGGATCGGCGGCGACGCGGAGAGTGAGGAGCGACCCGGCGGGCTCAAGCGGTTCGCCTCCGGGCAGGTCGATGTGAGCGTAAGCGGACAGCCCACCTACTACGGCACGGAGAGCGTGGAGGTGTGGCCGGGGGCGAAGATCGAGGACGGCTCCGTTACGTTGACCGGGACACCGGCGACGGTCCCCAACGCGCAGTTCGACGGCACGGGCTTCGCCACGAAAAACGTGGGCGGGTTCTTCATGAGGGACGGAAGGCTCTGGGAATACTACGGGGCGAAGATGGAGAGCGCGGACCTGTACCGGCCCTGGAGGAAGTACGAGGCGCAGCCGGATGAGTGGGGGAGCTACAGTCCGGGGCCGGAGCTGGGCACGGAGTTTGTCAGGAGCGAGGATGAGTTCGAGGGGACAAGGGTGACGGACATTTTCATCAACGACGTGCGCTACGTAGTCGTCCGGAACACGAGCCCCACCCTTGGGGAGCAATTTTTCATGTACACCCTGAACACGGACGACCCCACGCGGTACGGCACCTACAACTACGGCTGGTACGGGTATGAGCTGGACGTGAAGGAGAACACCTACGAGTGGTATTTCAAAAGGACCTGCGCCGAGGGCGCCGAGAACACGGACACCCAGGTCCGGGGTATCTGGTCGGGCTTTGTGGGGGGCCGGGAGGTCATCTGCGCGGTCTGCGGCGGCTTTCTGTGGGAATTGCAGACGGACGGGGAGGGAAGCTGGACAAAGACCTCCGCGGGGGCGCTGGACACGGGGGCGGATATTTACATGTTCGGCTTTGACGAAAAGCTGTACCTTCTGGGTGGGGGGAAGTACCTGGTCTGGGACGGGAACAGGCTGGAGACGGTAAAGGGCTACAGGCCCTTAGTGTCCGTCAGCGTGGTCCCCACCGGCGGCGGGACGCTGCTGGAGGGCGTCAACCGGCTTTTCTGCGGCCGGCGGTGCCGGTTCTCCCCGGATGGGACGGCCAAGACCTTCCAACTCCCCGAGACGGAGATAGCCTCGGTGGATTGGGTGAGGGACCTGACCCGCGGCGAGGACGTGCATGGATACCGGTGGGATCTGACCGCCGGCACGGTTACCTTCAACGTGGCGCCGGAGCGGGGGGTGAACTCACTGGAGATCGCCTGGAGCGCGAAGGAGGACCGCCGGACGGAGGTCTGCTCCATGCGGTACGCGGAGCTTTATAACGGGGCCCAGGACACCAGGGTATTCCTCTACGGCGACGGGTCCAACAGGGCGGTCTATTCCGGGCTTGACTACGAGGGCAGGCCCCGGGCGGACTACTTTCCGGACCTCTACGAGGTATCTGTTGGGGACGCCAACACGCCGCTGACCGCCATGATCCGGCACTACAACAGGCTGATGGCCTTTAAATTGGATTCCGCCTGGAGCATCGGCTATGACACCATCACCCTGGTGGACGGGACGGTGACGGCGGGGTTCTACGTCTCGCCGGTGAACCGCTCCATCGGCAGCTGTGCCTGGGGACAGGCGCGTCTGGTGCAGAACAGGCCCCGGACGCTGGACGGGCGCAGCGTTATCGAGTGGAAGGCCACCGGCTCCTCCGGCATCACGGGGGATCAGCGCAACGCCGAGCGGGTGAGCGGGCGGGTGGATTCGTCGATCCGTAAATTCGACCTGACGAAGGCCAGGACGTTCTACGATAAGTTCAGCCACGAGTATTACGTCATCGGGGAGGACGGGACGGCCATCGTACAGAATCTGGACGTGGACGCCTGGTATGTGTACACGGGGCTTGACGTGACGTGCATGATCAACTACCGGGACGAGCTGTACTACGGGACGCGGGACGGGTATCTCAGGCACTTCTCGGATGCGTATTTCTCCGACAACGGGGCGGACATCGACGCGTACTGGGAGTCGGGCGCCATGAGCTTCGACGGGGATTTCCGGCGGAAGTATTCGGCCATGGTGTGGATCGGTATAAAACCGGAGGACAACGGGTATCTGGAGGTCACGGCGGAGACGGACCGGAAGAGCGATTTCGCCGTCTATGACGTCCGGAGCCTCAACGCCGGCGGGGTGCCGGAGATGGAGCGGATCAAGCTCAAGGCAAAGAAATTCACCTATTACAAGCTCATTTTGCGCAGCAACACCGCGGACAGGACCGCCACGGTGGTATCGGCGGATATGAGAGTGAGAGGGACCGGATACGTGAGGTAAGAAAGGGGATATATATTATGGCAATGTCGACCTACGATGAAAATTTACTGAGTGAAGAGCAGAGGCGGCGGATCGAGGCCTTCAAGGCGGAATGGGAGAGGGCCAACGCCGCCGGGGACCGGGCCAGGATGGACGCGGCCCACGCCGCCGCCGAGAGGGTCAGGGCCCAAGCCGGATACTCCGGCGCCGCCGACGGCGGCGGATATGTGGACCTGGGGACAAAGCGGGCGGAGGACAAGACCTATACCCCCACGCCCGCGCCGGAGACCTACACCCCGGCCCAGCTGCCCTCCTATCAGGCCCAGACGGACGCCGTGGATCGGCTCTATGACGCCCGGAGGGAGGCGGCGCTGGCGGCGCTCAAAAGCGCTTATGACGCGAATTCCTCCACCCTTGAGGCGCAGCGGGCGGAGATCCCCGGCGTGTATCAGACACAGCGCAACGCCGTGGCGGCGCAGTCGGAGCTGGCGGGACATAATTTCAACGAATACGCCGCGGCGGCGGGGCTGGGCTCCGGCTCCGGCGGTCAGGCGGCTCTTGCCCGGTCCAACCAGCTCCAGGGGGATCTTTCGGCCCTTGGCCAGCAGGAGGCGGCGGAACAGAGAAAGCTGGAGAGCCAGATCGCCCAGCTGAAGACGCAATACCAGAACGACATCGCCTCGGCTGTTGCCCAGGGGGAGTATGAGCGCGCGGCGGCGCTTCTGGAGGAGTACAGGCGGGCGGCGGAATCCGCCGTCACCACGGCGCAGGCCCAGGCGGACGAAAACTACCGGGGGTATCAGTCCGGGGTCGCCAACGCGCAGTTTGGCGCCGATGAGAATTACAGGGCGTGGCAGTCCGGGGTATCCAGCCGGGAGAGCGATTTACAGACCGAGTATGAAAAATGGCAGAGACAGCTTCAGATGGCGGAGCTTCAGGCGCAGTACGGGGATCTTTCCGGCCTCAAGGCGCTGGGGGTGGACACGTCGGCCTATGAGGCGCGGCAGACGGCGGCAAACACGCCGAAGACGGTATACAAAAGTTCGGGCGGGACAAGTTCGGGCGGCGGCGACAGAGGGGATCTCCCCGGGAAAACTACCGTCCCCGCGCTGGGGACCAACGAATGGTACGACTATGTTATTTCCGGGGCTGAAGGCACCGGACAGTCAGTCGAGGATTTCCTGAGAGCCAACAAGAGCGCCCTGGGCCTGACCGAAAGCAACATCAAGTCATACGCCGATAGGGTCACAAAGTACCAAAATGAAAAAGCCGCCCCCGTGGGCGGGACGACCGGCGGCGTGACCGGTACATATGACCACAATGTTTTACCGGGGCGGATCACTGATTACAACATGCTCGGGGCTGCCGCCAGGGAGATGGCTAACGGCTTTGCCGCGTCATCCAACGTGGATGTCGCGACCAGGTCGTACCAGATACAGAGCGCGTGGAGGAGCGGCATCATAACGGAGCAGGAGGCGGACTACCTGTTGAGAATGCTGGGGCTGTGAGACGGTAGTTATGACGGTTGAAGAAAGGGGGCCGCGACCCGAGAGCGGCGGGGTTTACGCCCTATCGGGAACGGGCCGGGGCTGTGGAGCGGCTTTACGACGCGGCCAGGGAGCGGAAACATCAATCAAGAGCTGAACATGCCAATAAATGGCCCGCAGCCTACGTCCGAAACGCCACTTGATCCTGTAGTTTCCGCTAACCCTACTGTACCACAACCCGCGCCCTCCGTCAACACCGAAACCGCGTAAGGGGGCCGGGGGCTGAGCGCGGCGGGGATTTATCGAGTCAGGCGAGGAAGGCGTCGCAGGGAATACTTTCGTATTTTCAAGCCGCCTGACAAAGCATGGCGCGAAAATGACCGACGCGAATAAAAGATTTTAATTTGTGATGAGTATAAAGCGAACGGAAAGAATAGACGATCGCCTGTCGTTGTGTTCTCGAAGAAGGTAAACGGCACGTATTACGTTGTGGAGGCAGCGCCTGTTACAAAGGCCAAATCGGTGTATGTGGCGTCGGCTTATATGCTGGAAAACGGAAAAACACCTCCAGGAAGGAAAAATCATGCAGAAGCGGCTTCGCGGCTCCCGGATGCTGACGCCCCCTGGTTTACGGCCGATACCGATTCCGCGAATGATGCTTCTGCTGCCGAAATTGTATCACGGCCCACACCCTCCGTCAACACCGAATCTGCGGAAGGGGGCCGGAACCTGAGCGCGGCGGGGATTATGCCCTATCGGGAACGGACCGGGGCGGTGGAGCGGCTTTACGGCGGGGCAAAAGAACAGCGCCCCGGAGGGGGAGGAAAGTACCGCGATAAATACCGATCCGGCACTTCACACGGCGGCGGAGCAGGACATAATCAGTGAAGAAAGTCGACGGAACGTATTACATAGTTGAGGCTGTCCCGGACACACAGGCGCATCAGCTTAGGGTAGTATCCGCGTATCTGAACAAAATAAGCAAGAACACTGACCAAGTGCTGAACGATCCGAAAAACGGCCCGCAGCTTACGCCCGAAGCGCCCCATGGTGCGAATGCTCTTGCTAATGAACTATACCATAACCCGCGCCCGGTGTCAACACCGGATCCGCGAAAGGGGACGGGGGCTGAGCGCGGTGGGGGTACGCGCTATCTACTGCACAGGCGCCATCACCAGGCTGAGACGGACGGGGAGGTGATACCATTTTTACACTGTAACCACTGACCTTGGAGAGGGTCAATAAAAACTACTACATTATAAATACATACACGGAGGATCAAATGATTGACATGATTTTGGCTCTGCTGGCGCTGGTCATCGCGGAGGCGGCGGTGCTGGCGGGAGCGGCGATCGCGAGAGAGGTCAGGGAGCTGACCCGGAAAACGGGGGAGAAGCCGGAGGATGCCGGGGACCCGGCGGAGGATTTTGAGAAGAAGTGGCGGGAGGGGCTGGACGCCATGATGGGCTACGACGCCTCCGCCGCCCGGCGCGCCGCCAGGAGGGACGAGGATGAGGAGTGACATTTTGAAAGGACGGACGACGGAGGCGGGTTCCCGCGCGGAGGCCGCGTATCAGGGCGGTCCGTTGGATGAGGACGACAGGGAGCTTTGTCCCGAGACGGTCTGGGAGCTTTATGACAAGGGCAGGGCCTTCAAGGAATCCATCGGGCTTTACGACACCGTGAACACCAACGAGAATTTCTTCATCGGCAAGCAGTGGGAGGGAGTGCAGTCCAACGGACTGCCCACGCCGGTGTTCAATATCCTCAAGCGCGACGTGTGCTTCGTGGTCAGCTCCATCACCTCGGACAATCTGACGGTCAGGGCCACGCCCCTCGCCTCCACCGCCGGCACGGAGAGGCTCAACGTGCCGGCAAGGATCCTCGGCGAGGAGTTTGAGAGCGTCTTTGAACACAACAGGATGCCGGCGCTTTTGCGGGAGTTTGCCCGAGACGCGGCGGTGCGGGGCGACGGGTGCATCTACACCTGGTGGGACACGGAGATGAAAAACGGCACGGCGGTGGACGGCGGGATCAGGAGCGAGATCATCCCCAACACCCGCGTCCACTTCGGAAACCCCAACGACAGGCGGGTGCAGAGCCAGCCCTACATCATCGTGGAAAGCCGGGAGCCGGTGGGCGCCCTTCGCCGGCGCGCCTGGGAGAACGGAAGTCCGGACTTTGACGCCATTGCGGTGGACGACGACAACACCCACCCCGTCGACGAGCGAAGGACGGACGACAAGGTGACGAAGCTTCTTCTCATGTGGCGCGACCGGGAGACCGGGGAGATCCGGGGGTATGAGTGTACGCGCAACGCCCAGGTGAGGGCGCCCTTTGACATGGGAGTCCGGCTCTATCCCATCGTGTGGCTGGGCTGGGACTATGTGCCCGACTGTTATCACGGACAGGCCATGCTGACGGGGCTCATCCCCAACCAGATCTTCATCAACAAGATGTGGGCCATGTCCATGCTCAGCCTCATGACTACGGCCTACCCCAAGATCGTCTACGACAGGACACGGATCCCCAAGTGGACGAATCAGGTGGGACAGGCCATCGGCGTCACCGGCGGGGACGTGTCCACAGCGGCCAGGTCCATCTCCCCGGCGGCCATTTCGCCCCAGGTGACTCAGTTCATCGAGGCGGCCATCGATCAGACCAACCGCAACCTGGGCACCACGAACGCGGCGCTGGGAGATGTGGACCCGGACAACACCTCCGCCATCATCGCCCTGCAGAGGGCGGCGGCCACGCCCTCGGAGATCACAAAGCAGAATCTTCATCAGTGCGTGGAGGAGCTGGCCCGGATCTATCTGGAGTTCGCGGCGTCCTTCTACGGGCTGAGGATGGTTGATCTGGAGGACGGCGTCACGACGCTCTTTGACTTCGGCGTTTTCCGGGACCTGCCCATGGCGCTGAAGATCGATGTGGGCGCCAGCGCCTACTATTCGGAGATCGCCTCCATCCAGACCCTGGACAATCTTCTGAGCCAGGGGAGGATCGACGTCATCCAGTATCTGGAGCGGGTGCCGGACGGGTATATCACCGACAGGCGCGGACTTATTGAAGAGATCAAAAAAATGAGAGAGGAGAGTGCGACAAATGGAAAATGAGAAACAGGACTGGTTTTCCGAGGGCTGGTCAGACGACGGCGGCGTGGTCGCCGACGGGCGGCAGGACGAGGAAATGCCGGAGGAAAGGCCGGAGGACGCCGAGGAGGGGAAACGGGAGGAGCCGGACCCCTCCCGTGAGGGGATCGCCGTGACACCCGCCGGGGATCTTGCTCCCGACCGGAAGGCCGATTTTCTGGCCTTCATCCGGGAGTATCCCGGCGTGGAGGCGCGGGATATCCCGGCCGAGGTCTGGCGGAGGGCGGCGAAGGGGGAGAGCCTGGTGACCGCCTACGCCCGGTACGAGGCCGGGAGGCTCCGGGAGGAGAACAGGCGGCTTCGCCAGAGCGAGGAGAACCGCCGCCGTTCCGCCGGCAGCCAACGCGGCGCGGGCGCGGGAGACAGCCGCCGGGACGCCTTTGAGTCCGGCTGGGACGACGCCTATTAAGCCGGCGGGGGCCGAGCCCGTGCCCGAGGGGGCCAACGGGAGCCCGAAGTAAAGCGGCTCGTGCGGCGACGAAAAAGGACCGGCGCGAATGGAAGATTTTAATTGGCGATCGGTATAAATCAGCCGCCGCGAAGGGAAAGGGGGTGATAGAGTTGTAGAGAAGAACACGGCGAGAGAAAAGAGTACCTATTTTTTCTGTCCGATCGTTATCGGAAAGAAAAAAGCCGTGGAGAAAATCCATCGGAAATAAAAATGAAATCATGAACGAAGTGAATGAAAGGAGAAATGAAAAATGGCAATCAATCTGGCAAAGCGCGCATCCGACAAGGTGGTAGAGAGGTTCAGGCTGGGGTCCTGCACCGAGGGCATCTTCTCCAACCGCTGGAAGTGGACGGGAGTGGCCACCGTACAGGTCTACAGTGTGGACAAGCTTCCCCTCCAGGACTACGACAAGGCGAAGGAGGACGGCAGCCGCTTCGGCACCCTCACCGAGCTGGGCGACACCGTTCAGGAGATGACGGTCACGGACGACAAGGCCTTCAACGGCTCCATTGACAAGGGCAACAACACCGCCCAGATGATGATCAAGGCGGCCTCCTCCGTTCTCAGACGCCAGACCGACGAGGTGATCATCCCCTATGTGGACAAGTACCGCCTGAAGAAGCTGGCCGCCGGCGCGGGCCTTACCGGCGCCAACGTCTCCCTGACGCGGGAGAACGCTGTCGAGACCATCATGAACGCGGGCGCCGAGATGAGCAATAAGATGGTGCCCCGCGAGGGCCGCGTTCTGTACATCGGCGAGAGCGAGGCCATCAAGATCAAGCTGGCCGACCAGGTCGTCGGGGCGGACAGGCTCGGAGGTCAGGTGCTGGTGTCCGGCGTCTGCGGCACGATCGACGGGATGCAGGTCAGGGTCGTGCCCGACGACTACATGCCCGAGAACGTGGTCTTTATGATCGTGAGAAAGGGCTGCGCCGTGGCGCCCAAGAAGATCGAGACTTACCGCATCCTGGAGGAGCATCCCGACATCGACGGCGCCGTGGTCCAGGGCCGGCTCCTCCACGACTGCTTCGTGCTGGAGCCTCTGAAGGCCGGCATCTACGTGGGTAAGTCCAGTGTCGATTAAGCTCAAGCAGGGCGACCGGTTCGCCCTCCCGGTGAAGATCGCCGTGAACGGCGGGGCTCTGCCCGTCGAGGAGGTGGAGGCGGTGGAGTTCAGGCTGGGCGAGGTGCGGAAGGTATACCCGGAGGACGTGACCTACGACGCCGAAACGGGGTGCTTTCAAATGCCGCTTTTGCAGGAGGACACGTTCTCTCTGCCGGCGGACGACGCGGTGCAATTTGATGTCCGCGTGAAATTCCGGGGCGGCGCGGTCATAGGCACACAGAAGGTGACCATGATCGTCACCGTGGACGCGCTGAGTGAACGGGTTATATAATGCCGATATCAACTCAAAGGCTTCCCGCCGCGTCGGCCGCCTTGGAAATACATACAGTATTCCCCACGGCGCTTTCCCCGCCCGACGCAAAAGATTTTCGCTGCTTTGGGGACTATTGTAAATTGATATTAGTATAGGGAAACGGTATTCCAATGGGCCGCCGGGGACGGCGGCCCATATGGGGGGCGACCGAAATTCGACGGCGCGGTGTGTGGGCCGAGCGGGTCTGGCCCCTACGGATAGAAAAGGAGGAATTTAATGGAGATCAATACAAAGCTTCCCGAAGCTCCCGGAGCGGTGGAGGTGGAGCTTGGGCAGTTCAGGCTCATCCCCGGACCGAGGGGGGAGACAGGCGAACGGGGACCGAGGGGATACGGCGTTGAATCGGCGGTGCTGAACCCGGATTTTACGCTGACGATAAAATTTGAGGACGGGTCCAGCTATACCACCGCGTCCATACGCGGCGCGACGGGAGAGACGGGGCCCCGGGGCGAGCGGGGGCCCCAGGGGGAGAGAGGCCCGGAGGGGCCGGCCGGTCCCGGCTCGGGCGATATGCTGGCCGCCACCTACGACCTGGACGGGAAAGCGACGGATATATTTAAATACGCCGAGGAAAAGGCGGCGGAGGCCGTCAGGGACGTGAGCGCGGAGAATGTGAGATTCGGGGACGGGGAGACCTTCCAGCAGAAGCTGGACAGCGGAGAGCTGAAGGGCGAGACGGGGCCCGCCGGGCCTCGGGGCGCGGACGGCGCGGCGGGGGCCATGGGTCCCCAGGGACCGGCCGGGCCCAACACCGTTTCCACGGACACGGCCACGGACTTGGACGGGCTTTTGAAGGGCGGCGCCGGGAAAATGGCCGCCGCCGTGGCCGGGGAGGACTATGTGACGCCGGAGGGGCTGGACGCCGCCATTCGGCAGGCGGTCCGGGACACATGGGAGGCGAGCTATTGATGAGCGTACAGGAGACATATCTGCGGGGCATCGCCGACGCCATCCGGGAGAAGGAGGGGACGTCGGAGGCCATACCCGCGAACACCTTCGCGGACCGTGTCAGGGCAATACCGTCCGGCCCAAGGCCCGGTACGCCCCTTGACCCCGGGGAGGTCTACAAGGCCACCCGGCCGACGGACTGGCTGACGATGCCGGAGCCGGGGGACGACGAAATGTATCTGCTTTTCCACATCCCCGACGGGGTGAGCGCGCTCCTGGCGTTCACGGTGACGTGTACGGGGAGCTATACGGTACAGTTCGGGACGGTACGGGACGGGGCGTTCGCGGAGTCGCTCACCGTGACCCGGCAGACCGTACCCACGGGCGTCAAGCTTGAGACGGAGCTTTTCGCCGGGGATTTTGGCGACCTGACCTCCGACGACATGAAGCAGGTCATGATACGGGTGAGCGGCACGGACATCCTGACATGGGAGCCGAGCGCGCACAGCAGGAAGCCGCTGCCGAACGATTTCAACGGGTGGAACATCGTGGAGATCGTGTGCAGGCTGCCAAAGGGGACGAAGGTGAGGTGCGGAAACCCGAGTTCGTCAGAATACATGTCGCTGCGTATGCTCCGCTATTTCGCCTGGGTGGGGAAAAACGCGGCGACGGAAATGAAGGACATGTTCTACGACTGCTATTCTCTGATCACCGTCCCGGCGCTGGACACGTCGTCGGTGACGAGCATGATGAATATGTTTTCCGATTGTTATTCCCTGATCGCCATTCCGGCGATGGACACGCGCGCGGTGACGACCATGATGCAAATGTTCTACGACTGCCGGGCGCTGCCCGCCATTCCGGCGCTGGACACGTCGGCGGCCACGAACACGATGAATATGTTCAGCTACTGCTGGTCGCTTACCGCCGCCCCGAAGCTGGACACGCACACGGTGAAGGACATGATGAATATGTTCTACGACTGCCGGTCGCTGACCGTGGTCCCGGAGCTGGACACATCGGCGGCGACGGACATGAAGAATACATTCTTCAATTGTTACTCCCTTGGTTCGCTTCGGTTCAGGCAGGACGTGGCCGGCTGGGCGGGCCATGACATAACGCTGAACAGCTGCTCCCTCTGCCACGACGCGCTCGTGGCGCTGTTCGAAAGCCTGCCGAAGATCACGACGAGCAAAAAGATTTTCCTGTATGACAATCCGGGGCTGAGCGAGGTGACGGACGCGGAGAAGGCCGTCGCCACAGGGAAGAACTGGACGCTGCTGATGTGACAGTGTGACTCCGGCGATTAAATAATCGCGGGAGTCACAGCGGCCATGTTTCGCGCCTGCCGTGTAACGGCGGGCAGGGAACGGAGAAAGGAGAGAATACTACATGAAGGAAAACACGATCAAGGCGATCGCCTCGGCGGCCGCGGCCGGGGTGGGGCTCTACTTCCGGGAGCTTTTCATCCCCGTGGCGGTGCTGACAGGCGTGATGGCGCTGGACTACATATCCGGCATGGCGAACGCGTGGGCGTCAAAGACGCTCAGCTCCAAGACGGGCATCCTGGGCATCGTTAAGAAGCTCTGTTATCTTCTGGCGGTGGCGGTGGCCGTGGTGGCGGACTGGGTCATCCAGTCGGCCGCCGGAAAGGCGGGGCTGGAGCTGGGGAATTTTTACGCCTTCGGCTTACTCGTGACGGTGTGGCTTATTTTGAACGAGTGCATATCTATAATTGAGAACCTCTCAAGGCTGGGCGTTCCGCTTCCGGCGTTTTTGGTGAAGGTCATTGAGAAGCTGAAAAAGACGACGGAGGAGAAAGGCGGAGAGGAACCGGGAAAATAACGCAGGTATGTGGGCCGCCGCCCGCGGCGGCCCATACGAAAAGGAGGACAATACATGAACCTTTTGAAATGTCCGCTCATTGAGAACGACTGTTGCAAGGCCGGGGCGAAGCTCAACCCCCGGGGGGTGATGGTCCACTCCACCGGGGCCAATAACCCGAACCTCAGGCGCTATGTACAGCCGGTCGAGGGACAGGAGAACTATTCCGGCCTCGTCGCCGCGCTGGGGCGCAACACCAACGGCAACCACTGGAACAGGCCGGGGGTGGAAAAATGCGTCCACGCCTTCATCGGCAGGCTGGCCGACGGCGGCCTGGCCACGGTGCAGACCCTGCCCTGGGATATACGGGGCTGGCACTGCGGGGGACAGGGCAACAACACGCATCTGAGCTTTGAGATCTGCGAGGACGGGCTTGAGGACCCGGCGTACTTCCGGGCGGTCTACCGGGAGGCGGCGGAGCTGACGGCGTATCTTTGCAAGCTCTATGACCTTGACCCGCTGGCCGACGGGGTGGTGATCTGCCACGCCGAGGGCTACCGCCGGGGCATCGCCTCCCGGCACGGGGACGTGGAGAACTGGTTCCCGAAAATGGGGAGGACCATGGATGATTTCAGGCGGGACGCGGCGAGCCTAATGAGCGGGACACCGGCGGAGGAGCCGGAGAAGGGAGATGATGAAGAAATGACAGGTGAGGAAATCGTCAAAAGGATCAACGAGTACACGTCGACGCTTACGCTGCCCGGATGGGCAAAGGAGGAGCTGGAGGAGGCCGTGGAGCTGGGGATCACCGACGGGAAGGACCCGATGGCGTATGTTCCCCGTTATCAGGCGGCCATTATGGCGAAGAGGGCCGTGGAAGCGGCGATGGAGAAGATATGAGGTGAGGTGGACCAATGAAAACGGTAAAGGAGCTGTTTCGCGCCGCCATGGGGCTTATGGACGAGCTGGACGGAGACGGGAACGCCGAGAACCGGGACACAGCGGAGTATGAGCGCCGCACGCCGGGGATTGTCAACATGATGATCTCCGAATACCGCATCCTGGCGGGCATGAAGGGCGGATTTGTGCCGGTGGAGAGTCCGGAGGACCCGGTCTTAAGGATCCCCGACGTGTACGTCCTGGGGGTGATGCACTACGGCCTGGCGGCAAATCTGCTGGTGGACGAGAATCCCGCCGCCGCAAGCTTTTACGAGCAGAGGTATGAGGAGCTGAGGAACATCTACTTCACGCGCTTCGGCGCGGAGGAGGGGGACGGCGCCATCGAGGACCTGTACGGGGGGATCGAGTTCGGGAGATTCGGAAGATGGTGATACGAATATCGGTTTAAATGCTTCCCCAAAGCGGCGAGGCGGCGAGGATTTTTCACGCCTGCGGGCGCGAAACTCCGCGAGGCTTTGTCTACAGTCTAGGCGCCCCTTCGTAAGGGGAGCTGTCACGGCGCAGCCGTGACTGAGGGGTCGAGGGTTCCGATTCCCGCGAATTCGGGTGGCGGCAAAACCCTTCACCCTCGACCCTACCGGCCCCGCGGGGCCACCTCCCCTTATGAAGGGGAGGTTCATTCAACCGGTTTGGCGGGGGATATGGTGTTGACGGGTGTGTGTTTTGGCTGGGGGCTTTGGCCTTTCCCCACGAAAGGGAGCGCAAGTTTTTTCGGGGCGCGTGCCGCCGGAGAAACTTCCCAATATTTTAATTCCCGCCCCGGGGAGGGGCGGGAATTTTTGCGCTTTGGGGTGGAAATATCGGGGATTTGGTGCTATAATGAATACATCTGCCCATTAAATCCAAAAGAGGGATGGATCGTATGGATAACACGGTAAAATCGAGCGGGGAGAGCGGGTATTTTGAGAACCGGGAGCTTTCCTGGCTTTCTTTCAACGAGAGGGTGCTGGAGGAGGCGGGGGATGTGAGGAATCCCCTGGGGGAGAGGCTGAACTTCCTTTCCATTTTCCAGTCCAACCTGGACGAGTTCTATATGGTGCGGGTGGGGACGCTTGTAGACACGCTGAAGGACGGGGTCACCGACGACAAGCTGGGGCTGACCTCGGCCCAGCAGATCAAGAGGATCCTCAGCCGCACGGGGGAGCTTCTGGAGCGGCGGGACGCCATTTTCAGGGAGCTTTTTGTGGCGCTCCACGACTACGGCGTGGAGCTGGTGCGGTTTGTGAGCCTGCAGGACAAGGCCAGGGCGTATCTGGAGAAATATTTTATATCCGACGTGCTGCCGGTGCTGTCGCCGCAGGTCATCGCGCGCAAGCAGCCGTTCCCGTTTTTGAAGAACAAGACCACCTACGCCGTGGCGAAGCTGACCAGCAAGAGCGGGCAGGTGAGTCTGGGCGTGGTGCCCTGCGGGGACGGGGGGCTGAGAAGGCTGGTGCCTCTGCCCGGCGAGGGGCTGAGATTCGTGCCGATGGAGGACCTGATACGCCACTTCCTGCCGCGTATCTTTGAGCGGTACAGGGTCGAGGGCTCGGTCCTCATACGCCTTGTGCGCAACGCGGACATAGACGTGGACGAGACGGGGGATGAGGCGGATTTCAAGTCCGCCGAGGACTACCGGAAAACCATGGAGAAGCTCGTCAGGTCCCGGACCCGCCGGGAGCCGGTGAGGCTCGACTACAACGGCAGGCTGGACGACGAGGTCAGGGAAGTGTTGAGGAAATATCTGGGGCTTTCCAAGCGGCACATGTTCCAAAGCTCCATCCCGCTGGATCTGAGCTTCATGAGCTTTTTGCGGGATGTCCTCAGGGACAAGACGGAGCTTTTTTACCCCCGGCGGGTGCCCCAGAACAGCGTGAATATCGACGCGCGTCAGCCCATCGCGCCCCAGGTGAGGGCGCGCGACGTGCTGCTGAGCTATCCCTACGAGTCCATCAGGCCCTTCCAGCATCTCCTCAACGAGGCGGGGCAGGACCCGGAGGTGGTGTCCATCAAGATGACCCTGTACCGGGTGGCCCACAACAGCAAGATCGTGGAGGCGCTGTGCGAGGCCGCCGAGAACGGCAAGGAGGTCGTGGTGCTGGTGGAGCTGCGGGCGCGTTTTGACGAGGAGAACAACATCGGCTGGTCGCGGGTCCTGGAGCAGGCCGGGTGCCGGGTCATTTACGGCCTCGACAGGATGAAGGTACACTCCAAGCTTCTGCTGATCACGCGCCGGCACGAGGGGGAGATCGAGTACATCACCCAGATTGGCACGGGGAACTACAACGAGGACACGGTGCGGCTCTATACCGACTACGCCCTGATGACGGCCAACCGCGAGATCGGCGCGGAGGCGGCGAGGGTCTTTAACTGCCTGTCCATGGGGGAGGTCGTCGAGGACACCAGGCACCTTCTGGTGGCGCCGGCGTGTCTGAGAAGCAGGATCCTGGAGATGATCGACGGTGAGATCGCCGAGGCCCGGGCCGGCAGGGAGTCGTATCTGGGCTTCAAGCTCAACGGGCTTACGGACAAGGGGCTCATCGAAAAGCTGGTGGAGGCAAGTCAGGCAGGGGTGAAGATCGACCTGCTGGTGCGGGGAATCTGCTGCCTGGTGTCCGGGCTCCCCGGCGTGACGGACAATATCAGCGTCTATTCCATCGTGGGACGGTTTTTGGAGCATGCGAGAGTTTACATAATAGGAGCCGGGGAGAGACGGCGCGTCTATATCTCCTCCGCCGACTTCATGACCCGCAATACCCAGAGACGGGTGGAGGTGGCGGCGCCGGTCTACGACGAGGCCATCCGGAAGCACATCGTGCGGATGTTTGAGCTTCAGCTGTCCGACAACGTGAAGCTGAGACGCCAGAACCCCGACGGGAGCTACACCTACGTGGAGCAGGGGACCGAGGAGCTTTGCTCCCAGGAGCTGTTCTATGAGGAGGCCTACGACGGGGAGTGGAGGATGAATGAGAACGGGGCTGAGAGTGAGACGCCCGCCCCCGCGCCCGCGGAGGCACCCGCGCCTACGGAGACGGTTCCCGTCGAGAGGGAGACTGAGCCGGGGAAGAAGGTGCCGGGGACGGTCACTGTTGAGCCGTCGGTGAGGAGGACAGCGAGGCAGAAAAAAAGTGACGACAGTCCTGTGATCTACAGGATCCTGGCAAGGATCAGAAGGAGAAAGTGAGAGGCTCGCCTGACGGGGACGGTACGCGGATCCGGTTCCTGTAGGGGCCGGTGACCACACCGGCCCGCACGCCGGGGTACGTTCCCCTCCGACGAAAAAGCCGCCCGGATTTTTGATCCGGGCGGTTTTAATATAAGGAACCTCTGAACAAATCGCCTCGCCGCGCCGATCTTGACGGCATATTTTCCGCCATATATCGGCAAAAAATATTGAAATACACAAAGGATTCCCGCAATTTTTTGCCTTCCTCCGGCAAAAAATCTGCTCACCAATCTCGGCGCTTCGATTTATTCAGAGGTTCCCTAATAAGTATTTTTCGGTACTCAGTCGCCGAAGAATTTGTCGTGGACGGCCTGGACGGCTTTGTCGGCGTCGTCCTCGTCCACCAGGACGGAGACCTTGATCTCGCTGGTGGAGATCATCTTGATGTTGATCTTCTTCCTGGCCAGGGCGTCGAACATCTTGACGGCCACGCCGCTGGTCATGAGCATCCCGGCGCCCACGATGCTGATCTTGGCGACATGGGTGTCCAGATCCAGCTTCTGGTAGTCCAGAGAACCGGCGCTCTTCTCCAGGGCCTCCCTGGCGGCCTCGGCGTCGGCGCGGGTGACGGTGAAGGTCACGTCCTGGTTGCCGTCGCGGCCCAGGGACTGGATGATGATGTCCACGTTGATCCGCTCGTTGGCGAGGATGCGGAAGATCTTAAAGGCGATACCGGGCTCGTCCTTGATGCCCACAAGGGTGAAACGCGCCACGTTGACGTCCTTGGCGACGCCGCTGACTTCTACCTGTTCCAATTTCTTTACCTCCCTGACTTTTGTACCGGGTTTTCTCTCGTAGCTGGAGAGGACCTCCAGATCCACGCTGTATCTCTTGGCCATCTCCACGGAGCGGTTGTGGAGGACCTTGGCGCCCATGCTGGCAAGCTCCAGCATCTCGTCGAAGGTGATCTCGTCCAGCTTCTTGGCGCCCTTGACCTTGTTGGGGTCGGCTGTGTACACGCCGTCCACGTCCGTGTAGATCTGGCACAGGTCCGCGTGCATGGCGGCGGCGATGGCCACGGCCGAGGTGTCGGACCCGCCGCGGCCCAGGGTCGTTATGTCGTCATACTTGTTGATGCCCTGGAAGCCCGTGACCAGTACCACCCTGCGGGCGTCCAGCTCCTTGCGGATGCGCTCGCTCCCTACGGATTTGATGGCGGCGTTGGAGTAGTTGGTGTTGGTCTTGAAATCCACCTGCCAGCCGGTGAGGCTGACGGCGGGGACGCCCATGCCGTTCAGCATCATGGCGCAAAGGGCCACGGACTGCTGCTCGCCGGTGGAGAGGAGCATATCCATCTCCCGCTTGGAGGGCTTGGGGTTGTACTCCAGCGCTTTCGCGATGAGCCCGTCGGTGGTCTTGCCCTGGGCGGAGAGGACGACGATCACGTCGTTGCCGGCACGGTAACACTCCGAAATGATCCCGGCGACCCTCCGGACCTTCTCCACGTCGGCCACGGAGCTTCCGCCGAATTTTTGTACGATGAGTGCCATAAGAGGCCTCCTTATAAT
>CANQSU010000040.1 GCA_947626585.1 uncultured Oscillospiraceae bacterium
CCCCGCCTTCTTCTCCCACCTCTATGTGCTGATCTTGGTGGTGCTCAGCTTTGTGATCTTCAACGCCGCGGGCCTCAAGGGCGTGGTCTCCGACCTGGGCGGCCTCTTCGGCGCGGGCGGACTTCCGCTCGTAAGCTCCGAGGCTGTCTATTACCTGCGCAGCTACGCCGTGGCTATCGCCGTGGCCGTTATCGGCGCCACCCCCATCCCCAAGCTGCTCTACAGTAAGCTGACGGAGGCGCCCAAGGTGATCCTGGAACCCCTGGCCACCGGGATCCTGCTGACGCTCAGCACCGCGCTTATCATAAACGGGTCCTTCAATCCGTTTCTTTATTTCAGGTTTTAAGGAGGGGCGGACATGAAAAAAGCGAAATACATCATCACCATAGCGGTTTTCGTCTGCCTCATCTTCGGTCTGGCCGTCTGGCAGGTGATCCTGCCGGACAGGGACAGGAGCTTCTCCGAGCGGCGGGAGCTGGCGCAGATGCCGCCCGTCACCGCCAGGGCCGTGTTCAACCGGGAGTTTTCGGACAAGCTTGAGGAGTATCTTCTCGACCAGTTCCCCATGCGCGAGGACTTCCGAAACATCAACGCCGTCTTCCGCTTCTACGTTCTCCGCCAGCTGGACTCCAACGGTATCTTTCTGAAGGACGGCGTGGTCTACAAGACCGAGACGGCCACCAACGAGGAACAGATCCGCTACGGCGCGGCGCTTTACAACGCGGCCATCGAGTCGTGGCTCCGGGAGTGCAATGTCTACTACACCGTGGTACCCGACAAGACATACTTTGTACGGGATCAGGGCTATCCCCATCTTGACTATGATAAGCTCTATGATATAATGGAGAGCGAAGTCAAGGGCGCCCGGTTCATCGATATCCGGGACACCCTGTCCATCGACAAATACTACCGCACCGACACCCACTGGAAGCAGCCGGACCTCTTTGACACCGTCCGGAAGCTGGGCGGCGCCATGGGCGTAGGCGAGTACCTCACCCCCGAGAGCGCGTACACCGCCCATACCCTCTCCCCCTTCTACGGTGTCTACATGCAGCAGGCGGCGGTGCCCATGGACGGGGACGAGCTTGTGTATCTCACAAGCGAGTACACCGACAACGCAAAAATCTCCGGCCCCATGTACAGCTATGACACCCTCTACCCCACGGAGCTTTTTGAGGGAATGGACGGATACGATGTATTTCTCGGCGGAACTCAGCCCATAATTGAGATAGAGTGCCCCAATGCCCGCACGGACCGGGAGCTTTACATCTTCCGCGACTCCTTCGGCTCCTCCCTGGCGCCGCTTTTCACCGGGGCCTACAAGAAAATAACGGTCATCGACCTTCGGTACGTGACCACCGCTTATCTTCCCAACTACGTCACGTTCACACCCGGCTCGGACGTACTCTTTGTGAATTCCACGCTGGTGCTGAACACAGCCATGATCATGAGGTGATTTTCCATGAAACGACCCCGCCGCGCGCTGGCGCTGCTCCTGTCCCTTCTCCTGCTTCTGTCCGCCCTGACCGGGTGCGACCGGGGCAAGGTCCCCGCCGGTCCCGGCGAGGATACGTCCGACAGCGGAGGCTCCACCGAAAAGGACGGGCCCGACGCCGCCGCTATCGCCCGGGAGGGCGTCAAGGCCGCGTTTGCCGACCTGAGAGAGCGGGTGGATGCCTCCCGCCTGGGCGACATCCTGACGCTTCTGGGGAGCGAAAATGTGACGGTCGATTACTCCTTCGGCCTTCCCGACGACGGAGGCGAGGCGGCGATCCTTGTCTCCGGCAAGCTGGATATGAACAAAAAAGCCGGCTCCGCCCTCATAGACGCCACGCTGTCCGGCACAGGCGGCAGCGCCGATATCACCCTGCCCGTGAAGCTCTGGTACAGCCCGGATTTTCTGGGCATCTCCTCCGGGCTTTTTGACGACGGTGTGTTCTACGGCCTAAAGCCCGAAAACATGGCCGGTCAGCTGGAGGGCACCGCCTTCGCGGAGCTTTTCTCCCTGGATACCGAGGCACTGAGGTCCGCCGACGAGTTCCTGGCTGAGATCCCCGCGGACGTGGGCGTGTACAAGGCGGATTTCCTGAGCGGGGCCCAGAGTACCCTTTTGAGCCTTTTGGAGGGGCGTGAGCTGACCGTCACCGAGACCGCCCTCAACGGTGGGGACGGGTACACCGTCACCGCCGGCCTCACCGCCGCGGATACGGCCAAGCTCATCGGCGACATGGTCAACCTCCTGCCCGAGGGCGTGCTGTTCTACGGCATCGTCTCCCAGGACGGCAGTGTGGTCACCCTGTCGGATACACTGGAAAAGCTCCGTACCGGCTCCTCCGGCGCCGTTATGAGTCTGGATGTGGCGGGCGGCAAGCTCAGCCGCCTGTGGCTGGACTTCGCGTTGGAGGGAAAGAGCTGCAGGCTCGACGCGGAGCTTTACGGCGAGGACGGGAACAGCGTCGGCGTCATCGTGGAGAACCTTTTCGATCTCAGCCTGACTCTGGGGCCGGACATTCACTTCGACATGGTGACCCACAGCGACATGCCCACCATCACAAACATTGACTGGAAGGCCGGCGGGGAGCTGTACCTGATGTCCTACACCAACGACGTCACCGACCTCTGTCTGGACGGGACGGCCCAGGCGCGGGAGGATACCCTGAGCTTCGACGGCATATGGTACTCCGGCGAGCGGGGCGACCGCAACCCTCTGACCTTCACGGCCTCCGCCGGGGAGAGCGCCCCGACGGCTCCGGCCCAGACGAGGAACGTGGCCGACATGGGCGCGTCGGACCTCTATAAGCTGGCGGCCAGGCTCCTTTTCAGCGGCCTCGGGAAATGAAGGAATCTCTTAATCTTAATATAATCTTAACGGGAGAGAATATTTGTTTTCTCCCGTTTTCACTTGACTTCGCAAAATATGGGAATATAATATTTTTCAGTTGACGGCAGTCAATGTAGTCTAAAAAAGGATGCGATCGTATGAAACGGATCTTGTGCAGGAGCCTTTGTCTCACGCTGGCGCTGGTGATGGTCCTCACCCTGGCGTCCTGTGAAAAAAAGGACGATTTTACGGGCGTCGCCGACAGGCTTGTGGATGTGGACGACATGCCCTCCCCCACCGAGGACCCGGCGGCGTTTTTGAAGCTGAACGCCCAAAACACCCTGGCGGTGCTGGAAAAGCGCTATGAGGCCTCGCCCCTGGCGGCCCTCGCTAAAATCGAAGCCGCGTCCGGCAGGCTTGACCTTTCTCTCGCCGGCGGCGGGACCATCGGCGGCGTCTCCGCCTCCCTGGCCTTTGACCGTACCGCCGGAAGGGCGCGCCTGGACGCCTCCCTGGAGTCCGGCGGCGGCGATCTCAGCGTCGGCCTTTACGCGGACGGGGATTTCGTGGGCCTCTACATACCCGATTTTCTGGGCGAGGGCTTTTTCGGCTTCTCCCCTACGGGGATCTACGAGCAGGCAAGCGGCAGCGCCCTTGGGGAACTGATGGGTGATGAGGTCCTGTCGGCCTTGAAGGAGGCCGAGGAGATGATGGCCTCGGCTCGTACCGCGCCGAAGCTGAGCCGGGAGGAGCTTGAAAAACGCGGTGACCAGCTTTTGTCCCAGCTTTTCTCCTCCGCCGTGCTGACCGTGGAGAAGGAGTCCGTGAGGCGGGACGGCGTTGAGGACGACGGGTGCGTCGTCGCCTTGGAGATGGATTCCGCGGCCATGGCCGATCTGCTTGAAAGGACCTATGAGCTTTTCCCGGAGATCTCCATGGACGACGAGACCCGGCGGAGTATCGCGGACCTTCGCGCCTCCGGCGTCAGGTGCCGCGCCGAGCTTATGGCCGACGGGTATCTGGTGAGCGTTGATCTCACCTTCACGGACACAACCGGCTCCGAGGGCGCCGTCTCCGTCAACTTCTTTGACGATTCAGCCGAGAGCGTCGCGATCACCGGCTCGGAGGGCTCGGTCACGGTCAGGAGCCTCGCCGAAACGGACGGCGGCGGCTGGAGCCACACCCTCACCGTGGACAACAACGGCGAAAGCGCCACGGTCTCCACCACCTACGGGGGGGACGGCAAACTCTCCGTCTCCCTCGCCTCCCCCGGGCGGAACGGCGGCTTCAGCGGCGATCTCAAGATAACGGACGCGGGCTTCACCCTTGACGAGGTGAGCGTCACCTCCGACAACGCGACAAAGGCCATCCCCCTGACCGTCACCTTCACCGCCGGCGGCACGGTGGAAAAACCCACGGACACGAAAAACATCTTCTCGCTTGACGAAACAGAGCTTCGATCCCTGCTTCTCACCGCCTACATGGCCCTGGGCCTGACCGTATAAAACACGTAAAACGGGGGGCGCAAATGCGCCCCCCGCGTTTTTTATCTTGTGATCAGATACCACCAGATGGCCGGGATCTCCCGGAGGTAGTAGTTCAGCTCCAGGATGGGGTAGCCGGAGTAGGCCGCGCGGGCCGTGGTGGAGGGGAAGCCCAGATCGGCGGCCATGAGGCGGGCGCGGGCGATGTGGTAGCCGGCGGTTATGACGGTCACATTCTCGTTTTCCGCCCCCAGCTCCACGAGCTTTTGACGGGAGAAGGTCAGGTTCTCCTCGGTGCTGGTGGACTCGTCCTCCAGGACAAGACGGGAGGCGTCCACTCCCCTGCCGGTCAACCATTCATACATGCACTGTGCCTCGGAGATGTCCTCGCCCGGCCCCTGTCCGCCGGAAAGGATGAGGGTGGCGTCCAGGTTCTCAGAGGCGAAACGCGACGCCGCCTCCAGCCGGGCATGGAGGGCCCTGGAGGGGACCGTACCGTTGACGCCGGCTCCCAGCACGACGGCGTAACGCTCCCCGCCCTTCCCCGGGCCGGCGGAGACGCGTTCGGAGACGACAAACGCCTCGGTGACGGACGCCGCCAGTATCCCGATAATAAGGAGACAAAGTAAGACCCTTTTGAGCCGCCGCGCGGCCTTTTCATGCTTTTCCGAGAGGCTCTTCAGCCCCATGAAGCACAGTATCAGCGCCGCGAGCGCGGCGAGGCACAGGGCCAGAAAGCCGTACCCCATCAGCGCGAAGCGGAAGAACCCCGCGAGCACAAGGCACACGGCCGCCGGGATCAGGTAACTCAGGTTTTTTTTCATTCAGACGCCTCCTCCCAGGCCTTGTAAAGCTCTTCAAGCTTCGCCGTCAGCTCCTGATGCTCCGCCGTCAACTCCATGAGCCGCTGGTAGTCCGCAGCCGCGGTCTCCTGCTCCGTCTCGTTCTCCGCGATCGCTTTTTCAAGCTGCGCGATCTCCCGCTCAAGCCTCGCCGCGCTCGCGCCCCTGCCCACCGGGGTCCTTTTCGGCTCCTTTTTGGGCTTTTCGACCCGGACAGCGGCGGTCTGGGCCAGCTGCTTCCGGCGGTCAAGGTAAGCCCTGTACTCCTCAAAGCCCATGCGGTAGTCGTGGAGCGCGCCGTTCTCCATGGCCCAGACCCGGGTGGCGAAGCGGTTTATAAAATACCGGTCGTGGGAGACGAACAGCAGCGTCTCGGTGTAGTCGTCCAGCGCCTGCTCGATCCACTCGCGGCTTGCGATGTCGAGGTGGTTTGTCGGCTCGTCCAGGATGAGGAAATTCAAGTCCGACTTCATCAGCATGCAAAGCTTCAGCCGGCTGCGCTCCCCGCCGGACAGATCCGCCACGCGGGTAAAGACGCTCTCCCCCCGGAAGAGGAACGCCGCCAGCCTGTCCCGGGCCTCCTGCTGTGTGCATTTGCCCTCGTACATCATACATTCCAGCACCGTCAAATCCTCGTCCTCAAAGGTGACGGTCTGGGGCAGATAGGCGGCCTTGACGGCGGGACCCAGGCGGATAAAGCCCGTGTCCGCCGGCTCCAGGCCCATGATCATCCTGACCAGCGTGGACTTTCCCGTACCGTTGTCGCCGATGAGGGCGACGGACTCCCCCGGTTCGATGAGAAGCTCCGTCTCGCCCAGGATCCGCTTGTCCCCAAAGGACTTGGAAAGGCCCCTGGCCACCAGCACCTCGTCGCCCCGGAACTCCGTCTCGCCGAAGCGGGACTTCATCCTGGCCTCCTGCCTGGGCCTGTCGGTGACGCGCAGCTTGTCGATGCGTTTTTCTATGGAAAAGGCCCGCTTGTGGAGCTTATCCGCCCCCATGAAGGCCCACAGATGAAGGTCGTCCGCCGCCCTTTGCAGCTGGGCGATCTTCGCCTCCTGCTTCTCGTACCGCTTTAAACGTTCCTCGTACCGGCGCTGTTTTTCCTGAAGATAAAAGCTGTAATTCCCGCTGTAAAACTCCGGAAGGCCGTCCACGATTTCAATGACCCGGCTGACGGTCCTGTCCAGAAAATACCTGTCGTGGGAGATGGCCAGCACCGTGCCCTTAAAGCGGTTTATATAGTCCTCAAGCCACTCGGCGGCGGACATGTCCAGGTGGTTCGTGGGCTCGTCCAGCAGCAGGATATCCGTGTCCTCCAGAATAAGGCGGGCCAGATTGAGGCGGGTCTTTTCCCCGCCGGAAAGCTCGGAATACGGCTGCTCCCGCTGTCTTGGGGGGATGCCAAGGCCGTTTGCCACCGTGTCCCGGAAACGCTCAAGCTCCCAGCCGCCCAGGCGCAGGAACTCCGCCGACAGCTTGTCGTAGGCCCGGAGCGTGTCCGCGTCGGAGCCGCCGGCGGCCATTTTCTCCTCCAGCTCCTCCATCTGCCGGCCCATCCGCTCGATGCGCCTCTGGGCCTGACGCAGCACGTCCTCGCCGGTGAAGGACTCCGGGTACACGGGGAGCTGGCTCAGGACCCCCACCCGTTTCCCCGGCGCCGTGACCACGACGCCCTCGTCGCTGTCCAGCTCCCCGGAGATAACGCGGAACAGGGTGGTCTTCCCCGCCCCGTTCCGGCCCAGGATGCCCACATGCTCGCCGGCGGTAATGTCGAAGGTGACGCCCTTCAATATGTCGTTGCCCTTTTCAAAGGCGACGCGGATTCTTTGTACGGATAGATCGATCATATCACACCAACACACGCGAAAAGGCCGTCCATCGGGCGGCCTTTACAGGGTTTAGCCATGCTTCACGGTTTCCGGCAAAGCCGGAGAGCGAAACGGCGTCGGATCAAATTACTCCTCGGGCTCCAGGTCCTCGTCGTCGTACTCCTCGTAGTCGTCGTCATCCTCGTCGGAGTCGTCGTCCTCGTCCTTCTCCACCTCGGTGAGGTCAAGCTCCAGGGTCTCGCCGCACTCGGGGCACTGGATAACGCCCTGCTCCAGATCGCCCTCCTCAAGCACCAGCTCGGCGCCGCAGGCGGGGCAGACGACCTCATACTCGTCCTCCTCGTCCTCATCGCCGTGGTGATGGCCGCAGCAGCACTCGTCCTCGTCGCCATAGACGATGTCCTCGATCTGCTCCAGATCTTCGGAGACAGCATCAAGGCCGTCGTTAAGCTCCTCGATGGAGTCGTGAATGTCCTCCTGACCAAGAGCCAGATCCTCGAGGGCGTCCACGATGGCCGCCAGGACCTTGCCCTCGCCCTTCCCCGTGTCCATGTCCATGCCTTCCATAAGGCCCTTGATATAAGCCACTTTCTCGGTAGGTGTCATAATAAGCTCCTCCTTTTCATCGTCGCGAAAGCCCCTTTGTCTCAGGCTCCGGGTAATCGCCGCCGGCCGCGGGCTTCGCTCATCCTCGCCCCGGACGATCATACTCGCCCGGAGACCTCATTTCAATAACGCGGGCCTAAGCCCCATTATTCAATTTTACCCTTTCGCGCGCTCAAGATACTCGCCGGTGCGGGTGTCGATCCTGATCCTGTCGCCCACGTTGATGAAGAGGGGCACCTTGATCTCGGCGCCGGTCTCCAGGGTGGCGGGCTTGAGGGTGTTGGTGGCGGTGTTGCCGGCAAAGCCGGGGTCGGTGTCGGTGATCTCAAGCTCAACGAAGTTGGGGGGCTCCACGGAGAATACGTCGCCCTTGTAGCTGGAAATGACGCAGACCATGTTCTCCTTGACAAAGCGGAAGTTGTCGCCCAGCTTGGAGCCGCTGACAGGCTCCTGCTCGTAGGTCTCGGGGTCCATGAAATAGTAGAGGTCGCCGTCCTGATAGAGGTACTCGGCCTCCTTGCGCTCCACAAACGCCTCCTCAAACTTGGCGGTGGGGTTGAAGGAAGTCTCCGTCACGGCGCCGGTAATGAGGTTCTTCATCTTGGTGCGCACAAAGGCCGCGCCCTTGCCGGGTTTGACGTGCTGGAACTCCACAACTACGACGGGCTTGCCCTCGTACTCAAAGGTCTTTCCGTTTCTGAAATCGCTGGCGGTTATTGTTGCCATGTTTATATCCTCCCGTAGAGTAGTATTCGCAAAACAATGAATCTGATTTATTCTACATCATATTCTCTCTTTTTGCAAGAGAAAAGTTTCCAATCGACGAAAAAACCGTCACGCGAAGAAAACGAGCAGCTCCTTCGGCAGGTCCGTCAGGTCGAAGCAGCCGTCCTCGCGGATCTGGATCACGTCCTCGATACGCACGCCGAACCGTCCCGGCAGGTAGATGCCCGGCTCCATGGAGATAACGCTGCCGGCCGTTAAGACGCAGTCGCTCTTAGGGGAGCAGTTGGGGTACTCGTGGATGTCGATGCCCACGCCGTGGCTGAGCGAGTGCGAGAAATACTCGCCGTACCCGGCGTCCGCGATGACCCGGCGGGCCACGCCGTCCAGCTCCTTGCCAGTCACGCCGGCGCGCGCGGCCTTGATGGCCTCGAGCTGCGCTTCAAGGACGGTGCCGTAGACCTTCTCCATCTCCGGTGTGGGCTCTCCGATGGCCACGGTGCGGGTGGTGTCCGAGCAGTAGCCCTTGTAGAGGGCGCCAAAGTCCATGGTGAGGAAGCCCCGCTGGAGCTTCACGTCCCTGGGCTTGCCGTGGGGGACGCTGGAGAGGCTGCCGGAGACCACGATGGGGTCGAAGGACTTGTCCTGGGCCCCAAGCTTCAGCATCTGGCAGGTCAGCTCCGCCGCCAGCTCCTTTTCGGTGATATCGGGGGTGATGAGCCTCAGGGTGTTGTTGAAAGCCCTTTCGGCTATCCTCTGGGCCTCAACGAGGATCTCCAGCTCCTCCTCGCTTTTGACGGCCCGCAGGTCCCGAAGGATGTTCTGCCCCGGCACAAGCTCCGGGTCCAGCTTGCCTTGCAGTCCCGTGTAGGCGGCGTAGCTCAGGGAGCCCTCCTCCACCGCGAGCCTCGCAACGCCGTGCTTTCTGAAGTAGTCGTTCATCAGCTCGTAGACGGGCTTGTCGTTGGGGCAAATGACCTCCACCTCCGTGATGCTCCGGCTGGCCTCCTCAAAATACCGGGCGTCGATGAAAAGGGCGGCGTGGCCGTCGCCGCAGATGATCAGCTCGCCCGCGGAGGAGGCGAAGCCCGTGGCGTAGTAGCGGTTCTGCTCACTGGTCACAAAAATGGCCTGGGCCTCGCTCTCCGCCACCGCGGCGGAGATCTTTTTTACGTTGTTCATGTTCATGCACTCCTTTTTTTACGTTTTTCCCGTCTGAAGGGAAGCTCAAAGAAATATCGGACCGCCAGAAACGGATTGGTAAACCTGATCGGCTCCACCAGGAGCATGTGTACGCCCGCGAGGTTTGCGGCGACGGTGTCGGTGTAGATCTGGTCGCCCGCCAGGGCGGCCCTCGACGGCGCCACACCCGTCCGCGCCAGGGCCTGGCGCACGCCCCGGGGACTTGGCTTGCCCGCCCTTTTTATGTAGGGGATATCCAGGAGGGAGGCAAAGATCTCCGGTCTTGCGCCCTTGTTGTTGGAGACGATGAAAAGCGTGACGCCAGCCCTTTTCAGGCTCTCCGCCCAGTCGGTCACCGGCTTTTCCAGCGTCTCGGTCCCGTAGGGCGCGATGGTGTTGTCCACGTCCAGGATGAGAAGCTCCACGCCGGCGGCTCTCAGAATCTCCGGAGTGATCCTCGTCACATCCTCAAATTTTCTCTCAGGGAGGAGGGAAAAGCTCATAATCGCCATCCTCGCGCATAAAGTTTTGTGTCCGGGCCTGTCCGGATAACGGACCTTTACAGAAGTATAGCACACAATCGGGGAAATGTATATGGACGAAATGAAAATTTATCTCACCGCGCCGCCGGATTTTGTGGCCGACGCCGCCCGCCGGGGCCCCGTCTCGGCGCAGGGCTGGCGTATCGGGCGGGATCTGCGGCTCTACCGCTGGCCCCTGCCGGAGGCCCGGATCGCGCTGATGGACGTGGACGCCGGGAGCTTCACCGGGTACGGTCCCCACGAGGCGCTGGTGAACGCCCTCATCTGTCAGTGCCGCAGGGCCGGATACCGGGGGCTGGTACCGGATCTGCCCCGGCCCAACGAGCGGCTCCTCCGGTTCTGCGCGCTCTTGGACAGAGCCGCGGCCCGGTTCGGGCTGGAGCTGTACCTCCCCGAGCGTTACGCCAGGGCCGCTCCCGGCGCCTGTGTGCTGGTCCAGGCCCAGAACGCCTCCGGCACCTATGAGGAGCGGCTCCGGCGGCTCAGCTCCCTCTACGGCGCGGACAGGCTGGCGCTGGAGCTGGAGCGGGTCACCCGTGACTTTCCCCTCCCCTGCCGTTCAGGGCTGGGGCGGGTCCTGTCCCCCGGGGAACAGGCCGACCTGCCGCCGCTCGTCTCCCGCTTCTCCCCGGAGCTGTGCGCCAACACGGCCTCGTACATGAAGGACGGCCGCGCACACCTTCTCCTGTGGGATGACGCGGACACGCTCGGGAAGAAAATGGACGCCGCCCGCCGCCTCGGCATAGGGAGGGTGTTCTTCTACTACCCCCACGTGGAGGATATTATAGAAAAGCTTCTTTGAATAACGTAACGGGCCGCCAGGAGAGGCGGCCCAACGATGGCGTACCCATTTTACCTCTTCATCTTCTCCGTCAGCGAGATCACCATATTGGTGAGCCTGGCAAGCTCCTTGGTGGCCATCCCCTCGCACTCCCTGGCCGTGGCCGCCAGGCGGTTGACGGCGTCAAGAAGCCGCTTGTAGGCGTCGTCGGCGCGCTTGCGGGCCGGGGTGGCGGGCTTCTCCTTTCTCACCCTGACGCCCTCTGTCAGGCGCACGAACTCCCCCGCCCCCAGGTCGTACTCGGTCCCCGAGTAGGGCGCGAAGGCGTCAAGGCCGTATTCCTCCCGAAGGCATCGGGCCAGCTCCTCGCAGGCGCCCTCGTCGCCGTGGTTGACAAAAACCTTTCGGGGTTTTGTCTCAAAGCCCCTGATCCAGTTTATCAGCCCTTCCTTGTCGGCGTGACCCGAGACGCCGGGCAGATATTCGATCTCGGCGTTGACCGCCACGTCGTCGCCAAAGAGCTTCACGGTCTTGGCCCCGTCGTAGATGCTCCGCCCCAGTGTGCCCGCCGCCTGATAGCCCACGAACAGCACCATGCACTCGGGCCGCCACAGGTTGTACTTGAGATGGTGGCGTACACGCCCCGCGTCGCACATGCCGGAGGCGGAGATGATGACCTTTGGCTCTGCGTCCGTGTTGAGCGCCTTGGACTCGTCCGTGGAGGTGGTGAGCCGCAGGCCCGGAAACACCAGCGGGTTCTCCCCGGAGGCCATGACGGCCCTGGTCTCCTCGTCCAGATACTGTGTGTCACACTGCATGAACACCGAGGTGGCCTCGTTGGCCAGGGGGCTGTCCACATAGACGGGGAAGCCGTCGTGGCCGCGGACGAGGCCGGCGTTTTTGATCTCCCGGATGAAGTAGAGGATCTCCTGGGTCCTGCCCACGGCGAAGGATGGGATGATCACGTTGCCGCCCCGGTCAAGGGTCCTCTGGATGAAGCCCGCCAGGGTGCTTATGTACTCGTGCCGCTCCCCGTGGAGGCGGTCGCCGTAGGTGGACTCCAGCATCACGTAGTCCGCCTCCGCCACCCTCCCGGGGTCACAGATGATGGGCTGATCGGTGTTACCCACGTCGCCGGAAAAGACCATCTTGCGCGCGGTGTCCCCCTCGTGGAGCCAGACCTCGATACAGGCCGAGCCAAGAAGGTGTCCGATATCGGTAAAGCGCACGGTGAGGGCCTCGTTGATCTGTATGGGCCGCTCATAGTCGCACCCACGGAAGAGCCTCAAAACGCCCTCGGCGTCGTTGAGGTCGAAAAGCGGCGGTATCTCCGGCTCGCCGGCGCGGCGCGCCTTGCGGTTCTTATACTCCGCGTCGCTCATCTGGATGTTGGCGCAGTCACGAAGCATGATCTCGCAGAGGTTCCGTGTGGCCTCGGTGGCGTACACCTTGCCCCGAAAGCCGTTTTTGTAGAGAAGGGGCAGATTTCCCGAGTGGTCCACGTGGGCGTGGGTCAGCAGGACGCACTCGATGTCGCGCTCCGCCACCGGCAGAGGCACATTTTCATAGGTGGTGGTCCCCTGTCTCATGCCGCAGTCGATCAGCACCCTGTGTCCGCCTGCTTCAAGGAGCGTACAGCTCCCCGTCACGTCGTGCGTCGCGCCGATGAATGTGATTTTCATTGAAAACACCTCCGCTTTGTTATATAATAACACTATATTTTCGAAAGGAGTTCAGCATATGGAACTGAAAACCGATATCTTCAAGCTTTTTGACCGGGAGTGGGCCCTTCTCACCGCCGGCACGCCCGACCATTTCAACACCATGACCATCAGCTGGGGCGGCGCGGGCACCCTCTGGGGCAAGAGCGTGGTCACCGTCTACGTCAAGCCCGTGCGGTACACCCATGAGTTTATGGAGTCGAGCGCTTTCTTCACCGTCAGCTTCTACCCCGAACAGTACCGCCGTGCCCTGACGCTTCTGGGCACCGAGTCCGGCCGGGACGGGGACAAGGTGTCCAAAGCGGGCCTCACGCCGAAGCCCCTGGAGAACGCCGTCACCTTCCGGGAGGCCCACACCACGCTTCTCTGCAAAAAAATCTACCGCCAGGACCTGGACTCCGCCGCCATGCCGGAGCCCGTGGTCAACGCCTTCTACAGGACCGAGGCGCCCCACACCATGTATATCGGCGAAGTGGTTGACATAATCAAATAATTATTTATTAAATATTAATAAGCTTGCCGTTCAACGCGGAAACATATCCATTCCCACGGGGGTGTAGAACAGCCGTTCCACCTCCGTGGGCTTTTTTGTCTTTGCCAGGATCCACATGAGCTTGGCGATGACGGCCTCGGTGGTCATGTCGTAGGCCTCCAGGACACCCAGCTCCCGCTTGAGCCGGTTGCCCACGTGGTAGACCGTCAGGTCAGACCCCTCGTTCTCCACCTGGGTGGTGAGGACGGCGATCCTGCCCCGCTCCTTCCAGGCGCGGACGGACTCGAAAAAGCCGCCGGTCTCGGGCAGTCCCCCCACGCCGAAGCTCTCGATGACCACGGCGTCGTTGCGCTCAAAGAGGAAGTCCAGCACGTCCCGTTTGACGCCGGGGATCAGCTTCAAAAGCGCCACCTTCGTGTCAAGGGCGTCGGAGAACTCCGGCTCCGCCCCGCACTCCTGGCGGATGAAGGGCAGCACAGCCCCGTCGCGAATAACGCCCAGGTCGGGGTAATTGATGCTCTCAAAGGCCGAAAAGCTCTTGGAGCGTGTCTTTTTGGCCCGGGTGCCGAGGATGATCTTGTGGTCAAAGACGATGGACACCCCCGGCATATCCGACGTAGCGCAGAGAAGGGCGTCCCGCAGGTTCTCCCTGGAGTCGGTGGAGTCGACCCCGATGGGCCTTTGCGCCCCGGTAAGGACGATGGGCTTGGGGCTTCCCTTCACAAGATAACTCAGAGCCGCCGCCGTGTAGGCCAGCGTGTCCGTGCCGTGGGTGATCACAAACCCGTCGTAGCCGGCGTAATTTGTTTTTATGCACCCCGCGATCATCAGCCAATGCTCCGGGGTGATGTTGGTGCTGTCCAGCGCCAGAAGCTCGGCGCTCTCCACCCGTATGCCCCTCTCTACCCCCGTAAGGCGGGAGAGCAGGCCCGAGGCCGGTATCTCCGGCGCCAGCCCGTCCCCGGTCTCCTCCGAGGCGATGGTCCCCCCGGTGCCGATGAGAAGTATCTTTTTCATCCCTTGTCCCCCATTTTCAGCCCAGGAGCAGCAAAAAGAAGCTGAACGGCAGGCATACCGGAAGCCTCCGGATCATCCGCTCAGGGCCGATCCAGAAGTACCGCTTTTTCAGGTCCTTCTTTTCCTCCGGAGATATGGCGTTCCACTGACCGAGTCCCAGCAGGGACGCTCCCCACGCCGCCGTCAGGAGAACGATCATCAGGATCGTTCCCCACCAGCCATACCGCAGCTTCAGATCCAACGCCAGGAGGCCGGCGATCATCAGCCCCCAGGCGGCCAGCTCCAACCAGAAGCACTTCTCTTTGGCGCTCACAGGCTTTCCTCTCTTTTCTTCACCGTCAGCTCCACCCACGCCGGACGAAAGCCGGAGCGGATGGCGTTGCGGACGGAGGCCACATTGGACCAGGCCGCGCAGTAAAAAGGCACTTTGCCGCGCTCCATGATCTCCCGGGCCAGCCGGGAGGTCAGCGCCGAGGCGATCCCCCGGCGGCGGTACTCCGGCAGCACATCGACGCCGATCTGCCACATGGTCTCGCAGTCGGCGGAGCAGCCGGCCAGCGCCGCAAGCCTCCCGCCGTCATACGCCCCCACGCCCAGCACGTCCAGCTCCGCCCTTCTGGCGCAAAGCGCGTTGGACCACTCCGGGGTGTAGAGAGGCGCCAGCTCCTCACGCCCCAATATCCTCATCTTCAGCGGGCAGGGCCTTTCCGTGAGGGCGTTCAAATCGGGCAGAAAATACTCCGCCATATACCGCACCGTCCCACCCAGGGGCGCGAATACGCTCTCCACCCTATGCGCTCCAGGCGTCTCAAAAAGAGAGTACGGATCGTCCTTCCCCACCAGCGCAAGGCACTTCTCCGCCGCCTCCGTATATTCCTCCCCCGCCGTGGCCACGACGCCGCGACCGTAGTAGACGAAGCTGCAAACGTGGGGCAGCTCCAGATACCGCCGCGCGGCCGGGTCCGCTCTTGATACGACCAGCGTGTTCCCGTCCTTCAGAAAGTCCCCCGGCTCACAGCCGCAGTCCACAGCCGACTGCCGGAGGGCAATGTCCATTATTTCCCTGTTCGTCATCTCACGTCTCCGCTCTCCTGATCAGCTCCCGGAGCGCCGTCTCCAGCTCCCTCGGGCTGTCGGGGGCGGTGAGGTAGGTCCGGATCTCCTCCTTCGTGCCCTGCTTTAAATACTGGGAGAGGAGTCTGTCCGTCCCCTCGGGGATGATCCCGGCCAGCACGTACCAGCGCTCCCGCTCCCGTCCGACCTCCAAAAGTCCCTTCACCCGGTCGTTTTCCGGGATGCCCAGGGTGGCAAAGTGACGCCCGGGCTGTGTTTCAGCCTCGTCCAGCATGCCGGTCATGAAGGGCAGGGATTTCGCACAGAGGAGCTTCATTCTCGCCTCGGCGGAAAGCTTCTTTTCAGCCATGTTCTTCTGCCTCCTTAAGGATCTTTTCAAGCGTCGCTCTGCCGCTGATATACGGCCGCCGGCACTCCTCCAAAAGCGCGCGGTAAACGGCCTCGGCGGCGGGACGGCGCTGAAGGGCCAGCTCCCGGCCCCGCTTCGTGTAAAAGCGGTCGTAGAGCCCCTCCAGTTTATACTTGTACTCCTGGAAGAACGAGACGCGGCTCTGGTCCGCGCCGTCGGAGGGGACGCCGTTTTCATCCAGGGTGTAGATGGGATCCCCCACCCCGCCCTTGTAGAGGAAGGTGCGGGCGATGCCCATGACGCCGGCGGCGTCCAGCTTGTCCGCGTCAAAAAGGATCTTCGCCTCCACGGACTCCGGCGGGCACGCCCTTCTGTATCGGTGGGTACGGATGGCGGCGGCCACATTCGCGGCGAAGTCCACCGGGTAACCCTTTTCAAGCAAAAACCTTTCCGCCTTCTCCGCCCCCACCAGGGCGTGGCACAGGGCGGGATCCTCAAACTGCTCGGGCCGGCCTATGTCGTGCAAAAGGCAGGCGCACACCAGCACATCCCGGTCGACGTCCTCCTCGCCCTCCGCTATGTCCACCGCGTTATACAGCACCCGGTAGACGTGTTCCCGGTCATGGGAGCTGTCGCTGAGGCAGGAGAGCATATACCCGTCCCACGCTTCAAAATCCGATCTCTTCATATTGATCCGCTCAAAGGGACGCTCTCAGCGAGCGCACCTCGTCCATGAAGCGCCCGACCCGGTCCGGGTCCACGGGATTGACGGCGTTCCCGCCCTCCTTGAACCAGCTGCCCACAATGGCCCCGTCGGACCATGACAGCTGCTCCCTGGCCGTCCGGGCGGTCATGCCCGCGCCCACAAGGAGGGGGAAATCGCCCGTCACGGCCCGAAAGGCCTTGATTTTATCAAGCTCGGTGCTGATGCCCGTACCGGTACCCGTCACCACGATGGCGTCGCAGCGCTCCATGCCCAGGCGCAAATCCTCCTCCAGGCTCCTGCCGGACAGCACCGGCTGGTACTTGAACCGGACGCCGCCAAGAACAAAGACAGAGCCGTCCCGGAGGGCGCCGATCATCCGGGCGTACTCCTCGTCCCGCTGGGGCTGCAGATGCCCGCAGATGGAGTCCAC
The DNA here is from genome assembly GCA_947626585.1 of uncultured Oscillospiraceae bacterium. Classification (GTDB taxonomy): domain Bacteria; phylum Bacillota; class Clostridia; order Oscillospirales; family Oscillospiraceae; genus RUG626. The sequence goes on from CANQSU010000040.1 coordinate 16,604, forward strand.
CTGCATGAAGGCGGCGCCGTACCGTCTGGCCATCTCGTAGCTGCCCTTGAAATCGCCCAGCAGATTGACTCCATAGATTTTCCGGGGGTAGTTCTTCTGGAGGTAGTCGAGCGTCCAGGCCACGTCCTCGGCGGTACCGAAGTAGTCCTCCACCAGCACGGCGTCCAGCCCGCGCTCGTACATCTGCCCGATCTCCAGCATGGCCCTGGCGCGGAAGCCGTCTCCCCCGCCGCCCCCCAGGTGGATCATGCCGATGATCGGCTTCTTCTCCTCAAAAAGCTCAAGAAACCCCATTCCGTCGTTCCTCCTTTGTATATGATTTCCATTTTCTATTTTGTCAGCTTCCGGCCCATAAATGGTACCTTTATCATACCAAAAAGCCCGGTTGCGCTCTACCAACTATCTGTCAACCGGCGGTTGCGTTGAGGCGGCTCCTTATCCATTCAACGGACCGCGTTAACCCCGAGACCGTCTTAGTCTCCAGCACGACCCGGCAGTTTCGTTCCTCCGCCAGTTTCAGGTATTTCTCAAGGTCTATCTCTCCGGTTCCCAGGGCGAGATGGTTTTTCGCGCCAAGGGCGTCATGCATATGCATATGCACCAGGCGTGACTTATGTTCAACGATGAATTTTTCATCCGCCCCGCCGCAGCCGTGGTCGTGTCCGATATCGAAGGTCAGGCCGAATACCGGGGACTCTAAAAGGATCTCCAGCGCTTCTTTTTGAAACTCTGTATACCCGTCACTGTTTTCAAGGCAGACGGTTATACCGGCGCCGTCAACGGTCCTTTCGCATAACTCCTTAAACGCGGTCATGCTTTTCAAATACCGCTCCCTGTACCGGGAAAAAAGGTAGACCCTTCTGTCGGGCAGCGTGAAATAGACGCCCTTGGCCAGGTGCATATTCAAAACGGGGATGTCAAGCTTCTTCGCAAGCTCGATGGTCTCCACAACGGTGCGCTTATACCCCTCGGCGATATAGGGGTTAAAATCACTGACATTCAGGTTCTCGTCCAGATGGATCGTGTAAGATATCCCGTATTTCGCTGAAATATCCTTACAGCGATCGGCGTCGATCTCCCCAGGCTGATACTGAGGCAGATTCATATTGATTTCCACAAAATCAAGCTGAAGCGCCCCGCACTTTGCCGCGCACTCCTCAAGGGTCCCCAGCTCGATCAGGGTCGGCATACCAAATTTCAGCATTGTATTCGCGTCTCCCTCATTTATACTTGTATGTCCTCCGGTTTTTTCGCCAGATACAGGACATAAGTGTCCTGAAATACGATTTTATTCCCGGCGGCCAGGACGGCGTCTCTGAGTCCGTCGAAAAGCTTGCTTCTATAAGGTTCCGGAAGGACGATATGGTCACAATGGGTGCCGGAAAACGCCACATATTCGTCCGCGGTGAATTCGCGCCTCCCCGGGTATTCGCGCCGTTCAAACGCCGCGTATCCATAGCGGACGGCATTTTCATATTGAAAGGAGCCATGCGTATAGGGGATCTCCGGTTTGAAATACACGGAATAAACCTGTTGGATTCTATTCCATGTACTATCGAACGAACAAACATACCGTCTCCACATGCAGGGTGCGGGGGAACATGTCGATGGCTTCGGCTTTTACGGCTTTATAGCCGTGGGCGGAGAGGAGCTTCACGTCACGGGCCAGCGTGGCCGGGTCGCAGGAGACGTAGACAAGGCGGTCCGGGGCCATTTGGGCCACGGTGTCTATGACGGACGGCTCCAGGCCGCGGCGGGGCGGGTCCACAATGACCACGTCGGGGCGGACGCCCTGGCGGGCCAGCGTCAAGGCGGTATCCGCGGCGTCGCCGCGGAAAAACTCCGCGTTTTCAATGTCGTTGCGGGCGGCGTTGGCTTTTGCGTCCTCTATGGCCTCGGGGACGATCTCGGCGCCGATAACGCGCTTTGCCCGTTTCGCGGCGCACAGGGAGATGGTGCCGATGCCGCAGTAAAGGTCCAGCACCGTCTCTTTGCCCGTCAGGGCGGCGAACTCCAGGGCGCGGTCGTAAAGTACCTCGCACTGGTCCCGGTTCACCTGGAAAAAGGACGGAACGGACAGGCGAAAGGTAAGACCGCACAGCGTCTCGTCCAGGGTGGGGCTGCCCCACAGCGTGCGGTAGTCGCCGCCCAGGATCACGTTGGTTTTCCGCGTATTGGCTGACAGCACCAGACCCCGAAGCCCGGGCAGGGCCTCCCTTATCCGGCGCACGAGCCCCGCCTCGTCGGGGAGAGTCCGCTCAGCCGGGGCGTTGACCACAAGGCAGACCAGCGCCTCCCCGGCGCTGTCGGTTCTCACATAGAGGTGGCGCACAAGGCCCCGGTGGGCCGTCTCGTCATAGGCCGCGGCGCCGGAGGATACCATCCAGTCCAGCACCGCGCCCCGGGCAAGCCCCACGCTCTCCGGCTCCAGCTTACAGTCCGGCACGTCGATCACCTCGTGGCTCCCGCCCCGGTAAAAGCCGATCTTCGGCCCCGGGGATACCGGCAGCTGAGCCTTGTTCCGATAGCGCTCGGTTTTGGCGGCTCCATGTATTATGTCAACCGATAGATCCGCCCCGCCCACGCGCCGCAGGGCGTCCTCCACCTTTTGGCGCTTAAAGCGCAGCTCCTCGGCGCAGCTCATGTGGCGGGTCCTGCACCCGCCGCAGGCGGGAAAATGGGGGCAGTCAGGAGGAAGGCGCTCCGGGGAGGGCTCCAAAACCCGCTCCACCTTGCCGAAGGCCAGGTTTTTCAGGACCTTGAGGATGCGGATCTCGCACCTCTCCCCCGCTATGGCCCCGGAGACAAACAGGGCCATGCCGTCCACGTGGGCCACGCCCATGCCGTCGGCGGAATAGCCGTCGCAGATCGCGGAAAGGATCTGGTTTTTCTTAAGCTCACTCATAAAATCCGCTCTCTTTATCCCCATAAAGCCGGGGAATGCCCCGGCTTTATGTCAACTGATATACTGTTTTCAGGCGATAATGACGGTGATCTCGTCCCCCTGGGCGGAGACGCCCACGCGGGTAAGCTCACGCTTATAATTGTCGATAAGCTCCGAGGCCAGCCGGTCCTCGATGTCCTTCTGGATGGTGCGCCGGAGGTTCCTGGCGCCGTACTCGGCGGAATAGGACTTGCGCACCAGGTAATCGATGACGCTGTCGTCCCAGACGAAGGTCATGGCCTTCTCGGCCAGTCCCTCCTTCAGCTCCTCCAGCATCAGCGCGGCGATGGAGCGGAAATTCTCTTCGGAGAGCTTGTTGAAGTAGACCACCTCGTCCACGCGGTTGATGAACTCGGGCCGCAGGAAATCCCGGAGGGCCTTCATGACACGCTCCCTGTCCTGGTCCCTGGCGGAATTGCCAAAGCCCACGGTGCCGGAGCCCCGCCGGTCCGACCCGGCGTTGGTGGTCATGATAATGATGGTGTTCTCAAAGTTGACCACCCGGCCCTGAGCGTCGGTGATGCGGCCATCGTCCAGGATCTGCAGGAGGATGTTCATCACGTCCGGATGGGCCTTCTCGATCTCGTCAAAGAGTACCACGCTGTACGGACGGCGGCGGATCTTCTCGGTCAGCTGTCCGGCCTCGTCGTAGCCCACGTATCCCGGGGGTGAGCCGATGATGCGGGAGACAGCGAATTTCTCCATAAACTCCGACATGTCGAGCCTTATAAGGGACTCGGGGTTTTGGAACATGTCGGCGGCCAGGCGCTTGACAAGCTCCGTCTTTCCCACGCCGGTGGAGCCCACGAAGATGAAGCTGACGGGCTTGTGCTTCATGGAAATGCCTACCCGGTTTCGCTTGATGGCGGCGCAGACGGCCTCCACGGCCTCGTCCTGGCCCACGATATGCTCCTTCAGGCGGTCGGCCAGATGGGCCAGCCTCTCATGCTCATCCTCCCGGATGGAGGAGGCGGGGATCTTGGTCCAAAGCTCGATGATGCGGGCAAAGTTGTCCATGCCAAGCTCCGGCATGCCCTGGGCCTGCAGGCGCTGCTTCTCGTCGGCGATGGCGATCTCGCGGCCCCGCAGCTTGGCAAGGCGGGCGTAGTCCTCCTCGGCGTAGGGGCTGGAGTCGGACTCCGGGCGCTCCAAAAGCATATCCCGCTCCTTGGCGATGTCCGCCAGCTCCCGGTCGATCTCCGCCAGGCGCGCGTAGTTCTTGCTCTTCAGGTTCACGTCCGAGCAGGCCTCGTCGATGAGGTCGATGGCCTTGTCCGGCA
>CANQSU010000041.1 GCA_947626585.1 uncultured Oscillospiraceae bacterium
AGCCTGCCTCCAAAGACCACGTTTGGGTGATCTTTCGCCATTTCCCGATATTGCGCCAGAAGCCTCTCGTTCTTCTCCCCGCCAACAGGTTTACAGGCAAGCCGTCCGGGGATCCACTCCTGGGGGTACTCGAAGGCCACCACGGTCTTTTTGCTTTTTTCGTTCAGGAAGTGCTTATACTCAATGATTCTGGTGCAACCCTCGTGGTCCTCGTCTAGTTTATCCGGTTCAGGGATGACAATGGCCTGGTCCTGATAAAACTCCTGCTTCAATTCCTCCAGCTCAATCTTCAGACTGTCGTACTCCAAATGGCCCATGCTGTAATCGAAGAAGCTGTCGATCCCTCCGGTGTAGAGCACTTTGTCCGCGATGTCCGGTCGGACCTCTATCAGATGCCTGTATCCCACGCCCGTCACGGCGGGGATACCCTTCAAAAGTCCCTCGATGAACCCGTTGTAGCCGCCTACGGGGATGTATCCATCCTCAAAGTCTACAAACCGCGCGTAGCGATTCACATAGTCCCGGATTTTCTTGTTGTTTGTCCGAAAAATATGCGTGCCATACTTGTGGACAGTCACCCCGTTTATGTTCTCGCAGTATAGGTTGCCACCCAACTGTGGGCGGCTGTCGATGACAAGGCACTTCTTCCCCCGGTCCGTCATCTCACGGGCGAAAGCACTACCGAAAAGCCCTGAGCCCACAACCAGATAGTCATAATGCCCGTTGAGGCTGTCCAGCTTCTCTTTGGCCTGCTCCAGGGTAATCTTCTTATCCAAATACTGCTGGTAGAAGCTGCATATAATGTCCGTGTCCCCGAAAGCAATTTGATTGCCTTTTTCAAGCCACAGTACCTTTGTACACAGCTCCTGCACCTGACTCAGCGAATGCGAGACCAGGATCGTCGTGGCCCCGCCGGCGATGATCTCCCGCATCTTGGCCTCACTTTTCTTGCGAAAAGCCCCGTCGCCAACAGAGAGCACTTCATCCAATATGAGGATGTCCGGTTGGACGAGAGAGGCAATGGAAAACGCCAGTCTGGATTTCATACCCGACGACAGCTGCTTGAACGGCCTGTCCTGGAAGTCCTGAAGCTCCGCAAACTCGATTATCCGGTCATATGTCTCGTCCATAAACTTCCGGGTATACCCCAGCATAGCGCCACGCAGATATGTATTCTCCTTGACCGTCAACTCCCCGTCAAATCCGCTGGCCAGCTCCAACAGCGCCGCAATATTCCCTTTCCGCTTTACCCATCCTTCCGTTGGTTCCATGATCCCGGAAATGACCTTCAACAGTGTAGATTTCCCTGCCCCGTTGGAGCCAATGATGCCCAGCATCTCGCCTTTTTCCAGTTTGAATGATATATGCCTGTCCGCCCAGAACTCGTTGACACGATAGTTGTGTGTCAGCTTGCGCATCACGTATTCCTTTAGTCCAATATCTTTAAAATCCCCAGTTAAGTAACGGATGGAGACATTTTTTACCTCAAGTACACTCATTTGTCCCCTCCGTTATACGTAATACAAAAATTTAGTGTTATACTTCTTATACATAAAGCACCCCAACCCCAGGGCGATCACCACATCCGCCGCCATAAGAAGGTGGAACCAGATCGTCGGAACGGTCGCTTCTATGACAATTTTCCGGAAGTAGCGAATGAAAAGATAGATGGGGTTCAGTAAAAACAGATTTCGGGCCTGGGGGCTGTAACGATCAATGGTGTAAAAAATCGCCGAAAGATACATGAGAAGCCGGGTAAACACATCGTATAGGTATTGTATGTCACGGAAAAACACATACATGGCAGAGAGAATCAAACCCATTCCAATGTTAAAAAGAACCAAGCAGCAAATCGGGTAGAGCAGACAAACGAATTTCCAGGTAAATGCCAAGTCGTCAAATGCCACGAAAATAAAGAAAATGACTAATGTCAGCAGGAAACTGATAAAGGTCTGTACATTCTTTGACAACAGAAACAGGTACTTGGGAACAGTCACCTTGGTAAAAACCTTGGAGTTTTCCATCAGACTCTTCATACCACTCTTGGTAGATTCAGAAAAATATGTAAAAATCAAATTCCCGCAGAAAATATATATCGTATAATGCGGCGTGTCCCGTCCGAAGAATTGGGTGAAAATGATTTTCATGACCAGCAACAGAAGAAGCGGAGATAATAAGCTCCACCCCATACCCAGGACCGTTCGCTTGTATTTCTTTTTGAAATCCCGTTTGACCAGCTCCTCAAACAGGAACCGGTGCTGAATCAATTTCTGAAGCATAATGTCACCTCTTCACCAGCGCCATGTACACTCACATAAGTATAATGACTAATACCACACCTATTTAACCCATCTGCTGGCATTTTGAATTCCCACACATATTGCATCGAAAATGATTCCCGCTTTCTTCAACTGGTCATGATACGTTTCTATATCTTCTTCTCTCCCTTCAAGATCCGGTGATACCAAGCAGAGCTTGAATCCAAGGTTTTTTAATTCCTGATATTCCTTTTGTGTGATTGGCAACCGTGAGAAGCAGTCCACCCATACCCAATCCACTCGCCCAGCCATATTGCGGATAGTATCTAACCCCTCTAGCTCAGAATAGCGGAGTGCAATGTTCCTTTCTCCCATATCAGACAACAGCTTTATCATCGGAAAGCTACTGTCAAGGAAAAAGTACCTTACTATCCCATACTTTTTTAGTAATTCCAACGTTTTATGCTCAATACGTTCGCTCTTGATATTCAGAATCATCGTCCCGTGGTGATACTCTTTCAGATAGTCCTCGAAATCTTCTCCTGGTTCAAACGGATCGTGGGAAAGATATATCCTCCCATTAAAATCGTCCCGCAAATCGATTTCCACTCCAAATTGAGGGGCCAGATTCCTTAGTTTCCCAACAGAATTTACTCTATGAGCGATATACTCCACCGTCTCACTTGCTGGCATCATTTTGTATCTCCTCTTTCATCTGATAATATGTATCCATAGAACCGGTCAAATCTCCTAATGGTTTTAAGGTATAATACATCAGCTTCGCTTTTAGTGTTGGCGTCATACTGCCATTTTCATTCAATGTCAAGAACCCGGTTTCGGCGGCGTCATGGATTCTTTTCTCAAAGATGGCCCTTGAAAAGTCTTCCTCAACCTCGTCAACACGTACTTCCCCTTCCTCAACTGCATAGAAAGCAATATGATAGGATATGCTTCTGTCAATAAAAGTCGGACCAAACACAGATATCATGACTACCCCGAGAAAATATACAACTCCAAGTACAAAAACCGTAAACTTGTCGTATAACCCTTTTGCGATTATTGTAATAAGCAAACACACACCGGTCACAACTATTATTCCGATTACCAGGGACGCAAAGAAAATTATCGGATCTTCCGAAATCCGAGTATATATTCCAATGCCCAAAAGATAGAGCACGATCACGACTATTCCACCCAACAAAAAATATACTACTTTTTTCATCTAAATTCCTCCAAAATAAATATTGAGAAGTATTTTTTCATTTGATTCCTGCCTTTTTCATTTTTCTGCTGAAAGACAATGTCCTCTTAATAAACTTCCACTTCGATTTGAAGCCCGTGTTCCAGTGGGAATTTCCGTATAATCTTGGCGGAAATTGAACGTCAAACCGAACCACATTAAGCTTCCTTAGCTGAGCCATATAAAGCGCGTACAGATCCAGCGCAAAGTCATAAGGCGGGTTCTGCCAGCTCTTATAAAAATCTCTTGAGAAAATATTAGGTTGGGCATTGACATCATATAGGCGTTTGTGCAGATAAAGTGTTTCAAAAACACCCATACCAAACGTAAAAAACTGGTCTTCCATGCCTCGCCCCTTCCTGTTTCCTTTCACATAGGTCGCTGTATTCCAATCTCTCTCCTCCAGAATGTGATACGCCATGACCACATCGGCGGGATCCGTCTGCATATCTGCGTGCGTCCAGCCGATGAAATCACCTTTGGACGCTTTTAGCCCTTGCAATATTCCGTAACCATACCCCTGGTTGACCGGCACAAACACAGTACGCGCAAAAGAATACTGCGGCAGCAACTTATCCAGCACTGCGGCGCTCCCGTCCGTGGAGCCGTTGTCGACCAGCACCACCTCCATATCCTCGTTGCTGATGCAGGCCTTGAACTTCTCCAGTATCAGTGGGATGTTCTTCTCCTCGTTATAGCAGGGGATCACAATAGAAAGCCTCATATCTTTCCCTTTCACCTCACTTTCTGAACACAAAAAACTTCTGACCCAGAAAATTAAGTATAGTACTCACGCCTGTAGCGCACAAAAACGCCAGCATCTCCAAGGCCGTGATTTTCAAAGTAAAACGGTTCACTACTGCGTTGATGATTGCGGTGCAGGAGTACAGAATGACATACCGCAATACCTCGTTTTTTGAAAATATGGCACTCTCAAAAGTCCAGAGCTTGTTGATGACAAAACCAACCGCGGCACCACATATGAAGGACAATGCTTTGGATATATCCTGGCTCAGGCTCGCCAGCATGAGAAGCTGGTAGATGATATAATCCACAACGACCGCACTGCCACCGCCAAACAGAAACCGTATGAGTTCCTTTTTTCTGATCTTAGTGAATTTCATCCAGCACTCTCCTCACATCCGGCAGAGTAGTCGCCGTAGTATGTACGCCGTCGTTCTTTCCCTGAAACCATACTGCGCGAATTCCCAACCGCTCCGGCCCCAGAACGTCCTTTTCCAGACTGTCCCCGACAAATACCGCTTCCTCCGGTTGGACATGGAGTTTTCCCAGCATCAACAAATAAATAGCTTCACCCGGCTTTTCTATACCGGCTTCCTCGCTGGTCGCTAATGCACTCACCAGTTCCGATAGTCCCAGCCTTTTAAGCTTTCGATGCTGGATATGCGCTGTTAAATCTGTACAGATGCCAATCTTTAATCCACGTTTCGAGCAGTATCCCAGCAGTTCACCGGCTCCTGGCCGTAGATTCATATGCTCCAGCATATATCCCCAGTATGTCTCATACATTTCCAGCGCCAGCCCCACCGGCCGTTGCCCCAAATATTCCAGCGTCTTTTGGCAGTACAACAGACGGTTATGGCTGGCGCCCGTATTGCCCAGGGTACGCTTTGTTTCCCGGCGTCCCCAGTCATAAGCCGCGTAGAACCGTTGCTCTGAAACCCTCAACCTCTCACAGGTGAATGCGCACAGCTTCGCTGTTGCGATCCGATTTAGCTCCTCATATTCGTATAAAGTATCATCCAAATCAAAAATGACTGCCCGAAGCATCTTCTCAGCCCTCTTTCAGCTTTTGTCCCACCATCATCAGTAGGACGATTGCCATTATGCCATGGAGATCATCATCCACCTGCAATGGCTGACTGATCAGCTCATCCAAGTGCGGAATCGTCTCGTATGCGATCTCAGCTATTGGGAGTCTCCTACTCTCCAAGTTCTCTCCCTCTACTGTTATCGACTGCTTTGTCAGGCTCTCATCATAATCGTACAGTACAGATATACCATGGCGTGTCAACCTCTGTATCAAGGGCTCCAAATCTACCGCCAAATCAATTGTCGCTTTCAGGCTCAGCTTCACTGTATGCTCCTGATCCATGCAGTCCGCAAGTCCATGGTCAAAATATGAAAATATAACATCCGCATATTGTTTCTGCGGATATATGTACTTTTCCGCGTCTCCGGTCCGCCCTGTAATTTGAGCCAAAATTGAGTTTATGTCATAGCCTCTTTTCGCCGTGTCTCGTTGAATCTTCCAAAATCGCCGTAGCGTCTCATCCACATCCATATAGATTTTCAGGTCAAGATTATTACGCACTTGAGGCAGATACAGCGCGTGCAATCCGCATAGCAGGAGAATTGGCTTTGGCCTTATCCGATGCTCTGCCGTGAACTTGCCCGTATCGTGGTCGTACTCAATACGGAGTACGCTCTCGTTATTTTTCAGTTGGGACAAATCCCTGGCTTGCCGGTAGAGATAATTTGATTTTGGGTTCAAATGGGAAAATTGTTCCCACATCGTATTTCCTCTCTCCCACCGATGGTCACCATCCCCTTCGATAATCAGTACCTTCTTTTCCCCAAAAATCTGATTGATAAGGGATGTAAACGTACTCTTACCGCTCCCGCTGTCCCCCGCTATTCCGATAGCAAACGGCATATTCCGACGCTTATAAAACGAATTGCTGGCCACGCCGGACTGATACATCATGTAGATGCAGTAGACCAACACGGCAGTCATTAACGTAAAGAGGCCGTTAATTACGTGCGGGGAGGTGGATTTTATTCCTATCAAACTTTTTTCCAGAAAGTAAAGATCCACATATCCCGTTTGGTGAGCTATCAGAAAATATAACAGATACAGCCCGTTCAGCGCAGCAAATATCACTACGTCATAATATCTGTCTGTAGTCATATCGATAAAATATATTGTGATAAACGGAACTATCCACACATACCAACCAGGCATAGGTGGAATCAGTACCAAAAAGACCGCAAATAAGATTCCACACAGACTGTATAAAAGGTCCTTATTCAGCCGGCTGATTGTGAACGTTTTCATATACAGAAGCGCCAGCGCAAGGATAGGGATGTATATTTTGATGTCCAGATAGTCCATCGTAATCTTGGTCAAAACGGACTGCTCGCTGTTGAACAGGACATTTTGACGAAACCCCTCGCCCCAGAAGGGGATCACGCACAGGACTACTGCCGCTACGGGTATTGCCGTCTTTATTGTGGCTTCCTTCCACCCCTCCCGTTTCGCGATGTAGATGAGTAAGATAGGCAGGACCGCGAATATGTGGAACTTGCATGTTAACGCTAGGAAAAGGAACAGCATATACTTTCCGGCTTTGTTCTGTCTGGAATTCGTAAGATACGATATTGCGCCCAGCAGAAGCGTCGTCGGGATGATATCAAGTTGCCCATGCATATATGTGGAATAGATGATGATGGGTGAGGCAAAATATAGAAATGCCACATACCGTCGTTTTCTTGGAAACATTACCATCAAATAATGCATCCCAAGGCAGTCAAAAAATAAGCTCGGCAGCTTGAACAGTAAATTCTGCAGGAAAATCGACTCGCCGGCAAGTCCGGACAACACCCCTCCTATACACTCCACCGCCAGCATCACCGGAGGATAGGGGAAAAGTTCCGGCTCCAGTTTGAAATATTCGTAGGGGTTTATCCAGTTTCCTGATCTGATTTGTTCAAGAAAGCCGTTAATAAATCGCATGAACATGGCGTTCTGATAATCTGAGGAAAACAATCCCATAAGTACTATTTTTGTAATGAAGATAACTGCGATAAAAATATGGAATTTATGTATGGGATGTTTTCCTTTACGCATGGTATCCATCAGTCTATTTGACACCTTTCATCCTGAATGAACCTCTCCCAGTATCGGATCGTATTCATATAATCTTCATAGTCTTTGGGTGTACCCCAGCCAATATACCGGTCAATCTCAAACACTTTAGCTTTATATCCCATTTGAAGCACATACTTGATCACTTCGTCCACATAGAACTCGCCATTGATTCGGTCGTTCGCCCGAATCATCCTCTCCGCCGCCTCTACAAAGACGCGGCCCTGCTTAAACCAGAATGTTGCCACTACCGCATGGTCGTGGACCGGGTCATTCGATATCGCCTTCTTGATAGACAACCCCGTAATATCGTCGTTGTCGTCCACGATCATCCAGCCGTAAGCGTCCGGGTTTTCCAGAACGGACTCATTGTTCCGATAGGTAAACACCAGGCAGTCTGCCTCCTGCGTGCTCTTCTCAAATCGCTCCCTGTTTAATACCATCCCGTTATCGCACCCTGCAATCAAAAGAGACTCGTCATTGTCGATGCGGTCTTTTGCCAGTAAGCAGGTGCAGGCTTGTCCTTGTGTCAGGTGGTCCACAGTAATAAAATGTGACCCGGGGAGTCTCTCCCGGATTGCTTCCTCTACACCGTTTTGTTTGTGAAAATCACGATCCACAAATGTTACGTTATGGCCGTCCGGTTCCAGTCCTGGCAGATCCAACGCGGCGCAAACCACCATCGGTAGCGTCTCGCCTGTGAGACGGTATATCGTCGGGATCACAGGCTTCGGAGTAGTATATCCCTTGTCCTGGAAGCGTTGCCCCGCGCCCGCCATCGGTATCAATATGTTCATTTTTTCAAATACCTCCTAACCGTTTCCGTCCAATACAGGTATTCCCTCAAGTCCTCCGGCGTGCCCCACTGGCAAAACTGTTCCGTATTGGTAGGGACCCACACCTTCAGACCGTCTCGCACCATAAAGTTATACGGCATACTGGCGTAATACTCACCTTTTAAGGTCTCTCCGCTGTCCACAAGTGTCTGACAGTACTTCTTAAGTAACGCTCCCGTTTTAAAGTAATAAACACCCGGTGAGTTTTTGTCCTTCGTTTTGTCCTCACTGAACACATGCTTTTCCCGGATCTCGACCAAATCATCGTTCTCATCTGTCAGGCAAGAGGCATACACATTCTTTTCTGGCAGAAGGTGAGGGTGAAATCCTGTATAGCACGGCACACAGCCCTCGCAACCCCGAGCGGCAACATCACTTTTGAATTTCTCCCAATCCCAATACATAAAGAAATCGCAGTAATTGATGATGCAGGGCTCGCCGTCCGGTATGCGCTCCGACGCCCGAAGCACATCATAGACCGGGCCTTTCTTCACCCAGTTGTCGATGGCAAATATCTTCGCTGTCGGCGCGATGGTGCGCAACTTCTGCTCCATCCCCGGAATCGTGTCCAGATGTTCCTTCCGGCACACAAACAAAAAGTCCGTCTCGCCGGGATACATTCCGTCTACTATCCACTGGATGATTGGTTTCCCCTGCACATTGATGAATGGCTTCAACTCCTTATAACCGGCCGCCACAAATCGGGAGCCATAGCCGGTCATGGGAATGATGATCTTCATAAGCACCTCCTATTGGATGTTTCTTCTGTATTTTTCCGCGTCCCAGTTCAGGAGAAAACCCTGCTCCTCTTCCGTGAGCGTGTCCATAGCGTAGCGGTCGTTACAGGACGCGATCCGGGCGCTGAACATCAGCACGCTCTCGATCTCTCGTGCCTTTTTCACGCTGTCCGCCCGGATGAACAGATCGTCTCCGCTCTGGATGATGACCGGTTCCCCATATGTATGCAGAAAGCTGCCCAGACGCTTCTCCAGGCCATCCAGTCCTTCATATCGAAACGCCTTCCTGCCGCAGAACACAACGCAGTCCGGGCACACCTGATGGTCCCACATGGCTTGGCCAAGGCGTTCATATGTATTCAGGACCACTTTGTTCTCCGCCTTGACCACGATTTTTCCGTCATCCAGGCCGCATGCTCGCATAGCCGTGTATATCTCATAGGCTTTCCGATAGCAGCCGTTGTCCATGCCGATATACTGTTCAACGGTCATGCAGACCCGCTCCGTCTCCCTGATCACCTGTTCCGCGGTATCGCCGCTTACCACCAAACCGTGATTTTTCAGGAATATAACGGGAAACGCCGTATGTACTCCTCTCACGCTTTTTTCTCTCAGGTAAGTCTCATAGTACATCTGCGCCAAGTCAAGACCGGGCGTGGCGTAATCCACCATCAGCGCTTCCGGAAACAGCTTTTGCAGCGCGTCCATCCCACCGGCGCGCGCTGTCAGCACATTGACGGCCACCGGATGGGTGTGTAGCGTCACTCTTGCGGTAATGGCATGGAGGAACGTCTCAATGGACGGCCGCTTCCCCTCCAACAGCGTCTTCTTCAGGATCTCATCCGCCGTATATCTACCCGGTTCAGTCAGCATCTCGTCCATATACCGCCCAATCAGCCTGTAGTCCGCAACGGAATAACCGCTTGCCTCCGTGACGTCAGCCATCTGGATCCCTGACGCCTTGATAAGCATACGACCCTCATCCGCTTTTACAGAGCTGTTGCCCCCGCCGGCTTGGACCAGGTCCTCCCGCATCCCCGCAAATTTGGAAACCTCAGTCAACGTCCTCTTGACGTCATCGTTTAAAATTGACAATTTTAAACATCTCCCCCATGATCTATTTGTGCTTCGTTTTGTTTTTTCTTTCTTGCCTGTTCTTTTTCCCACAAATGAGCATACCGCCGACGATGCACAGGCTTATGGCCGTTACACATATGCCCAGCTTCAGTCCTGGTGAGCAGTAGTGGAATTCAATGTCGTGGTGCCCTGCCGTCAGAGGCAGACACATGAACATATAGTTGCCCCGGAGTATCTCGACTTTCTTTCCGTCCACCGCGGCGGACCAGCCCTTGCTGTAGGGCACACTGACACAAAGGACCTTGTCCCTGGAGAGGTCCACCGTCCCAGTCAGACTGTTTGCGCCCCACTTGATATTCTCCATGGGCTCCTCCCGCAGGGCCTCCACCTGTTCAGGGTAGTTGTCCATGGGCAGGGCGTAGAGTTCAATATCGTCCAGCTTGAATGTGCCTTTCTCCTGGAATGTTATGGTCACCTCATGACGTTCCTGGTCGCTGTATCCAAAGTTGATCAGATAGTTTACCCGGCCATCGTACATGAAGTATGTCTGCGGTGCAAATCTACTCAACTTAGATATATCTTTGGATTCATTCTCCACCCAAATTCTTGCCAAATCGTTGTCGTAAACGCCTTTGCCCAGCGGAACAATTCCTTTCATTCGGACATAACCCTCCGTTCCAGGCTCCATGTCGAACTGCAAAGTCATCGTGGCATCTGCCTTAGACACCACAAGCTTTCCATCCTTCCACTTGCAGTTCTTGCACTTGAGCTCAAACGGCAGGCTTTCCTCGTCATATATGAGATCCGCGGTCTTAGTCTTCTCCGGGCCTTTCCCATTCTCCAACGCCACCGCCTGGAGCATGGCCTCCTGCTTTTCCAGCCCGTTCATGGCGTCCAAATCGTCGTAGGAAACCACCGTATCGTAGGTATACCCCCAGGGCAGAGCGTATTGATTCTCAAAAATCAGTTTTTCATTCTCTGTCGTCTCAATTTCTTTATATCCGAAAGGGACATACGCCGTTTTATCCTCCGCTTCAACATGATACTTGACGGAAAGCAGGGTGTTGATCGCCGTGCGCTGATCCGTTCTCCATATTCTGGTGGGCATATCGTTGCCAGAAGCCTCGATCTGTCCCCAAAAGTCAATCACGTTTCCGTTGACCATGGAGCTGTAATAGATCAACGAGGGGATGTGCCACAGTAACCCCGTACTCAGCCCGAAGGAGGTGCTGTCCCCTCGTCCCTCCGGGTCGCTCAGCAGATACGGCTCCAGCTCCCGCTCCGTCGCGTTTTCCAAACGTTCGATCGTATTGCCGTATGTATAAAGATTGTTAAGAAAGGTGCTTTTATCGGGCGCATATGTGTATATCCCATTGGTCACCGTGTTGACTGCCACCAGAACTAGGCAGACGAACGCACGAACATTTGCGACGCCTTTTTTCTTTTCCCCGGAGAACACGGTCAGCGCGACCACGGTCAGGGCTAGGAAAACCGCCCCCACTGGCAGATAGTTGATCTTTCTGGTGGATGAGGGAAACAAAACGGCGGTCACATATACTCCGAGGGTCAAAAGGCATATCCACTTCTGTCTCTTTGAAAGAGCCAGTAGCTCCGGCAGCATCTCTACCACGATGAATGCCATGACCAAGGCTACGCCAAAGGTAAAGCGATTGTTTGGATACTGGAATCCGTTCATGATTGTGGCGATTACGCTGCTGAAGAGGCTTACTACCGATATGACGGCATAGATTTTGAGGCTACGCCGTTTTGGGGAAAACAGTAGCAATGCGAGGGCCGGAAGCGCAATAGCCGCAAACGCCATACTTGATAGCTCTCCATTGTCCATGTCGAAAGGCGGGGCAATAAATCTCATAATTGAGGTCACTGTATCGGCTATGGAGTATGACCCCTGATAATTGTTAAACCCGTTTCTGCCTGAGGACAGGAACATGAGGACTGCGGGAAAAAAGACTACGGCTGAAAGACCTATGCCGAGAAGAAAGGCTCCTATACTACGTCCAACCACTTTTAAAAACTCTATCCACCGCCGCTCATGATAGACATCGAAAAACCGCACAAGGGCGTATACGGCGATCATGATTGCCAACATATACAGAATATAGTAGCTACACAGCGCCGCGTACATTGTGGAGAAGGCGAGCAGGTACGGCCGCTTTTTACAAATCGTTTTGTCAACTCCCACGATCATTAGCGGCAGGAGAGTCAGCGATGTCATGAGCCAAGGGTGCATAAACATGAAAAGCATATACCCGGAAAAGACATAAACCAGGCTGCCAATTAAAGCATGAAAAGCCCGTTTGTGATAATAAATGCACAGATAAGAAAAGCTGAGCCCGGCCAGATACACATGTAATATCGTCAGGAAATTGTAAGTGAACTCCGCATATCTGGTGGGCACGAGGGCCTGCAGGATATAGAGCGGCTCCAGCACCCCCCAGGGGAGCAGTGATCCGATAAGATCGCTACCTTCTCCGAAACAAATGTCGAAGAGAGGAACGGATACCTCCCCCTTGAGCAGACCGGACGCCACCTGCCGCAAATACCGCCCCATGTAGGCCAAATACGGCAAATGCAGGTTTATACCATCGTATTTATTTACGAAAAGTTTATAATTCTGCAAAAGCGGACTGTAAGCGAGCAAAAAGGTCGCTCCGAAGACTATGGTATATACACAGATATATAGAAAAACCTTTTTCTTTTTGGAGGCTCTGCTCCAGCCGGAGAGAAATCTTTCCATTGGTCGGACAAATAATAGGCTCATGTGTTATCTCCTTGCTCTCCTTTATTATCAAGCGACGGATTTGCTGCGGACTGCGCTTCCGGGATATGAAGGTCCTCTCCCTTTATGGACCTGTACACCCGTTTTACCCAGGATTTTGTGGGGCTCAACGCGATTTTATAGCTTTTACGGGAGGCCTTGGGGATCATGCTCAGGGGTGTGTGTTCACCGGCGAGCCTGTCCATAAGTCCCTGATAAGCCGCCGAGGGCGCGCCCAGCTTCACGGTCGGGTCGTTCAGCGTCTTTTCAAGGCTCATTTTCAGGCATTCCCGGAGGTCTCCGAATACGAATTCCTCTCCACACAGCTCGTTGAGCTTTTCCGTAGAAAAGCACCTGTCAACGCACCTGTCGTGTGCGATTGGGTCATACTGGCTGGGGATATCCCGCCAGATCACCGAGGCGTCCGGAAGGAGATACAGCTTCATCACCTTACCACGCAGTTCGAAAAGCACGTCCTGATAGGTCTCAACCGCCTCGGCCCAGGTCATCCACTTATTGGACGCGATGTTTACGATCTGCCCGTAGGCCTTTGGATTGCCCACCATCGCTTTGATGGCCCTCGCCGCGTCCTCGCCGTAGGTCAGAGAACACTTCTTATCCATCACCTGCCGGGGGAGAAATATCGTCCTGTCATGGAGATACCGCCACATCCAAACGCTCAGTGGCACCGTGACTAACGGGTTTTTCCGGGCGTTATAGGTGACCCATGGGCGGATGATCGTCCAGCTGCCATGCTCCGACGCCGTGATGAGGTCGTCGTCCTTTGACTTTTTGATGTGATAACGGCCCCCTTGTCTGCGTTCCTCTGGGCTATATGTATCATAAAGCCTCGGTGTCTCCTCTGTAATAAGACCGTCGACCCCCGCGTACTCCGAGGACGTGCCCATCGCGATATACTGGCCGCAGTTGTCAAAGATATGCTTCAGCCGCTTTTTCAACAGTGCCGGGGCCCAGATCATAAAGTCTATGATCACATCAAATTTTTTCCTGATCAGCTCGTGAAAAAAGGCCTCGCTGTTGATATCGCCCGTTACGTAAAACACGTTACTCTCCCATGAAAAGTGGTCATGCCGGGAAACAATGTAGACGCTGTTGTTCTTATCTTCGCTCAGGTATTTCGCCAGTGGGCTGCCCATGGCGCCGGTGCCGCCTATTATAAGAATTTTCATATCAGCTTTCCTCTCAATGTCCTGCCGTTGTAATATTTATATCCATGGCCGTTTTGCGCCTCCAGGGTATCGTCTTTTATGGCCTGAAGGACGGCCCTCAGGCTTGACGGCCGCTCGATCAAAATCCCGTCTCCGCCCATTTCAAGAAGCGGTCGGATATCCGACTCATATCTGTCGCCGATGGAAAGAACCGCCTCGGCCGGTAAGCCATATTTTTCAAGGATACTCCCTATGGCGCTTCGCTTGCTGAATCGTCCCTCTCCGGAATATGTGGAGGAGCAGATCACATCGGCAAAAAGCGAACGGTCGATGCCAAGCCATTCCAATGTGCTGTCAATACAATTGAGGGGACTGCTTGACAGAAGCGCCAGCGTGGCAAGCTCCGCGAAGCCCTTCACAAGCTCGTTGGGAACGGCCTTCTTCCTGTCGATAGGCGCGGGAGAAAAGTGGGACTCACAGTACGCTGTCCAGGCCTCCGGGTCAATGCCGCTGTTCAGAAAGAATTCCGTGGCCGAACGGGCGTTCTCCGATTTATACCGGAGGATTCCTTCCCTTGAAAAGATATCCTCCGCCGCTTTCCGCGTGATGTTCTTCTCGGCCGCGAAGAAATCGATCCGCAGCTCATAATTGCTCTGAACGACGTCCTCCAGATCGTAGAATGTGCCATCCACATCAAAAATGATCAACCTTACCATTTTGCGGCCTTATCCTCCGTTATGAGCCAGAAGGATCGCGCGGAAATCCGGTAAACAGGACTCATCGTTCATCCCGCGGTCGTCATTGTCAAAAAAGATCGATCGTACCGTATCCAGGCACCACTGCGCGAGCTTATTGTTGTCCTCCTTCTGAAAGCAGTAGTCATTTGCTTTATAGACAAAGAAGAAAAACAGCGCCGCCAGATATTTTTCCTCATTGACATACTCCTTGAAGTAGTCAAACATCTCCCAAAAACGTTCCTCTGTATGGGCCTGATCGTCTCGTATCTCAATAACGAGCTGAATGACATATTCAAACTCCCGAGGTCCCACAGCGCCCCGCGGGTCTATCGCCCGGATCCTGTCGCCGCTTTTCAGGAGATTTCTTTTGTGGAGGTCCCTGTGGAGGTAAAAAAGCGGTTCCCCGTCAAAATATTCGTGGTATACCTTCCGGCATTTTTTCTCTAATATCTTTCTGGTCCGGTAGGAAAATGTACGCTTGCTGGCGGATTCGACATACTCCTCAAATTCTGACAGGATATTAGGCAGCGTCGTGTCCCCGTGAAGCTTTTCCGCGGGGATCAGATTAGCATTTACGCTGTCAAAGAAACTTCTGAGGGCACGGTTTTCGCGGTTGAATCTGACTTGCAGGCCAGGCTTTACCGTTTTAAGGGCAAGCATATGGTAATTCTCATCATACCCCAGCATCTCGGCCATGGTGTCCTTGGACGCAAGCTGGTAGTAGGTGTATTCTTTGTGAAAGAAGAAATATGATGGCGTGAATTTGACGATGATACTGCCGTATGGTTTGGACTGCGCCTCATACACAATATTAGCTTCCGTCTGAAAATTCATCGAATAGCTCGTGATGCCGTACAGTGGCGCTACTTCCTCGTGCATGATATTTTGAACGTTTAGGATCCACTTCGCCACGTTCCCATTCTGGCTGCTGGCCGAAAGGTACTTATTGATGACCTGAAGCGCCTTCTCCCTGTCGGGATTCTGAATGATCTTCTCATACAGCGTCTCCAAAAGGGGAATATCGTGCGAATAGGTGACCTTCATCGTGTATGGGTAATCGAAGCAGAAAAAGGGCTTTGAATCCTCCGGCATATTGTGAAAAATGTACTTTTTCAGATGCTCAAAATCATAGGAGGCATACAGCATCGGGAACCGGTACGCGTCGGGCTCCATGACATTGAAGAACTCATCCCGGTCCACTCTCGTTCCGTCAAAGCGGTGCAGGGCGGGGGCAAGCTTCCACGTTGTCAGCACATAGTCGTATTCGTCAAGAAGGGTGAAATATTTATCGTACTGCTCCGTCGTCGCCAGTGGGCACACCGCGTTGGTGATGATCAGCTTCTCACAATTGTAGTTTTCGGCAATGTATCTGACGCCATTGGCAACAGATTCGGGTCGGGAACTCCCTCCGGGCACCACCGGCGTGTGATAGCACTCTTTCAGCTCGTCCACATAGCTTCCCGAAGCGACGATCACGATCTCGTCCGCAAAGACAGACTTCCTGCACGCGTCGAAGACATAATCAATAACGGGCCGCCCGTTCATGTAGGTGTACTGCTTGGGGCAATCGGCTCCAAAACGGGAACCTACACCGGCAGACATGATCATGATGATGTTTTTTACATGCTTGTTCATAATGAAATCGTTCCTCCTGTCGGGAGGACGCCCGTCATTCGCTCCATCCGTCCGTAATAGTCCTTTTTCAAAAACGCTATGATTCGTTCCCCGCTCTTTCCGTCATGCTTCATGTACTCTTTTATATATTCATTGCGTTTTATCTTCTTTGGGTCGTTTCCACGCAACAGCAACTCAAGCTGATCTATCAGGGCTCGTTTGTTGCGTACAGGATACATTTGGCGAGACCATTCCTTAGCGTCCTTATCAAAATGCCACATAACCCCGCAGAAAATAATCGGCTTACCGGTAATGAATTCCTCTACCAGAAGCGATGTTGTATCCGAAATAAAAACATCCGCTTCTTCAAAGGAAGGGAGATAATCGCTATACTCGTCCAAATGCATGTTTTTTGTTTTCTCAAAGAGTTCTTTAAAAGATGCAACTTCCTCCTCTGTCATTTCACCGGTCGCAATAAAATTCCCAAACATCTTAGGGTGAGGCCTGCATATGAGCTTGTACTCTGGATGATGCATGAAGTAATCTATCAGGACATCTTTATATTTAAAAAAAGTACTTGCCTCCAGTCTCCCTTCCGTCAACCATCTTGGGAGCCAAAGAACAGTCAATTTTTCTTTATTTGCCGACTTTATATCTGTATCATAAAGATCAAACCGAGGGTATCCGACAAACTCAATTTTCTTCCATTTTGCGTCATACAGATCGAAATAAATTTTTCTGAGTATGTTCTTATACATCTCGTTCTCAGTGAAAACAGCATATGTAAAATCAGTCAGATTTTCCCTATACACTGCTCTGCTGTCCCAATTCATCTTGCAGTAAGCATAAGGAATATGGACGACCTTCGTGTATGTTGAGAGTACTTCCGAGCGGTACTGGGGCGGAAGATAGTTTTGATTTGACCTGGAAATAACAACATAGTCTGGACGCAGTCCACGCAGATCAAACCATGTATCTGTTTCGGAATCATATCCATTGATTGTCTCAGGATAAAAGCCCTTGCAGTATTCATAAGCGATGTTCTCTTCATCGTAAACATCCGCTGTAATATCCGAAACCCGCTTACTTTTTCCTGTTCGCATCACCTTTTCCGGCAGCGCCAACAAAGTAACATCAACGTCATCATCGTCTACTGCCGCGCGAAAAGCGGACATACATGCGTTCCACGCCGCATGGAACTGGCAAATAAATACTATTGATAGTTTCTTGCTTTGATTTTTTTCTTTATCAATTTTATTAACATACCAAAACACGCGGTTGTTCACAGCCGTGCGCATCCGCTTATACGCAGGATGTCGCTTGCATTTTAGTTCTTTCTCATACGAAAGCGTGGTGAATCTACGAAAGTAGTGATTGTTAATAAAGGTTTTTGCCTTTGCGTTTAGTTTTTTGATTGGGTTCCGAATTAGCTTGTTAAAAATACGTTTTAAGGGAAGAATAACATGGTTTTTAAAAAAAGATTTCAAGGTTGGCCTCCTATTTATTTTTCAAAAAATCTAAAATAATAAAATCTATAATTTTTCTGCCAACTTTTTCGCCAAATTTTATGAAAGCGCTGATATATTCTTCTCTGCTACTCCTTTCAGGGTCGTTTCCCTCCAGGAGCCGGTTAAGGGCGCCTTCCACTTCTCTCCAGCTTCTCGCGCAATACATCAACCGTGCCCATTTTCGGGCCTCCCGGTCAAAATGCCCCGGCGAACCGCAGTAAATGACCGGCTTTCCGGTAGCAAACGCCTCTATCAGCAGGGAGGTGGTATCAGAAACAAAGATATCCGCCGCCGCGAAAGCCGGACGATAGTCTCCGGATTCATCCAGCCTCAAATTAGGTGTCTCCGTGAAGAGCTTCCTGAACGCGGTCACGTCCGCCGGTTTCATCTCTCCGGTGGAGATGAAATTTTGAAACATCAGCTGGTGCGGCCGGCAGATCAGCCGTGTCCCCGGATGTGTTCGGGTAAATTCTATCAGTGCGTCCTTGTAGCGAAAAAATGTGGACGGCTCCAAAATGCCCCTGGTAGTCCATCGGGGCAGCCAAAGGATGGTTTTCTGTCCGATGCCCGGCGCATTTTCCATCTCCTGGTACAAGTCTAACCGTGGATATCCCACGCAGTGGACCTGCTTCCAGCCGGCCCTGAATATGCCGCAAAATATCCGTTCCACCATCGCCCGGTACATCTCATTTTCGGTGAATACGGCGTAGACATTGTCCATGAAGTCACAGCCATACACCATTCTGCTGTCCCAGTTCATCTTGCAATAGGCATACGGTATGTAGCATATCTTCGCGTAAGCTGCGATCACCGCGCTCCGGTAACCAGGTTGGACCTCACCGTCGTAGGGGCGGGACAAAACAACATAATCCGGCGCCAAGCTCTCCAGATCAAACCATTGCCCCGATGTCTCGTTATAGGCATTGATCACATCCTGATAGAACGTCCGGCAGAAAGCATACGCTAAATTATCCCCAAAGCCGCTTGTGGCATATCCGTCCTCCGTTACCACGCTTGCCGACAGCGCCAGGAGGTATACCTCCAGTGCGGGATCGGCTATCGCCGCTTCGAACGTTGACCGGCACGCGTTCCAGTAGGATGGGGAATAACAGAAGAAGATGACGCGGATTTTCCGTCCGGTTTGAATTCTCCTCTCCATTGCGGTAATGTGCCGGTACGTCCGTGTAGCGGCAGCTGTATGTCTTTTCCGGAAGCCCGGCTGAAAGATACACCTCAGAAAAACCTCCAGATCATATGGAATTAAGCGCCAGATCCATTGTTTCACCCGGTCCATCGGTATCCCTCCCTGTAACCCGTCTCATACTCCGCAAAAATGCGTAGTGCCACTGTCCGTGCGTCAAATCCGGCCTGACGTACAACCTCAGGTCCATCCGGATTTAGGCCCTCGGCACTTAGTGTCTGCTTTGCCCAAGCCGCCGCGTCCAAGGGTAATATCCTGCATCCAGTCACTCGCGTTTCCTCCGGCACATTCTCCGAACACACCACCGGCAGGCCCGCGGCCAGGGCTTCGATGGCGACGATGCCGAAGCCCTCAAAGAGGCTGGGGAAAGCAAACACGTCCATGGCCCAGAGGAGGTGTTCGGGGTGATTTGTCGTACCGTAGAAGATGACCTTGTCCGAGATCCCCATGCTCGCCGCCTTTTTTATAAGGGCCGACTTGTCCTCGCCGTCGCCGACAAGTAGAAGGACGGCGCTTGGGTCCCGCTTTACCGCCTCGGCCAGAACATTCAGCAGAAATGTCTGATTCTTCTGGTAACACAGCCGGCCGATGTGACCGATGACAAATTTATCCGAAAGACCCAGCTCCGCGCGTACTTGGTCTCGGATCACAGGATCAAACCGAAATCGCTCCACATCAATGCCGTTGGGGATAAATGTGTAGCCGCGCTTTTGAAGCTCCCTTTTTGTGAAAAGGAACTTCGCCGCGTTTTTTGAGCAGGCCCAAAGGGCGGTGGCGTACTTGGTATATCTGTTCCGGGCCCAGACGTGGATCAACTGCTTCACCGGCCTCGTCGCGCTTTTCCGCAGGGCGGTATTGTGGCTGTGGGCGATGCGAACGGGGACGCCCTCCTGCTCCGCTATTTTTAAGTAGGCCAGTGAAAGGCCCTGGAAAGCATTCAGATGGAGCACATCGTATTGTCGCTCCCGGACAAGCTCTCTGAATCTCTGGTGGTTCTCTGCAACATTCCGTTGATCGCCGGACAGTTCAAGAAACTGCACACCATGCTGCTGTAGCGCGTCGGTGAAAACGCTCTCTCCGATGCTGGAGGCCACGATGTCCACCTCAAGATCGGTCATATCCATGCGTGTCAAAACATTACAGAGAAACGACTCGATGCCTCCGGACTCCCAGCGCTCGCAAAAGCAACAGACGCGCCTCATATGTCCCACCCCGCTGTCATTTGTTCTTCTTCAAGTTGTCGTCTAAGGGTTTCCTCCACCATCGGCCGGAATTTGTCCTCGGCTTCGGTCTTTAACGCTTGAAATAAGCACCTCAACGCTCTCGGATTGCACTTCTCCGGGGCCACGTCGGCGTCCTTCGCAAGGCCGCGGATCATGTAGGTGGCGGAGAGGCGTTGGAGCGGAGCTCCATCACTTTGCAGGAAAACAGGGCCGGCGGTAATACCGTTACGGGCGGCGTAGGATCTAAGGTCCTGGGCCAGAGCCGGGGGTATGTTGAAGACGCGCTTTGTGTTGTAGGTGGTAACGGTCAGATAGCCCGCCTTGGCCGTCTCAACGGTGACCTGCGGCAGCTCCTGTACATTAAGTCCGGTGAGGGCAAAGAGCTTCACTAAGAGATATGTGCGCTCGTCACCATTTT
>CANQSU010000042.1 GCA_947626585.1 uncultured Oscillospiraceae bacterium
TTAATGTACAGGAGCTGCCGCAGATCACCGTTGAGACAGCCAAAGCGGGCTATCTGACCGTTACCACCTACAACACAAAGCGCGTCTTCAGCATTCCCCCGGCTCTGGCCAAGGACCTTAAGTCCTACGCCGCCCGTAACGGTATTACCACCGGCCCTGTTTTCCTGCAAAGCGATGGGACTCCGCTCCAACGCCTCACCGCCACCTACATGATCCGCGGCCTTGCGAAGGACGCCAACGTGGCCCCTGAGAAGTGCAATCCGAGAGCGCTGAGGTGCTTATTCCAGGCGTTAAAGACCGAAGCCGAGGACAAATTCCGGCCGATGGTAGAGGAAACCCTTAGGCGGCAGTTGGAGGAGGAGCAAATGACAGCGGGGTGGGACATATGAGGCGCGTCTGTTGCTTTTGCGAGCGCTGGGAGTCCGGCGGTATTGAGTCGTTTCTCTGCAACGTCCTGACACGTATGGATATGACCGATCTTGAGGTGGACATCGTAGCCTCCAGCATCGGGGAGAGCGTTTTCACCGACGCGCTCCGTCAGCACGGCGTGCGGTTTTTTGAGCTGTCCAGCGATCAACGGAATGTTGCAGAGAACCACCAGAGATTCAGAGAGCTTGTCCGGGAGCGACAATATGATGTGCTCCATCTGAACGCGTTCCAGGGCCTATCGCTGGCCTATTTGAAAATAGCGGAGCAGGAGGGCGTCCCCGTTCGCATTGCCCACAGCCACAATACCGCCCTGCGGAAAAGCGCGACGAGGCCGGTGAAGCAGTTGATCCACGTCTGGGCCCGGAACAGATATACCAAGTACGCCACCGCCCTTTGGGCCTGCTCAAAAAACGCGGCGAAGTTCCTTTTCACAAAAAGGGAGCTTCAAAAGCGCGGCTACACATTTATCCCCAACGGCATTGACGTGGAGCGGTTTCGGTTTAATCCAGCGATCCGAGAGCAAGTCCGCGCAGAGCTTGGCGTTGAGGACAAATTTGTTATCGGTCACATCGGCCGGCTGTGTTACCAGAAGAATCAGACCTTTCTGCTGAATGTTCTGGCCGAGGCGGTAAAGCGGAATCCAAGCGCCGTCCTTCTCCTCGTCGGCGACGGAGAGGACAAGCCGGCCCTTATGCAAAAGGCCGAAAGTCTGGACGTTTTGGACAAGGTCATCTTCTACGGTACAACCACTACCCCTGAACACCTCCTCTGGGCCATGGACGCCTTCGCTTTCCCAAGTTTGTTTGAGGGCTTTGGCATCGCCGTGATCGAGGCGCTTGCCGCGGGACTGCCGGTGGTGTGCTCGGAGAATGTGCCGGAGGAAGTACTAATTTCCCCTCAAATTCGTATAGTCTCTTTGGCTGATAGCGGTACAGCTTGGTTGGAGGCTATATTAAAAAAATCGGAGCATTTTTTGTCAAACTCGGATGCGGTAAGAGGAGCAGGGTTTGAAACCTGTGCGGTTTCCCGTTTTATCTTGGAAAGAGGATATGACCAGGGGGTAAGGCAGTGACGGATGAGCAGAAAGAGCAATTACATGTTCTGGAAATGTTTTCAGTGATATGTGAAAAAAACGACCTCAGATATTACCTTACTGGAGGAACACTCCTTGGCGCTGTACGGCATCATGGTTTTATTCCCTGGGATGATGATATAGATGTAAATATGCCGCTTTCAGATTTTAGAATGTTTTGCGAGCTGTTGAAGACACCTCCGAAGGGATTAGTAGTGCAGTCCAGCGAGACGGACTCGCAATACCCATATCTCTTTGTTAAACTGTGCAATCCTTCTTCTCCCTATCCCACGAACACGCCTCATGGCCCTTTTGGAGTGTACATCGATATTTTCCCACTTATACCTGCAAAAGAACCGACACCAATAATTCATTTCTGCTTTGACGTTATTAGCGTAATCAATTATGTGCTTCAGGTGAAAATGGGGTGGCGAGATTTTGCTCCTTATAAGAAATTGCCGGCGCGTTTAGGGTTCAGCATGATGCGGCTATTTCCTGTATCATGGCTTGAATCCCTGCGGAAAAAACTGGGAGCCTGTATCTACGATCCGAGCAGTCAGAACATGCTTTGCTCATTGGGCGGAGCGTATAAAGCGGATAAAGAGTTTTTTCCGGCAGAATGGTTTTCGGAAAGTGTTTCCGTGATGTTTGAAGGAAAATCGTACCCTGCACCAAAGGGGTGGCGCGAGTATCTTAGCCGGAATTATGGAGATTATATGCAAGTTCCATCACCAGAGCAACGTAAATCTCGACACAGATAGACAACTAAAAAGAGGGACATAATGATATGAATATTGCTTTGATTTTTGCCGGAGGAACGGGCCAACGAATGAACACAAGAGCAAGGCCAAAACAGTTCTTGGAATTGCACGGAAAGCCGATTCTTGTCTATACGATAGAGCACTTTCAAAGGCACAAAATGATAGATGGCATTGTTCTTATCTGCGTTGTCGGATGGTTGGATTACGCGACTGAACTGGTGGAGGCATATCATCTGACTAAAGTGAAGGCAATTGTACCAGGCGGGGCAAGCGGACAAGCATCTATTCGTAACGGATTAGAAAAAGCAAGTGAGATGTTTCCTGAGGATGCAGTGGTGCTGATTCATGACGGCGTTCGACCATTAATCAATGAAGACATAATCACAAACGCCATTACGTGTGTACAGCAACATGGTTCCGCAATTACGGTTTCCCCTGCCGTTGAAACTATAGCAATCAATAACGGAAGTAACAAAGTTGGAGATATCTTGGACCGAAGTCAATGCATGTTGGCGAAGGCTCCACAGTGCTTTTACTTGAAAGATATTTTGAAAGCCCATCGTATGGCGGCAAAAGAGGGGCGGGAAGACTTCATCGATTCGGCAAGTATGATGCGCGCTTACGGACACGAGTTGTATACCGTTGTGGGGCCCAGCGAGAATATCAAGATCACATCGCCAATGGACTACTACATATTTCGGGCCGTGTCGGATGCGTACGAGAATTCTCAGATTTTAGGATTGTAACAGGGGGAAAACGTATGGACTTAAAAGACACTGTGTTTCAAGAAGATATGGAGCAGATCGCCTCAGCAGATTTTATCCCGTGGGAATTGCTCAGAGAAAGCAGAATACTGGTTACCGGTGCCACTGGTCTGATTGGACATACC
Source organism: uncultured Oscillospiraceae bacterium (assembly GCA_947626585.1). Lineage (GTDB taxonomy): Bacteria > Bacillota > Clostridia > Oscillospirales > Oscillospiraceae > RUG626. The sequence goes on from CANQSU010000042.1 coordinate 3,152, forward strand.
TTGGTATGTGGGCTTTTATATGCGAACCAGAAGATGAATCTCGGACTACAGGTATTGGCGATAGTGCGCGATGAAGGCAGAGCAAGAGAGCGATTTGCTTCACAGCTGAAGGAATCTGATGCTTTGCGATTTATTTACGGTACAGTGGAGCAACTGCCCGCTGTTGATGGTCCAATCGACTATATCATCCACGGAGCAAGTCAAACCGCAAGTAAAGCGTTTGTGCAACAGCCGGTTGAAACAATCATAACAGCTGTGCAGGGGACAGAAAACCTGCTGAATTTAGCAAAAGAAAAACAAGTTAAAGGCTTTACCTATCTCTCCAGCATGGAAGTTTACGGTCATCCCAAAAAGGGACATAAGGTAACAGAAGATGATATTGGCGCAATATCTCCTCTGGACGTCCGAAACAGCTATCCAATCGGCAAGCTACAATGCGAGAGCCTTTGTTGCGCCTATGCGACCGAGTATAGCGTTCCCGCAAATATAGTTCGCCTGACACAAACTTTTGGGCCTGGGGTCAATTATAATGATACGCGAGTTTTCGCCGAATTTGGACGTTGTGTGGCGGAAAAGCGAGACATTGTACTTAAAACAAAAGGAGAGACAGAGCGTAGCTATCTTTACACAGCAGACGCAGCAACAGCTATTCTGACGATCTTATTAAAAGGTGTGCCCGGATCAGCTTATAATGCGGCAGACGAATCAACCTACTGCTCGATTGCGGAGATGGCCAGACGTGTGGCGGCCCAAGGGGGTGTAAAGGTCCGGTTTGATTTGCAGGATGAGCGCGGAAATGGATTTCCTCCCCCGCTGTATATGGATTTGGATACGAATTGCCTGCGTGATCTTGGCTGGAGAGCCTCTATGCGGAGAAATATCAGATAAAAAGTGCTTGGGGGTAATATTGTGGAAGAAAAACTGTTGCAGGATGAAGAACTGCCGCAAAGCGAAGAAATATTACGGGAGCTTCAACAGCTTAATCTCCAAATGAAGGAGATTAGTAAGAGAGTTTCTAAAATTGATAAAAAAACCGACCAGCTTAGCAAGCGGGCTGAACCGGTTAAGGTGAAACTAAAAAATCGGCTGAAAGCAGTGGCGAAAAAACCGACCATTTTTGGACGTATATTGAAGAAACTGATTTATTTTTACCGAATTAGCTGGAGATGGCTGTATTGCTTAAAAGAACGCAGGAAGGGTGTGCAAAATAACAAAATTTGCTTTATTAGTCATCGAGGCATGCAGTACTCTTGCAACCCGATGTATTTATCTAAGTATTTGACAGAGCATTATCCGGGACAATTTGAAATCGTCTGGGCCTTTAATGACCCCAAAAAATTTTCTTTTCTCAAAAGCGAAGGAATTCGGGTGGTATGCAAAGAGAGCAAAGAACACCTAAGGCATCTTATGACGGCTAAGGTGATCATAACCAATGTGGATTTCTATGTATATCTACCCAAGGTAAGGGGACAAATCGCCTTGGACACTTGGCATGGAGGCGGATGTTACAAAACGTGCGGGTTTGCCAACGCTCAGAATCTGATGACAAATCGGCAAAAACGACATTTCAAGAGGTTGTATTCCAAAGCGAATTTGTACTGCTCAAGCAGTCAGGCTTTTACCCAACAGACTATTCGTGAAAGCCGGTTATTCCAGGGAGAAGTTTTAGAAGTCGGAATGCCACGAAATGATATTTTGGTAAATGGCGGCAGGCCGGACATCAAGAAAAAAGTCCAGACGTATTTTGACCTTGGAGAAAATACAAAGATCGTCTTATATGCACCTACATATAGGAGTCAGCAGGAGATGGCAGAAATGCCGACATTGAATGTGGAGGGATTGCTTTCTGCGCTACAGACAAGATTTGGTGGAGAATGGACGTGCCTGTTCCGGCAGCATCATCTCAGCAAAGCGGCCCAGAAGGGAGTGCTGTCGGCAACTGAGTACCCGGATATGCAGGAGCTGCTGTATGCGGCGGATGTGCTGGTATCCGACTATTCTTCGTGCATCTGGGACTTCTCGCTAATGTTCAAGCCGGTGTTCCTGTTTTGCCCGGATTTGGACAAGTACAGCGGTGTGCGGGATTTTTATGTGCCGATAGAGAAGTGGCACTTTATACTGACGCAAAGCCAAGATGAGCTTGAAGAAAAAATTCTTAATTTTGACGAGGCAGAATATCGACGGGAAATTGAGCGACATCACCAGGAGCTGGGAGACTGCGAGACTGGGCAAGCGACCAGGTTTATGTGTGAGAGAATTTACAAGGAATGTTTCCCTACGCATGAGGCTGAAGAATAATCAAGAAAGCAGAAGGATCGACCAGACTGCAAACGCATTGCATATTCTGCTATCGGACAGGAAGCGGGTAGCAGACTGGTTGACTACTGGTGGAAAATAATCGAGAGCAATTTAGAAGGGACTTATTTATGAGCAAACTCGGCAAAAAAAGTATCTCGACCCGCTACATGCAGCTTTGGAGTAGACTGTCCGGCTGGCGTTTATTTGTGTTTTATACACTGCATTATACTGCTTTGTTCGCAATCCTGTGGCCCATACTTTTTCTTCCTTTTTATAAAACCGGAAAAATGTTGCTTTGGACGCAGGACGAAATGCCATATTTATTTACCCGGCTTGTGTATTTAAGCAAAACGATACGCACCGGAATCAAAAATCTGTTGGCAGGCAACGGATGGACGATCCCTTTATATGACTTTACCTCCGGTATTTCACAAATCAATTTCGAGATTTCCCCACTTAGCATTCTCGCTATTTTTTGGCCGTGGGATGAAATTGATGCCCTCTATGATTGGGCGGTCATATTTGGCTTTTATCTGGTCGGCCTTTCGTTCTCTTTCCTTGGGTTTTATTTTAAGCAAAAACCGTTACCGGTCTTGATTGGAGCGATATCGTATACCTTCTGCGGATATTCGCTACATCTTGGACTGTTTAATCCGGAATGGTGCCTGACACCCCAGTTTCTGTTACCGCTTTTGATCGTTGGCGCGGAGAAGGTCCTGCGGCGGGAAAGGCCTTTCCTGTTTATTGCGGCTATATTTATTTCAGGTGTGTCGTCCGTATACTATTCCTGTATGCAGGCAATATTGGTCGTCATTTATGTCCTTATTCGATTCTTTTCAATCTATGAGAAGGAGCGGTCGCGCGAGTTTTTGCGCATGATCGGGCGTTTTGCCCTCGGCGGCGGGATCGGAGTCGCGCTCTGCAGCGTCGTGGTCATCCCCTCGTTCATCCAACTGATGGGTTCCGGACGGGTGGGCGATAAATACTATACGAGTCTACTTGATTACGGCAAAGACTATTACGTGAAATATATAGCAAATTTTTCTGTCACCCCTTCAACGACCGGATATGGGGAAACGGAACTTGGATTTTCTGTTTTGACGATTCCTTCCATCCTTATGCTTTTTATCGGTAGAAAGAAAGAGAATCGCTCCTTGCGCTGGCTATTTGTTGTGCTCACCGCCATGGTGATGCTGCCTATCGTGGCGTATTTGATGAGCGGGTTCAGTACAACAAAATATAACCGTTGGTGTTACGCGTATGCGCTTTGCTGCGCGGCAATTTTGACGTTTGAGTTGCCGCGTTTTTTGGAAGCGGACAAAACGCAATTATTCTGGGTCTGCGTCGGGGTCATCGCCTATCTGTTTGTATATTACTTTGTGATCGACCATGGACAGTACAGAGAAGATACGGCGTTTCTGATCGCCATGGGCGTGGTCGTTCTGATGCTCTTCTGCACGGCAGAAAAAAGGATAAAGACTTTGACGCTGTCCATCTGCCTTGTGCTGACTTGCGCTTCTGTTTGGCGTAGCGCCTATGTGATCTATTCACCCAAGCAAATGAACTGGGTCGATGAGTTTTGCCCGAAGGATTATCCGTATGAATATTATTATCAGCCTTCACAGTACAGCTCTTTTTCACAGAGCAAACCGGGGAGAACTGACAAGAGCTTCTATCGTGTTGGCGCAAGCAGTGTTTCCCGACAGACGATCAACGCCTCGTTCTATTGGGGCATCAACGGTCTGACCACTTACGCTTCCAATTCCACGATCTATCCGTCCTATGTTGACTGGACCAAGGAATTGGAACGGGAAAAATACAGCGTCATAAACCTTGATTATGGTCCCTTCAGTCGCACGGCAATGTTCACGCTGGCTGGCGTGAAATACTATCTTGCAAGGGATATGGGGAAATGGGTGCTCCCATACGGATTTAAAGAGGTGGATCGCGTTGAGAACGGAAAGTATGTGGATGTCATTTTAGAGAATCAATATACACTTCCAATAGGATACACATATGATCATTATCTGCCGCGAGATGAGTATGAGTCGCTGAACGCTCTGGAGAAGCAGGAGGCGCAGTTGCAGACTATTGTGCTGGATAAAAGGCCCGGCTCTGACGAGATCGAAAAGACAGAACCGGATTTGACAGCGACCCAGGTCCAGGCAACGGTGCTTGAGGAAAAGGGATTGCACTGGGGCGAGGGGGAATTGTCGGTTTCCGAGGCAAACGCCACGTTGACCCTTACCTTTGAAGGATTGCCGAAAGCGGAGACATATTTACGCGTGGTCAATCTCTCGACAACAAGCAACTGGAGATTGACGGCTTCTGTTGGTAAGGTGAAGGCACGGGGAACGAGATTTTGTCCGGATAGCTATAACCTTTCCCATGGGGAGAAGACGCAACTGATCAATCTGGGTTACTCGGAAGACGGATACACAACCTGTACAATTACATTTCCAAACAAGGGCGTTTTCCCGTTGGAGGACTTGCAGATCTGGTGCCAGCCGATGGAACATTACGGCGAGCAGGTCGACGCGCTGCGGGAGGAAACTCTTGAGAACGTTGAAACAAACTGGAGGGGATTGACAGGGGAGATCTCTGTATCCAAAGATAAAATGATGTGTTTGGCCATTCCTTACGACGAGGGGTGGACCGCCTATGTAGACGGAGTGAAAACCGATATTTTTCAGGCCAATACCGCATTTATGGCAATTGAACTCGAAGCAGGCGAGCACACGGTAGAATTCAGGTTTGTTCCGACCGGGATGACATTTGGATTTGCGCTGACTGTCGCGGGGGTCGCCGCCCTGGTATGGATGCTGGTGTATGACCGACGGAAGAGGGGTGCAGTGAAATGATTTTTAAGTCAGTCAGTATCATACTGCCGACGATCAGGGAGACGGGAACGTTTGTTCAGGCGGTGAGGACGGTACTGGATATGAACGATCCGGCGGACATCGCGGAGTTTATCACAGTGGTTTGCGAGAAGACGAATCCGGAATCATTTGAGTACATAGAAGCCGGGAAAAAGCTGGCGGAGGAGGTGAACGTACCGTTCTCGGTGCTTCACCAGACGCTTCCGGGCTTTGGTGGGGCGATGATCGATGCGTTTATGGCGGCGAAGGGCTCCCACTGTGTGCTCGTGACGCCGGATCTGAACACGGCGCCGGAGAAGCTGCCGGAAATGATAGCCGTGGCAAAGGAGTATCCGGGGGCGATCGTCTCGCTTTCGCGCTGGCTGAAGGGCGGAGGATTCGTCAACTACGATCCGGTCAAAAAGGTGTGGAACTGGCTGAGCCAGAAATTTCTTGAGGTATTCTATTTTTCCAAACTCACGGACTTTACATTCGGAGTGCATCTGGCGCCGACGGCGCTTTACCGGTCAATAAACTTCCGGGAGATGAAGCACCCTATAAACCTGGAACAGGTAGTTGTGCCGTTAAGACTGGGTGTGAAATTCCACGAGGTCGCGGCTGTTTCAAGGGCCGAGGAGGAGGACGTGACGGTAAACCCGCTCCTGGCGAATTTCGTCTATCTGCGTCCCGCTTTCCGCTGGCGCTTCGCGAGACGGAAGAAGATGCTCAGACCCGGCGTTGACTACGCTGAGCTTATGGAGGAACTGGGCGGACAAAACAAGAGGGAGGCCACATTATGAACATTTTGATCTTAGGCGCGGGCCCCGCGGGGCTGACGTTAGGGAACAGGCTCAAGGACATGGGCGTGGATACCTTTACGATACTCGAAAAGGAAAAGGAAGCCGGGGGACTGTGCCGGACAGTTATGGTGGACGGCGTGCCGGTGGATATAGGCGGGCCTCATTGGTTGGATGCGCAAAACCCGGAGGTTTGTTCGTATCTATTTCGTTTCCTACCTAAGGATAATTGGACGACTTTTGAGCGCAATAGCAAGATTATGATGCCGGACGGACAAATTATCGGAAGCCCCATAGAAGCGAACATATGGCAGCTGAAGCGGGAGGACCAGGTGGATTATCTGGAGTCTATCAGCAAAGCCGGGTGCAACACGGGCGTTCCTATGCCGGAGGATTTTGTGGACTGGGTCTATTGGAAGCTTGGCAACAGGATAGCAGAAGACTATATGCTTCCATATAACACGAAAATGTACGGAGATAACCTGTCCGAAATGGGAACGTATTGGCTTTACAAGCTACCTGACGTCTCCTTCCGGGAAACGCTAATGAGTTGCCTTAATAGAGGATTCTATGGAAAACAGCCCTGTCATGCCTCTTTCTATTATACGAAATATGGCTACGGTGAGGTGTGGAAGCGAATGGCTGACAGCATAGACGCGCACATTCACTATAATTGCGCGGCGGAGACGATCGATATGGATACGAGGACCGTGACCGCCGCCGATGGGACAAGCTATTCGGCGGACGTGATCGTCAATACTATTCCGTGGACGGCCTTTAAAACGATCAAAGGGATCCCGGAGGAATTGAGACAAAAAGTCTCGGAGTTGAAGTCAACGTCAGTGGAGGTGCGGTTCGTAGATAAAGAGCTGGAGACAGACGCTCAGTGGATGTATTGCGCAAATCCTAAGCTGCCGTTTCACCGTCTTACCCTGCTGAAGAACCTCCTTCCTGGTTTTCACGGGATGCTAGTGGAGACGCAAAAGGAGAGGCTGGGTCTCTATAAAGAGGGTGAATGCCCGTCGAGGCTGAGCTACATGAACGAGTACGCGTATCCGGTCCATACGGTCAGAAAGCCTCAAATCATGTCGGAGCTATTGACATATTCCAGAAAAAAGAATGTATACGGCCTTGGACGCTGGGGCGAGCATCAGCAACATAATTCTGATGTCACGGTTGGATTGGCCATGAGATTAGCGGACGAGCTTATTTAACAGTGGGTGATAATGTGAATAAAGATTCTGCCATCTTAGTCGCAGGCGCTTCCGGCGTCGCGGGAAGCGCCATTGTGCGGCACATGCAAAAAAGCGGATATTCTCATATCCTGACGCCCGGACACCGAGAGATAGATATGACTTCAACGGAACAGGTCCAGAGCTATTTCGCTTTTCATCGCCCGGAATATGTGTTTTTGACCGCTGCAAAAGTAGGTGGGATCATGTATCGCAATTCCCATCCGGTCGAGCTGCTTCTGGAAAACCTGCAAATACAGAACAACGTTATAAGCGGCGCGTACAAATACGGCATAAAAAAACTCCTTTTCATGAGCAGTGATTTTATCTATCCAAACAAGGAGAACGGCATTTTGCGTGAGGAGGATTTTTTTACCGCTATGCCGGAGCAAAAGGATCTGCCATACAGCCTCGCGAAAACAGTGGGCGTAAAGCTATGTGACTATTATAGGCGGGAATACGGGAGAGAATTTTTTACGGTCGTTCCATGCGCCTTTTTTGGGATCAATTCTTCCTTTGACCCTGAGAAGGCAAGTGTAGTTGCCTCACTGATCGCGCGGATGGATGAAGCTAAGGAAAAAGGGGAAAAGGAGTTTGTGCTCTGGGGGACGGGACGACCGGTAAAAGAATTCTTATACAGCGATGATGTTGCGTCAGCCTGCGTCATGCTCATGGAAAAAGATATACAGTATGGACTTTATAATATAAGCTCCGGCACAGGAGGTACCTCGATATATGAGTTGGCGGAGTGCGTTAAAAAATGTGTAGGTTACAAAGGGAGCATTACATGTGATACAACGAAACCGGACGGTATCATGCGCCGTATTCCCGATTCTTCAAGGATACAGGAAATGGGATGGAGGCCGAAATACGATTTAAATACAGCAATAAGCATCATGTATAAATACTATTTGAGTACCAGGGACAGGGTGAAATAAAAATGTTGTTTACAATATTAGAACCTGATTTTTCCCACGAGGACGAAAGAGGAAAACTGATCCAACTTGTTCGTGAAGGATACAGGCAGGTCAATGTTTTGTACTCAGAGGCGGGAGTGATCAGGGGAGGGCATTATCACAAGAAGAACCGAGAGGCATTTTACATCATTGAGGGAGAATGTGAAGCGAAACTCAGCAGGGACGGGATTAATGAAACCGTTTCATTTTCTATCGGATCCTTTTTCCAATTTGAGCCTTACACGGTACACGCTTTTAAGTTTTCTAAGGATACCCTCATGATAGGAATGTATGATTTGGGAGTAGAAAATGAGGATGGGACAAAGGATATTTTCACTCTGGATTCTTAAATAATACCAAAATAAACATAAGGAGAACAATTATGCGAGCATTAATTACCGGAGTTACAGGGCAGGATGGGTCATATCTGGCGGAGTTTTTATTGGAAAAGGGATACGAGGTTTACGGATTGGTGCGGAGAATATCCACTGAAAGGCGTGCGCGTCTGGAGAAAATAGAGAGCAATCCGCGATTTCATATCCAATACGGAGATATGACAGATTCGCTCAGCATTATCCGGATCATCCAGCAGACACAGCCTGACGAGATATATAATCTGGCGGCCCAGTCTCATGTACATGTCTCCTTTGATGTGCCGGAGTTTACCGCAAATTCGGACGCTTTGGGGACGCTGCGGATATTGGAAGCTGTAAGGATGCTGGGTATGAAAAAGACGTGCAGGGTCTATCAGGCGTCTACGTCTGAGCTTTACGGCAAGGTGGAGGAGGTGCCGCAGAATGAGTTGACGCCGTTCCACCCGTACAGCCCCTACGCGGTGGCCAAGCAGTATGCCTTCTGGATAGTGAGGGAATACCGGGAGGCATACGGCATGTTCGCGTCAAACGGGATACTGTTCAATCACGAGTCAGAGCGCCGGGGAGAGACGTTCGTCACACGGAAGATCACACTTGCGGCGGCAAGGATCGCCCAGGGCAAGCAGGATAAGCTGTATCTTGGCAATCTGGACTCCCTGCGGGACTGGGGCTACGCAAAAGACTATGTGGAGTGCATGTGGCTTATACTTCAGCATGAAAAGCCGGACGATTTTGTGATCGCCACCGGTGTCCAGCACAGTGTGCGGGAGTTTGCGACCCTGGCGTTTAAGCACGTTGGGATCGATCTTGAGTGGACAGGCTCCGGTGTGGATGAAAAGGGTGTCAATAAGGCCAACGGTAAGACCGTCGTTGAGGTGAGCCCCGCCTTCTTCCGCCCGACGGACGTGGTGAACCTGCTGGGCGATCCCGCAAAGGCCCGGAAGGTGCTGGGTTGGGACCCCTGCAAAACGCCGTTCGAGGAGCTGGTCCGCAGGATGGTGGAACACGATATGGCCCTCGTCCGCAAAGAGGGAATCTAATAAAACGATAAGATCAGAGAGGTACATATATGAACATCATTATGCTTTCAGGGGGTTCCGGGAAAAGACTGTGGCCGCTGTCCAGCGAGACGCGAGCCAAGCAATTTCTTAAGGTGCTGCGCGCGCCGGACGGAACGAAGGAGTCCATGATCCAGCGGGTTTACCGCCAGCTTCGTGAGGCGAATATCGACGCGCCAATCGTCATTTCCACAACCGATACGCAACAAAATACGATCCGTCAGCAGCTGGGGAGCGGCGTGGACATCGCGCTGGAGCCGGAGAGAAGGGACACCTTCCCGGCGATCGCGCTGGGGGCGGTCTTCCTTGCCGCTGAGCGCAACTGCGGCCTCGATGAGACAGTGGTGATCATGCCGGTTGACGCTTACGCGGACGAGGAGTATTTTGCCACGATCCGGAAGATGGACCGGGCGGTGCAGACCTCGAACGTTGATATGGTGCTTATGGGAATACGCCCGACGTACCCCGCCACGAAGTACGGCTATATCGTTCCGAAGGCGGAGCAGACCTCGGAGCTTATGAATATAGAGCGCTTTGTGGAAAAGCCGGACACGGTACTTGCCAAGGAGCTGTTGGGGAGAGGCGCCTTCTGGAACGGCGGCGTGTTTGCCTTCAAAATGGGATATATTCTGGACATTGTCAGAAAGTATATCGAGCCCAAAAGCTACGACTACATCAGAGAAAATTACGGGAAGCTCAGGAAGATCAGCTTCGACTACGAGATAGTTGAGGCCTGCAAATCCATAGCCATGGTCCCTCACTATGGAGAATGGAAGGACCTGGGCACCTGGAACACTCTTGCAGATGTGATGCAGGAGCCCTATGCCGGAAAGGTCCTGAGCGGTGAGGGCACGGACAACACGCACATAATCAATGAGCTTGATATTCCGATAGTTGCCCTGGGCATCAAGGACGCCGTCATTGCCGCCTGCCCTGACGGGATACTTGTGACGGACAAATGGGCCAGCGGCCTTTTAAAGCCCTATGTTGACAGCATCGACCAGCGCCCAATGTACGAGGAGCGGCAGTGGGGAAGCTATAAGGTACTCAATTACATGACACACAGCGACGGTAAGAAGTCACTGACAAAGCACCTGCTCATAAAGCCCGGCAAGAAGCTAAGCTACCAGCGGCACAAAAACCGTGATGAGATATGGACTGTGGTGGACGGGACCGGAGATCTGCTCCTGGACGGACACATTCGGAATGTGCGCCGCGGAGATGTGGCGTATATCGTCCGCGGAGCCATGCATTCCATAAGGGCCGTGACTGAGTTGCATCTGATCGAGGTCCAAATCGGCCCGGAGCTGGCCGAGGAGGATATTGAACGGTTTGAGTGGGACTGGTGAAAAAACCATGGAGGAGAAGGAACGATTCGCGCAATGGCTGGAGTGCGTGGACAGCGAGTCAGCGGAGGATCTGAAGGCTGTTCGGGATGATGCCGGCGAGATCAAAGATAGATTTTATAAAGATCTTGAGTTTGGGACCGGCGGGCTCCGGGGAATGCTGGGCTGCGGGACAAACCGCATGAACATCTATGTAGTCCGGCGGGCGACACGCGGACTGGCGGCCTATATCCTGAAGAAGGGTCTCTCCCGCTCCGTTGCAGTTTCTTTTGACAGCAGGATCAATTCCCGGCTGTTTGCTGAGGAGACCGCCAGGACGCTGTCCTCCTATGGCATTGAAGCTTGGCTTTATCCCCGACTGGAGCCGACTCCGGCCCTCAGTTGGGCGGTACGAGAGCTGGGATGCGGCGGGGGCGTGATGATCACGGCCAGCCATAACCCGGCGGAGTACAACGGCTATAAAGTATATGGGCGGGATGGCTGCCAAATCACAAATGAGGCGGCAAAATCGATTTTGAGCGAAATCAATGCCATGGGATACTTTGATCCGCTTCCGGCGATCGATGAGAGCCTTATACATCAGATCCCAGAGACGGTTTTGGACCGTTTCATAGAGACGGAACTCAGTTTGCTCCCCGATCAGATCGACGGGCTGAGGGTGGTCTACTCTCCCCTGAACGGCACTGGACTTGAATGTGTAAAACGGGCTCTTGCGGGAGCGGGCGTAAAGGAACTGATCGTGGTCCCGGAACAGGAAAAGCCGGATGGACGGTTTCCCACTTGCCCGCGTCCAAATCCCGAGGAGAGAGCGGCTATGGAGCTGGGCTTGAAGCTTTGCGCAGCATATCGTCCCGACCTTCTCATTGCCACAGATCCGGACTGCGACCGCGTGGGAATAGCGGTGCCTGACGGAGACGGATACAGGCTCCTGAATGGGAATGAGGTTGGTATCCTTCTGTTTGACTATATCTGCAAGACAAAAAAAGAGAGTGGAACACTGCCTCATGACCCGGTGGCGGTCACGACCGTGGTATCGACCTACATGGCTGACGCGGTAGCGGCGAATTATGGAGTAGAGCTGCGCCGGACCTTGACGGGCTTTAAGTACATCGGGGAACAAATCGGAGAGCTGGAAAAGAGCGGAGAGAGCGACAGATTTATTTTCGGGTTCGAGGAGAGCTACGGCTATCTGACCGGGACACATGTGAGAGATAAGGATGCGGTCAACGCCAGCCTGATGATTTGCGGCATGGCGGCATATTATAAGCGGATGGGCAAGGGCATTGCTCAGGCGCTGGATGAGTTGAAAGAGAAATACGGTTATCACGCGGAGAAACTGATGTCTGTCCAATATGGAGGGGCCAGCGGAGCCACGAAAATGGCCGCGATCATGGGCAAACTCCGGGACGTGCCGCCTGAGGAGATCGGTCGAGAACGTGTCAGTGCTGTTGTGGATTATAATTGCCCTGAAATGACAGGCCTTCCCGCTTCAAACGTTCTGGAATTTCAATTGGAGGATGGGAGCCGTGTGACGGTGCGCCCGTCGGGAACGGAGCCGAAAATCAAGGTTTATGTGCTTGCTCACGGCAGGACAGAAGAGGAATGCAATGGCAGGGTCCACGCGTTGGCAGAGGCTGCCGAAAAACTGCTGGCCTGATACTGGAATCGCTGGAGTAAAGTTGAATGAAAAAAGTTAAGTCAATATACAAAGGAATCGTGTTGATCCTGCTCTCCGCCGCGCTGGCGTGTACGGGGCAATTGCTGTGGAAGCTGGCGTCAAGAGATGATTCGATAATACTGGTAGTCGTCGGACTGGGGCTTTACGGGCTGGGGGCGCTGCTTATGATACTGGCGCTGCGCTACGGCGAACTGTCCGTATTGCACCCCATGATGAGCGTGGGATATGTGCTCTCGCTGTTTTTGGGGGCGACGGTGCTGGACGAAAAGATAACCTTTATGAAAATAGCCGGCGTGGCGGTGATAATCGTGGGACTCATTTTCCTGAGTTCCTCGGAAACGGGGGCGGAGAAATGATCTACGTTTTTGTACTTCTGATGACGCTTCTGGGCTCTCTGGGGGCTTTTTTCTTCAAAAAGAGCACCGAACGAATGGACGGGATATTCTCACTTCTCAAGATACCCAACTTCTACGTGGGCGGCGTGCTGTATGTGGCCGGGGCGCTGATGAACGTGGTCCTGCTCCGGTATATGGACTATACGGTGCTGTACCCGATGTCCGCCATAGCGTATATCTGGTCCCTGCTTATCTCCAACCGCTTCCTGGGGGAGAGGATAACGGGGAAGAAGGTCGCGGGGATAGGGCTTGTTTGTCTGGGCGTGGTGTTGTTGACGAGGTGAGGGGTGCTCACTTTTCTGACAGAGACAACTTTAGACCGCCTCCTTGCCACGTTCCTGATTTCCATGGTTCCCGTAGTCGAGCTCCGCGGCGGTTTGCCTTATGGTATCGCGTTGGGGCTGCCGTACCCGCTCGCCCTGACAGCGGCAGTTTTGGGAAATATGGTACCGGCGCCATTTATCATCGTGTACATCAGGCATATCTTTGCTTGGCTGAGAAAACATTTTGTCAAACTTGACGGGCTGATCACCAAACTCGAACAGAAGGCACACGTGAAGGGCAAAATTGTCCAAAAATACAGTGTCATTGGTCTGTGCCTCTTAGTGGCAATTCCGCTTCCAGGAACCGGCGCATGGACGGGAGCCCTCGTTGCCGCCATGCTGGACATGAGGCTTAAAAAGGCGGTGTCGACAATCTTCCTCGGCGTCCTCATCGCGGCGGGGATCATGACGGCGGTGACGTTTGGAGCGATACGTATTTTCTGAGAACGTTTGCGGCATGATTTACAATCATGCTTATCATATTTCGACAAATGAGGTTCCATAATGATTCGATGGGTAACATTTCTGCTTGAGTTGGCCATAGCCGGGGCAGTGATCGCGGTATGGCGCAGATTGAAGTGGCGAAGATACAAAAAATCCACACAGTACGCCTTTCTGGTACTGTGTGTTTGCGCTGTATTTGCGTCCTTCTCGATAGCGGCCTCGATACCTCGTCCCCAGAGGACTCTGACTGTCACGGCCACCGGGGAGAAAAACGAAAAAGCGGAGAACAGCCAGATCTATTTCAAGGACATCAAGCTCAACGGCGAATCCATTGGGCTGCCTAAGCTCGAATCGGGCGAGTGGACCTGGTACAAAAAGTCCTACTGCTGGTTTGAGGCGGGGGACGATCGGATCGAGGGCGCGAACTCCGACAGCATCACTCTCAAAATCGATGCTGTTGAGAAGACGGAGCTGGTATTTACAGGCAACAAGTGGAAGGGCATCGTGGAGGCCGGCATTGACGGCAAGACCGTCCGAATCGACACATATATGGAGGGAGAAACGGGAGTCAAGGTCACAGCCGAGCTTCCTGGCTTGAGCTTTGCGTTATTTGTAAAAATTATCGCTATGACGCTGGCTGTTTTTACAGTGGCGTATCTTCTAATGAGCGTTGCCGCAACAGCTATTGTACTGACCGGGGCGAAGCTCGTGGCCTTTGGCCTGGAGATATTTCAGGATACTAAAATCGTCCAAAAGGCGCTTCGTTATCAGTTCCTGTTCGAGGAGCTGGTCAAACGGGATTTCAAAAAGAAATATAAGCGAACGGTCTTGGGCATGGGGTGGAGCCTGCTGTCTCCGCTCCTGTTGCTGCTGGTCATGAAAATCATATTCACCCAGTTTTTCGGACGGGACACGCCGCATTACACGATATATCTTTTCTGCGGAAACCTGATCTTCACCTACTACTCGGAGTCCACCAAGAGCGGCATGAAAAGCCTGATGGAGAACTCCAAAATTTTTACAAAAGTCACTGTTCCCAAGTATTTATTCTTGCTTTCCAAAAACGTGCAGACCTTCATCAGCTTCCTTCTGACTTTGGTGATTTTCTTTATCTTTGTCGTTTTCGACGGACTTCCCTTTACATGGAAGTTTGTCTGCCTGCTCTATCCTATCTGCTGTTTGATTTTGTTCAACATAGGGGTTGGACTGATTTTATCAGCGATGTATGTATTTTTTAGAGACATACAATACCTGTATGACGTGTTTACCCGGCTTCTCATGTATCTGTCGGCAATCTTTTATACGATCGACCGCTACAGTCCACAGGCTAGGAATCTGTTTTTGCTCAACCCAATCTATCTTTTCATCCGTTACTTCCGCAAGATTGTCATAGAAGCGACCGTTCCGACGATCTGGTTCCACCTCCTTATGGCGGCGGATGTGGTGATCGCCCTGGGGTTGGGGTGCTTTATGTATAAGAAGTATAACACTAAATTTTTGTATTACGTATAACGGAGGGGACAAATGAGTGTACTTGAGGTAAAAAATGTCTCCATCCGTTACTTAACTGGGGATTTTAAAGATATTGGACTAAAGGAATACGTGATGCGCAAGCTGACACACAACTATCGTGTCAACGAGTTCTGGGCGGACAGGCATATATCATTCAAACTGGAAAAAGGCGAGATGCTGGGCATCATTGGCTCCAACGGGGCAGGGAAATCTACACTGTTGAAGGTCATTTCCGGGATCATGGAACCAACGGAAGGATGGGTAAAGCGGAAAGGGAATATTGCGGCGCTGTTGGAGCTGGCCAGCGGATTTGACGGGGAGTTGACGGTCAAGGAGAATACATATCTGCGTGGCGCTATGCTGGGGTACACGCGGAAGTTTATGGACGAGACGTATGACCGGATCATCGAGTTCGCGGAACTCCAAGACTTTCAGGACAGGCCATTTAAGCAGTTGTCCTCCGGTATGAAATCAAGGCTTGCTTTTTCCATTGCCTCTCTCGTCCAGCCGGATATTCTCATTCTGGACGAGGTGCTGTCCGTCGGCGACGGTGCTTTTCGCAAGAAAAGTGAGGCCAAGATGCGGGAGATCATCGCCGGCGGGGCCACGACGATTTTGGTGTCTCACTCGCTCAGTCAGGTCCAAGAGCTCTGCACTAAGGTCCTTTGGCTTGAGAAGGGCAATCAGATTGCCTTTGGGGACACGGACATCATATGCAGTTTCTACCAGCAGTATTTGGACAAGAAGATTACACTGGACCAGGCAAAAGAGAAGCTGGACAGCCTCAACGGGCATTATGACTATCTCATTGTAGGCTCCGGCCTTTTCGGTTGCACCTTCGCCCGTGAGATGACGGACCGGGGGAAGAAGTGCATGGTCATCGACGGAAGATCGCAGTTGGGCGGCAATGTTTACTGCGAGAGTATGGACGGCGTGACGGTCCATAAATACGGGACCCACATCTTCCGAACAGAGGACAAAAAAATTTGGGATTACGTGAATCGCTACGCGCGGTTTGTAGACTTTGAGGATGGCTATATCCCTGTTGGCGGCTATAACCCACTCATCGAGGGGCTTCTGAAGGGCATTCCCGCCGTGACGGGCGTGGGGTACAAGCATCTAATGGAGGTCCATCCGGATATCGCGGACAGGGTACTCTACACCGGAGGGATCGACGGGTTCTTTGAGTACAACCTTGGGCATTTGGAGTATGACAGCCTGAAGATCGAGATTGAGGAAATGAAGCAGGAGTTTTATCAGGATCAAGCTATTGTCAACCCTGAACCAAAGGAACTCGACGAGGACCACGAGGGATGTGCCCGAATCATCGAGTACAAGCACTTCCTGAACGAAAAGAGTAAGAAGACCGTGGTGGCCTTCGAGTACCCCCAGGAGTGGATCCCCGGCCGGCTTGCCTGTAAACCTGTTGGCGGTGAGAAGAACGAGAGGCTTCTGGCGCAATATCGGGAAATGGCGAAAGATCACCCAAACGTGGTCTTTGGAGGCAGGCT